>URQU01000020.1 GCA_900550055.1 uncultured Coriobacteriaceae bacterium | reverse complement strand
CGGCATTGCCTACGAAACCGCCCAGAAGTTGCTTCTTCGCTTTGAGCCTGTTGCGCATGGCGTCGGAAGGGGGTCGTCGCCGTATGCGTAGAGTGCCAAGCTGGGACGCCGGACTGGGAATCTGCTCGGCCTGCTTTTGCGGATTCGGCGCTTGTTGTTTGACGGGTCGGTATCGCTTCGGTGAATGTTCGCTGAAAGGGTATCGGGGCGGTGACGAAGCGCGTAGCCTTCAGCTTGATACAAGGTTCGAGCGCGATGATCGCCAATCGCGCTCAGGAAAACGCGAGCATGAGGAGGTTGCTCATGGCGCATATGCAGGAAAACCCGCAAAACGTGGGTAAGGATACGAGGATGCCGGCGCCGGGCGAAACGCGGCAAATGCCCCTGCGTGCCGATAGGCCCGCGCAAACGGCCCAGGCGCCGTACTCGCTTCAGGGTCGCCCGGCGCCGACGCAGCGGGTGGCGGTGCCGTTTGTCGTTTCCAGTGGGAATGGCGGGAATGCCGCGAGCGCCGTGCCTGGTGCGCACGCCGCGAACGGGGCGTTTGCGACGCCGGGTGCGAGCGTCGCGTCCGGAGTGCGTGGTGAATACGGCGCAAATGCTGCGTTCGGCGCGAACGCAGCCGTGGCCGCAGCAGCCGCCGAAGCGGAGGAGGCGCCCAAGCGCAAAGGGCTAGGCGGGTTGCTCGAAGGCCTGTCGGTGCCGCAGGTGGCCGCCGGTGCGTTGGCGGCGGTGACGTCGATGCTGCTGTCGTCGAAGATCGGCATCGCCGGCTCGGTCATCGGCGTGGCAGTAGGCTCGGTGGTGTCCACCGTCGCGTCGCAGGTGTACAAGCGGTTTCTGCAGGCTTCCGCCGACAAGCTGCGCGAGCTGAATCCGCTCGATGAGGCGGGGTCCTCCGCAGCCGAGGGCGAAACCCGCGTGATGCCGGAAGTCGCGGGCGGCTCCTCTGCGACACGCGTGATGGGCGCGGTGCCCGCGTCCGGTGATTCCGCCGCAAACGACGATCCGGCCGCTTCCGCAACCCCCACCCGCAGCGTGCGCGACCTGCGCGAAAGCGGCGAGACGGGCGTGCTGCGCGGCCGCGCCGAGCATCTGCGCCGCCAGCGCATGCAGCGCGGCGTGATTGCGGTGTCGGTGGTGTCGGCCCTGGCCGCGGTGGCCATTTCCGCGGGCATCATCAATTTGGTGACGGCGGGTGAAGGCGTGGGCACCAAGACCGAGCCGCTGTTCACCGGCACCTCGACGTCGCAAACCGACGACGGTTCCACGACGAAGGGCAAGCAGAGCGGCAAATCCCAGCAGTCCACGCAGGACCAGCAAGGCACCTCCACGAAGGATTCCGCCGCGCCCGTGCATCAGGACGGCACCGCGTCGTCGGATAGCTCGGCTTCCGGGTCCGGTAGCACCGGCGGGTCGTCGACCAGCGGTACGGAGTCGGGCAGCGCGAGCGGCACCGGCAGCTCGACGGGTTCCACCACCGGCGGCTCGACCGGTTCCGGCGGCACATCCGGTTCGCAAACCGGCGGCTCCGGCAGCGGCGGCGCAAGCGACTCCGGCAGCTCGTCGAGCGGCTCCTCGACCGGCGGCTCTACAGGGACGGGAAGCTCCTCGTCGAGCAGCGGCTCCGCGGGGTCCACGGGCGGCTCCTCGTCCGGGTCCTCGGCCAGCGGCTCCGCAAGTTCCACCACGGCTTCGTAACAGGCAGGCGGGGCGGGCGCAAATCGATCGCGCCCGCCCCGCTTTTGCGTCCGCTCAACTTGCGAGTTTGCGCACACGTGGGGCTTTTGCGTTCTCTCAACTTGCGAGCGTGCGCGAACGCCGGCGTTTTGCGCTCGCGCTTCCCCTTCTTCCGTGGTGATGCCGGCTGTTGGAGGGTTGGGCACGTCCGTGATGCTAGGATGAACGCGAAACACGAAACCGCCGCTTTTGCGGCGCGCGCGAAAGGGGCGGCATGGCAGAGAACGTGAACAGCAAGAATGCGACTATCGCGGATGAGGCGGCTTTGGGCGGGGCGGCGGGCGCCGGTGCTCCGGCGGCTGATGTCGCGGCGACTGCCGCCGCTTCTGCGGTTGACTCCCCGGCGGGCGGCGCCCCTTCTTCCGTATCTGCTTCGCGTGCGGGTGCTTCGCCAAGGGCTTTTGCCCTTTCCGCCGGCGCTGCGGCCGCGGCGCCGCGTACGCGCGAGGAGATCGCCGAGTCGCTGCGCGTCCGCACGCGCCGCGGTACGCCCACCGAGAAGCTCGAGGTCATCATGACCAGCGCCGGCCTCGACCGCGTGGAGGCGGCCACAGTCATGGTCATCGGCCTGGGCGGCGTGGGCTCGAACTGCGTGGAGGCGCTTGCGCGCGGCGGCGTGGGACATCTGATCGTCATCGACCACGACATCGTCGGGCTGTCCAACATCAACCGCCAGGCCATCGCGTTCCATAGCACGCTCGGCCGCAAAAAGCACGAGGTGGTGCGCGACATGGTGCACGACATCAACCCCGATTGCCAGGTCGAGGCGCTCGACATGTTCCTGCGCGCCGACGACGTGGCGCCGCTGCTCGATCGCTACCTGGGGAAAGTCGACATGCTCATCGACGCCATCGACTCCGTTTCCGCAAAACTGGCCATCGCCGAGTACGCCGACCGCACGGGGATGCCGCTCATCTCCAGCATGGGCGGCGCCAACAAGCTGCACCCCGAGTGCCTGCGCTTCGCCGACGTCTCCGAAACGCGCAACGACCCGCTTGCGCGCGTCATGCGCAAGGAGTGCCGCAAGCGCGGCATCCGCCGCCTGCGCGTGCTGTACTCGTGCGAGGAGCCGGTGAAGCGCCCCGCCGTGGAGGGCGCCGAGCGCCGCGAGCGCACCAACCTGGGCACGGCATCGTTCATGCCGCCGATCTTCGGCCAGATGCTGGCAGGCAAGGTGCTCTGCGAGATAGCCCAAGTGCCCGAGGCGTAAGGGCTATGGGGGAGGCTTTCATGAACGATGAGGTATTCTTTCAGGTTCGCTATACGGTAACCGTGGGCGAACGCGATGACCTTCTGCGCGATTTGGCTCAGCTGCGCATGGCGGAATCGAGTCGCGCGGAGCAAGGTTGTTTGCAGTATGAGTACTTGCTGCCAGTCGATGCGCCTGATCAGGTTCTTTTGTTAGAGCGTTGGTCGAGCAGCGAGGCGCAGCAAGCGCATACGGGCACGGCGCATTTTGCGAAGCTCGCTGACGTGAAGCAGCGCTATGGCTTGTCCACCAAGGTGGTGCGCCTGGTTGTCGGGGGCGCATGAGCATGGACGCGCCCGCTTATTTCGATATGCATTGTCACCTGGGGTTTTGCGAAGATGCGGTACAGGCGACGCGGGCCCTTGCGGCCGCTGGCGTGGGTGCGTTCTCGAATACGGTGACGCCGGCGGAGTTCGCCGAGCAGCGGGTTGCGCTTGCCGGCACGGGCAACGTGCGCACGGGTGCGGGTCTGCATCCCTGGTGGGTTGGCGAATACGACGTCGCTGCTAATTGGGATCGCTTGTACGGTCTTGTTGCGCGCAATCGGTTCGTTGGCGAAGTGGGCTTGGACTTTTCGCCAGCCCATATTGCTACGCGCGAGGTGCAGCTTGATGCGCTGGCGTGTGTCGCTCATGCGTGCGCTCGAACGGGCGACAAGGTGCTGTCCGTGCATGCCGTGCGTGCGGTCGATGACGTGCTTGATGAGCTTGAACGTGCGAGTGCGCTTGGCGCCATGGTGGGCAACGCCTGTATCATCCATTGGTTTTCCGGCACGTCCGACCAGCTCACGCGCGCGCGGCGGGCGGGCTGCTACTTCAGCGTGAACCCGCGCATGCTGCAATCGAAACGCGGACGAGCCTACGCGCAGGCCGTTCCGGCCGACCGGTTGCTGCTCGAGACCGACGAACCCGCGTCCGCGGGCGCGCCGTGGAGTGCCGCCCGAGTGCGCAAACTGCTCGAGGAAACGTTGGCCCAGCTTGCGGTCTTGCGAGGCGACGACCCCGCCGAACTGCGCGAGCAAATCGCGCAAACTAGTCGAACTCTGCTGCAGCAATAGGCTCGCCGCAGCGCAGACCCCGACCCGCGCGAGCCTTACAACTTGCCGACCCTCGCGACTGCTCGGCCCTTGCAGGCGATGCGATGGCCTTGCTGCAAACGCCTGGCAAAGAAAGGACAACTCTATGCCGTATGAGCATCTGACCTGCGTTAACGATGCACGTTTGGCGCCGTATGCGCGTGTGCGCGATGCCGATTTGGCTACTTGGCCCGACGTGCCCGCCGGTTTGTTCATGGCGGAGTCGCGCGCGGTCATCGCGGCGGCCGTCGAGGCCGGCGTCCGCCCGCGCTCCTTTCTGGTAAGCGAGTCTTGGGCTGATGACGCCGCGCCGCTTGCTCGCAAGCTGCTCGCGCAACACCCCGACTGCCCGGCGCTGCGCGTTCCCGACTCGCTGTTTTCCCAGGTCACCGGCTACAAAATCGTGCGCGGCCCCGTGGCCGCGTTCGAGCGCCCCGCGCTGCTCGATCCCGCGCAGCTGCTCGCCGGCGCTCGCCGCGTTGCCGTGCTCGAGGATGTTGGCAACTATGCCAACATCGGCAGCGCGTTCCGTGCGGCGCACGCGTTCGGCATCGATGCCGTGCTGGTCACGCCTTCGTGCCACGACCCGCTCTTCCGCCGCGCCAGCCGTACAAGCCAGGGCACGGTGCTGCAGGTGCCGTGGACGCGCATCGGCACGCAGCGCCAATGGGCCGCCGAGGGAATTCCGCTGCTGCATGCGGCCGGGTTCAAGGTAGCGGCGCTCGCGCTCGAGGACCGCTCGCTGGCCTTAGGCGACCCGCAGCTTGCCGAGTGCGAGCGATTGGCGATGGTGCTCGGCACCGAGGGGGCGGGCCTGTTCCCCTCGACCATCGCCGCCTGCGACTATACGGTGAAGATCCCCATGGCCCACGGCGTGGACAGCCTCAACGTCGCCGCCGCCAGTGCCGTAGCGTTTTGGGAGCTGCGCGCGAGATAGCGCCGCTAGCGCCGTAGTCTTCTGGGAGTTGCGCGCGAAATAACGGCGGCAGCGGATCGCTTGGACTGTTGCATGTCAGCGGGCAGCTCGCCGGTTTACTCGCCGACAGGTCCGGTTGGCGCTTTTGCTCGCAGTGCCGAACCGTTTTCGGGAGGGTTCCTGCCAGAAGCTGTCAAAAAACGTGCGAGTGCGTGTAAAGACGGGCGCGCAAGATGGTAATCGCTTCGTTGCTCTGCTAAGAAGGCGCAAATGCGTGCGTTCGTTACGCGATATTGCCCGGTCATGCCCCAGATACACTGCGAGAACATACACTCGAGCATTTTTTGGCAGCAACTTACGAAAAAGGGGATTAGGTTTAATCGGCATGCCGTTTGATTGTCGCTCCCGTTCGGGTCGCCTCTCCTGCCTGGCAGCCGATCGCGGCCGCGTTGATAACCCAGCGTTAATTCTTTCCGCCCTGCCAGATTCCCAGACGTTTTCCCCGGCTATTAGCGTATGATGGAACGCGTGCTCTCGAGGTGAGGGCGAGTGTTGCCGCCATGCAACGCGCAGTGTTACCCCCGTGCGATAGCGCGGGAGAGAAAAGAGGATTTAAAATGGCGGAAGGTACTGTTAAGTGGTTTAACCCCGAGAAGGGTTACGGCTTCATCTCTCAGAACGACGGCGAGGACCTGTTCGTGCATTTCTCTGAGATCAAGATGGACGGCTTCAAGACCCTCGACGAGGGCCAGGCTGTTTCCTTCGACGTGACCACTGGTCAGAACGGCAAGCTCCAGGCAAGCAACGTGGTTCGTCTGTAACCCACCGCTTTCTTAAACAGGTAGCTGAAAGCCCCTGCGTGTGCTGCGCAGGGGCTTTTTTGATGCCTGGGCCTGCATGTAACGCTGGGAACGGTGGTTGGGCAGCAGCAGCGGAAAACCCTGGCAGAAACAAAAAGGCGCCGCCCCTTGCAGGGACGACGCCTTTGCAAACTTGCAAGCGCGGTCGAACCGACATAGCACACTCGGCGCGCCAGCCTACTTTGCAGCCCGTTACTCCAGGTCGGAGCCCTTCTTCTCGGGCAGGAAGAACATGGCGATGAACGCGACCACATAGATGCAGGCCACGCAGCCGATGGCGAAGCCGAAGCCGTGGCCGGCGGCGATGATCGGGATGACAACCGGGGCCGACGCGCCGCCGATGAAGCGGCCGGCGTTGTACAGCGCGGTCTGCGCCGTGCCACGCACCTCGGTGGGGAACAGCTCGGCGATCAGCGTGCCGTAGCCGCCGATCATGCCGTTAGCGAACATGCCCATGAAGAAGCCGCCGAACAGCAGCGCCGTGGGGTTGGTCAGCTGGCTGTAAATGATGATCATGACGGCGGCGCCGATCTGGAAGGTCCAGAACGCGGGGCGACGGCCGGCTTTGTCGGCCAGCCAGCCGAACACCGAGATGCCGATCATCATGCCGATGACGGTGACGGCGGTCCACATGCCGGTGGAGGTCAGGCTCAGGCCCAGCTCGCCGTTGAGGTACTTCGGCAGCCAAGTCATGATGCCGAAGTAGCCGGCGTTCTGCACGGTGCACAGGATGATGATGATCACGGAGTACTTGATGCGTGTGGGCGAGTTGAACAGGCTGGCCAGATTGCCGTGCTTTTTGCCGGAGGCCTTGTGCTCCTCGAAGATGGGCGGTTCGGGAACGAACGCGCGGATGATGATGGCGACGATGGCGGGAACGACGCCGACCGCGAACAGGCCGCGCCAGCCGAACGCGGCGATGATGGGCGCGGAGGCAAGCGAGGCGACCAGCACGCCTACCTGGAAGCCCAGGCCGACGGCGGAAGTTGCCTTCGCGCGATTAGCGGGGCTGGAAACCTCGGAGGCGATGGCCATGCCCAGGCCGAACTCGGCGCCGATGCCCAGGCCCGCCAGGAAGCGGAACAGCGCCATCAGCTCGAAGTTGGGGGCGAAGGCCGAGCACAGGGTGAACACGCCGAAGAAGATGACCGAGTAGGTGAGCACCCTGATGCGGCCGAGCTTGTCGGCCAGCGTGCCGAAGACCAGGCCGCCTAGGAAGGCGCCCGCTAGCGTGATGGACGTGAGCGAGCCGGCGGTGGCGTTGTCAACGCCGAAGGTGGCGATGATGCCGGAGAGCGCGAAGCTCAAGATCATGAGGTCCAGGCCGTCGAGCGCGTGGCCGATAGCCGCGGAGAACACGGCTTTGCCGGCGTAGTGCTTCATCTCGGAAGCTTTTTCTTTGTGTGGCATAGTGATTTCCATCCCATTCCGCAAGTGGTCAAACTTTCAATGAAAATACTCTCATACCGAATATTTGCAAGGGTTTATTGCAGAATTTACGTTCCTGAAATACAACGGCCGGGAGAGCGTCGGTTGCGTGGGCCCATCGCGGCGCATAAACTGCGCTTTCTGCCTGTGAAGTGCGGTTTCGGTGGTAGTTGGAGCTGGTGCGGCGCGTTGGATTACTATGCCGATATGTGAAAGGAGAAGCTATGCGGCACGCTATCGAAGACGTTGAGTATGCAGAATACCTTTTCGACCGGTTCTACGGCATCGGCAGCTGCGAGTCGGGCGGCGTGACCCGGCTCGGCTACACCGAGGTCGAGGACGAGATGCATCGGGCCCTGTGCGAGCTCGGCGAGGAGAAGGGCTACGGCCACTTCGCCGACCAGGTGGGAAACACCTACCTGTACCGTCAGCGGTACAGCATGGACGAGCCCTATTGGCTGGTCGGTTCGCACCTGGATTCGGTGATCGAAGGCGGGCGCTACGACGGCGTCGCGGGCATCATCGCCGGGCTGCTGGTGATGGGTTGGGCCGAACGCGACGGCCTTGACCTGCCCATTCGCGTGGGCGCCATGCGTTGCGAGGAGTCCAGCAACTTCGGCAGGAGCACTATCGGCAGCGGCCTTATCACCAAAGAGATCTACAAGCACGACGTGGGCGAGGCCGTGAACCAGCAGGGCGAAACGCTGCACGAGGTGTTCGACCGCAAGGGCTACAGCCTGACGCCCGATCGCATCCAGGGCATCCGCGAGTACCTTGAGCTGCACATCGAGCAAGGCAAGGTCCTGGAGGAATACGGCGACGCCGTGGGCATCGTGAGCACCATCGCCGGCCCGCGCCGCTTCAAGGTGCACGTGCACGGCAACGCGGAGCATTCGGGCGCCACGCCCATGGGCATGCGCTCCGACGCGCTTGCGGCGGCGGCCGAGATCATCCTGGAGGTCGAGGAGATCGGCAAGTCCGAGGCCATGCACCAGTCCGTGGCCACGGTGGGCGTCGTAACGAACCATCCCAACGCGCTCAACGTCATCCCCGGCGAGGTGGAGCTGGGCATCGACATGCGCGGCATCGACGTGGCCAGCCTTGACCGCATGGAGGCGCGCCTGAAGACAGCGTGTACGCGCATCTGCGAGAAGCGCCGCCTCAAGTACTTCCGCGAGAAAACCTCCGACATCCCGCCCATCGAGATGTCGTCCGAAACGCAGCAGAAGCTGCTCGATGCGGCGAAACGCCTGCGCATCCCGCATCGGCTGATGATCAGCGGCGCAGGTCACGACGCCATGTCGTTTGCGCACATCTGCGACACGGGCATGGTGTTCATCCCATGCGTGAAGGGCATCAGCCACAACAAGAAGGAGTTCGCCACCATCGAATCGATCCTCGACGGCGCGATGGTGATGTACGAGCATTTGAAGGAAGAGGCGCTATGATCCTGGTGAAAGACGGCCGCGTCATCGACCCTGCGCGCGGCATCGACGATGTGCTCGACCTGGTGATAGACGGCGGCAAGATAGCGAAGATCGGCAAGTACCAGCGCTCGGAGGACTATAAGCGCATCATTGAGGCGAAAGGCTGCGTGGTGGCTCCGGGCTTGGTGGACGTGCATGTGCACTTCCGCGACCCAGGCTTCACGTACAAGGAGGACATCGAAAGCGGAGCCGCGTCCGCCGCGGCCGGCGGGTTCACCAGCGTGGTGTGCATGGCGAACACGAAACCGCCCGTGGACAATGCGGAGACGCTCGGCTACGTGCTCGGGCGCGGGGCGCGCTGCGGCATCAACGTGCTGACGTGCGCGACCATCAGCCGCGGCATGCAGGGCCGCGAGCTGGTGGACATGGAGGAGCTTGCCGCCCACGGGGCCGCGGGCTTCACCGACGACGGCATCCCGCTGATGGACGAGGCCCTGGTCAAGTGCGCGATGGAGCGTGCGGCGAGGCTCGACCTGCCGCTTTCGTTCCACGAGGAGGACCGCGCGTTCATCGAGTCGCCGGGCGTGAACCAGGGCGCCGTGTCGAAGGCGCTGGGGCTGGGCGGCGCGCCCGCGCTGGCCGAGGACGTGCTGGTGGCGCGCGACTGCATGCTGGCGCTGCACACGGGCGCGCGGGTGAACATCCAGCACATCAGCTCGGCGAACTCCGTGCAGCTGGTGCGCCTGGCGAAGGAGATGGGCGCGCACGTGACGGCCGAGGCCACGCCGCACCATTTCTCGCTGACCGAGGACGCCGTGCTGGAGAAGGGCACGATGGCGAAGATGAACCCGCCGCTGCGAACGCAGGCGGACCGCTATGCCATCATCGAGGGCCTGAAGGACGGCGCGATCGACATCATCGCCACCGACCACGCGCCGCATTCCGCCGAGGAGAAGGCCAAGCCGTTCGCCGAGGCGCCCAGCGGCATCATCGGGCTGGAGACCGCACTTGCCCTGGGCATCACGAACCTTGTGCGCAAGGGGCACCTGACGCTCATGCAGCTGATCGAGAAGATGAGTCTGAACCCGGCGAAACTCTATAAGTTGGACAAGGGCGCAATTGCGGAAGGCGCCGACGCCGATCTGGTGATCTTCAACGAAGGTGAACGCTGGCACGTGGGTCCGAAGTTCGTCTCGAAGGCGGCGAACACCCCGTTTGCAGGGGAGGACCTTTACGGGAAGGTGAAGTACACCATCTGCGCCGGCAACGTGGTATATGAGGACGGCGAGTAAGGGCTCCCCGGGTTGACGCGGGACAGGGATTGCTTTCTGCGAGGTTTCCCCCGGCGGTGCTGTGTGGCGCCGCCGGGGGATTTTTTTGGGGGGGCGGCCAGCGGTGGGTGAACGTGTGCTTGCCCGGACGGCGCTTGCGGTGCTGCCGGGGATTCCTGGGGCTAGTAGAACAGCGCGAGTGCGAGTTCGTCGCCGTGGTCCTGGTCGGTGGGTAGCCAGCCGATGTCGATGCTCGCGTGATCGTAGGCGCCCGGGTCTTGGCATTTCACGATGGTGAACCATCCTTCGCGCGGGTCGTCCCATATGATGTAGTAGCCCTTGAGGTCCGGCGAGGGACCTTTGGGCCACGTGATATTCTGCTCGTTCGGGTTGAACCCGGAAATGCCGACCGTAATGCCGTTCGCGATCGCCTCGTTCAACTGGCCGAACTCGTCAGAGTCCGCGTATGCGAGGTCGGGACCGTCGAATTCGACCACGTACGCTTCGCCTGCGATGAGATCGTCAAGGCTGACGCCGAGGGAATAGTGCTGCTTGAGAGCGCCCTTGTGAGAATCCGGCACGGGGTGTCTCGAGACCGTGAAAGGCACGGGCCCGTGAGGCCCTGCGATACGAAACGTTCCCAACGGGGTACGGAACTCCGTTGCTCCGGTCTGCAGCAGCTCGGCGGGCATTAATCCTCCTGGGGCTTGGTTGGCTGAATAGGGCTGGTCGCGGTTGTGCGATGCTGGGCTGCAAGCTGTTTGGATGTATGCTGTTCGCAGTTGCCCGTCATGCTGTGCTTCCTGCTGGTTGGCTGGTCGTGGGTATTATCTCACTGGTGGTGGAGTTCGGTCTTGGGCAATCGGTCGGTCTCCTGGCGCGCTTGCACATAGGTGCTGCCCTTATCGAAGCAAAGCTCGAACTCGGGCTCGGCAGGAATCAAGTTATAAATCTCTTCGAGCACCTTAATGGATATCATTATCAGATTCCTCCTTTGGGTGATTTACTTGTTGACCAGGCATTCTTCATCGTTTGCATTAACGAGCTTGTACCGAAACGCGTTCTCAAACCCTTTTTCGGCTCTAGCAGTAGCGCTGTGATGGGCGTTAGCGTCGTTCTCGGCATCAGACCACGATCAGGGCAATTATAGGCGGTGGCGATGATGGGTGGTGGATGCTGGAAGAAACGGGGCGCGTCAGTGGGGGTCAGAGTTCGCTCGTCACTTCGTTTGCGCCCTCCTGTGCGGCTATCGATCCCCCCATCGACGGGCGGGATTCGTCAACCTCTGCACGTGACGGGAAGCAGGTCCCCCGCTATTCAATCTCCCATCGCCTTATGGGGCAGTCCCGGACCCAATTAGCTGCCAGCTAATGTCTGTCAGCGATTCTTGATATATACTGGATGCATATTACCTGGTGAGAGCTTCGGTTTTGCATTTGCTCCGTGGTTCTAGGGTCTTTTTTCGTTGCGTTCCGAGAGGAGCTTTGCGTGATGGAAGGTTCTAGGGAGGAGGGCGCCCATTTTCCGGACGCAGCCCCTGAATACGTAGCGCATATCTCCGAGGACGGGGAACGGGTCGAATCCGTAGAAACCCATCTGCGCCAGGTTGCCCAGCTGGCTTCGACATTTGCCGAGGATTTCGGTGCGGCGTCATGGGCGTACGCTGCTGGCATTGCCCATGACATCGGGAAGTTCTCCCCTGCTTTCCAGCGGAGAATCCTGCACGATGGCCCCAAAGTCGATCATTCGACGGCGGGTGCTGCGGAGCTTAGCAAATATGCCGCAGGAATGCTCTCGTATTGCGTTGCCGGCCATCATGGCGGTTTGCCGAATGGAGGGACGATCCTCGATGATGGCGGAACGCTTCTTGGCCGTCTTAACGCTGCCGAGCGCAACGCAATTCCCGATTACTCAAGCTATTGCAGTGAAATCACGCTATCTTGCCCCGATGCTCCGCGATTCAGCGTCATTCCATCGGACAACGAAAGCGGGGCGTTCAGCACGTCGTTCATGACGCGCATGGTTTTCAGCTGTCTCGTCGATGCCGACTTTCTTTGCACGGAAGCGTTTATGAATAACGCTGAACGGCAAGGGGTCGAGGGGGACTCCCTGGAAGTGCTTCGCGATAGGATAGAAAAGCACCTTCAGTCGTTTTACCCTCCGCGCACATGGGTGAACGAGATTCGTTGTTCCCTGCTTGATGACTGTCTGACGGCTTCCTCGCAGCAGCCTGGCGTATTCTCCTTGACCGCTCCAACAGGTAGCGGGAAAACGTGGGGTTTGCTTCGGTTCGCGCTCAATCATGCTTGTTCGCAGTCAAAACCCATGCGCAGGGTTATATGTGCCATTCCCTACACGTCTATCATCGAGCAGAACGCCCAAGAATATCGTACAGTTTTAGGTGCTGAGAATGTCCTGGAGCACCACAGCTCGTTTGACTATGGGGGGTCTGACGATCCGAAAGATCTTGGGTATCGGCTTAGGCTGGCTGCCGAAAACTGGGACGCTCCCGTTGTGGTTACCACGAACGTCCAGTTGTTTGAGTCTTTGTATGCGTCGAAGACGTCGCGATGCCGAAAGCTGCACAATATTGCCAATAGCGTCATCTTGCTTGACGAAGCCCAAATGATACCTGTGAAGTATTTGAAACCTTGCGTGAAAGCGCTTTCCGAGTTGGTGAACAACTACGGCTGCTCGGTCGTCCTCTGCACGGCAACGCAGCCGTGTCTGGATGGGTTCTTCGCAGAAGAGGGTCACGAAGTTCGGGAAATAGCGGCGAATCCCGCAGCTCTTGCGACAGCCTTGTCGCGCGTTCGCTATCAAAGCGACGGTGCGGTTGCGGATGATGCGCTGGCGCAGAGCCTCCTCGGCCAGCATCAAGCGCTCTGCATCGTGAACAGCAGGAAGCAGGCGCGAGCGCTACACGACAAGCTAGCGGAACAGAGCAAAGACGGCTTGTTTCATTTGACCACCATGATGCATCCCCTCCACCGCCAGAAAAAAATCGCGGAAATCAAAGCGCTCCTTGATGCTGGTCAGCGATGCGTTGTGGTGGCAACCTGCCTTGTGGAAGCAGGCGTCGACTTTGATTTCCCGGTGGTGTATCGAGCGGTTTCCGGCGTGGATTCGCTCGTTCAGGCAGGCGGGCGCTGCAATCGCGAAGGAAAGCGCGAAAAAGGTGCCAGCATCGTTCACGTGTTCACGCCGGCCGACCATTACGTTGTTCCGGCAGAGGTTGAGCAGCGCGCTGCTGTGGCGCAGAGCGTCATGCCGTCGTTGCTGTCGGCTTCGGACAGTTGCCTCGAAGTAGAGGATGCCGTGCCTGCCTATTTCAATCGCCTGTATAAAGCCAAGGGCGAACGCGAGCTGGATGCGAATAATATCGTTCCGCGCATGTCGCAGCTCGATCGCAGAAGAGCTCCTCGGGATGGCTCTCCTATTTGCGTCTTTCCCTTCTCGGATGTCGGCAGTGATTTCAAGCTCATCGAAGAAGGGTCGTTTCCTCTGGTTATTCCTTGCGAGGAAAACGAGGGCGCTATCGAACGGGCTCGTAGCGGCTTGCTGACAAGGGGAGACCAACGGCTGCTGTCGCGCTATACGGTGTCGATTTACCTCAACGATTTGAAGGCGCTTGATGAGGCGGGTGCCATTGAATCGCTTAGCGCCAGCACGTACGTTTTGCTGGATAGGCAATCTTATCGAGACGACGTTGGGTTGGATATCGCCCGCGAAGGAGGTGATGCCCTCTTCTGCTAATCAACTTACGCAGCATAGACGGTTTGCGTCGTATGGCAAAACGAAAGGAGGTTGGGACGTGTCGTTCGGTTTCAGTATTGAAGCATGGGGCAAAAGGGCGCTGTTCACGCGACCTGAGCTTAGCGTTGAGCGCGTGACTTACGACGTGATCACGCCAAGCGCCGCTCGAGGTTTGATTGAAAGCGTGTATTGGCATCCGGGAATGCGCTATGTCATCGACCGGATTCATGTGATCAACCCGATTGAATTCAGCAGCGTTCGAAGAAACGAAGTGAAGGCGAAGGCGGCTCTTTCGTCGATGCGTAGCGCAATCGAAGGGTCAAAGGAGCTGCCGTATATCAGTTCGCAAGAGAATATCGTTCAGCGAGCATCTCTGATCTTGACTGATGTGCATTACGTCATCGATGCCCATTTCGTCATGACGGATCAGGCAAAGGCTGAGGATAATCCGGGCAAATTCTGCGACATTTTGAAGCGTCGTTTGCGTAAAGGCCAGTGTTACAGCCAGCCTTATTTTGGCTGTAGGGAGTTTCCTGCAAATGTGCGGTTGCTTGAAGGGGAGATGCCGGAGAGCGCATATTCTGCTGTTGGGGAGCGTGACTTTGGAATCATGCTATTCGATATGGATTATTCCAACCATCAAGATATCACCCCTATGTTTTATCGCGCTGTCATGAAAAACGGCGTTATCGATGTGGCTGGTAGCGAGGTGTATCGATGATTATCTCCTCGTTGGCAAATTATTATGGCCGGCTGCTTGAGAACCCTGCAAGCGGCGTTGCCAAGCCTGGTTGGTGCGAACGTCAAGTTAAGTTCATGCTCGAGCTTTCTCCCGATGGGCAACTCAAAAGCGTTATCCCTTGCGGAGACGGAAAGCACGGAGTATCGAAAATCGTTCCGGAGCAGGAGAAACGCTCATCTGGTATCAAGGCGAATTTCCTCTGCGATACATCATCGTACCTTCTCGGTATTGATGCCAAGGGGAAGCCGGAAAGGGCGATTCAGTGCTTTGAGGCCTCAAAGCAACTGCATGAAGCGCTTCTATCGGGTGTTGATAGCCCTATGGCTGCCGCTATCGTGAACTATTTCAATCTATGGAATCCTGGCCAGATTCTCGATAACCCTATCCCAGGGTTTAGCGAGGAAGTCCTCGAAGGAGGAAATCTGACGTTCTGCTTGGAAGATGGAACGACATGGAAAGAAGCATGCAACGAGCCGTCGATAAAAAGGGTTTGCGACGAGCGCGCGCAGAATGACGAAGGCCAGTCGGAGATGGTTTCGCTGGTCACGGGGCGAAGGGAGCCTATTGCTCGTTTGCATCCAGCCATCAAAGGTGTGGTCGGGGCGCAGTCTATGGGTGCCTCCCTTGTCGGGTTCAACTGCGAGGCGTTTGAGTCGTATGGGCATGCGAAAGAGCAGGGAAGAAATGCTCCCGTTGACGTTAAGAGCACCCAGGCTTACACAACGGCTCTGAATTACCTGCTTGCCCATCGAGGGCATCGAGGAAGGTTCGGCGACACCACTGTGGTGTTCTGGTCTTCCTCTCAAACTGCCGACCAGGGAAATTGCTCGGTCTTGTCGCTTGCGCTGGGCTTCTCGATTTTTGAGAGCAAGGAGTCTGAGTCGGAGGCGACATCCAACCTGAAGGCGGCGCTTGAAAGGCTGCAGGCGGGTAAGCCGGTAGATATCGAAGGCGTTTCGTTTGGTGATGAGTTTTACCTTCTTGGCCTCGCACCGAATGCCGCTCGTCTTTCGGTACGTTTCTTTCTCCGTGATTCGTTTGGCGAAGTGATGCGTCACGTTGCGGATCACTATCGGATTACCGACGTATGCCATGCTGCTTTCGATCCGCCGATTGCTACCCCATATCGTCTTCTTGACAGTCTTGAAAACCCAAATGCGAAGGATCCGGTAATCAGCTCGCAGCTTAGCGCCCCGCTGATGCGCTCGATACTGCAAGGGGCAAGGTACCCGGAGGCGTTGTTCCAGAACGCCCTGCTTCGCGTTCGCGCTACGAAAACGGTTAAGCGAGAGCACGCAGCCATTATCAGGGCATATTTGATTCGAAACGCAAGAATGGAAGAGAAGGAGATCACCGTGGATGTAAACCCTTCGAACGAAAACGAGGCTTATGTACTCGGTAGGACATTTGCCGTTCTCGAGCAAATTCAGGAAGCGGCAAATGGGAAGGCGACCATAGCCGATCGCTATCTGAACGCCGCTTGCTCGACTCCTGCAACGACGTTCCCCGTTCTGTTGAAGTTGAGCGTCGCTCACTTGTCAAAGGTTTCTCGCGATACACCTGGACGTGGGGTTTATCTGGAAAAGGCTCTCGGCGAGCTTATGGAGATGCAGCAAACCTCTTTCCCCAAGCGGCTTTCGCTCATTGACCAGGGCAGCTTTCTGCTGGGCTATTACCAGCAGAAGCAGGCACGCTACAAGAAAAACGACGAGCAGGAAGCATAGCAACGCAGTTTCTAATTTGGAGGCATGATCATGAGCAACCCTATTACCAATCGCTACGATTTCGTTGTGTTCTTCGATGTTGAGAACGGCAATCCCAATGGAGATCCTGATGCCGGCAACATGCCTCGAATCGACCCTGAGACCGGATATGGCGTGGTGACGGATGTTTGCCTGAAGCGCAAAATCAGGAACTACGTGGAAACGGTTAAAGAGGGGGAGCCTGGGTTCGAGATCTATATCAAGGAAGGTGTGCCCTTGAATGTGAGCGATCGACGAGCCTATGAGGAGCTGGGCATCGATCCTAAGGAAACGAAGAAGCTGAAAAAGGACAACCCGCAGCTCGATGTCCAGCTGCGTGATTGCATGTGCAAGGCGTTTTACGACATTCGCACGTTTGGCGCCGTGATGACCACCTTTGTGAAAGACAACCTCAACTGCGGTCAGGTTCGAGGCCCTGTTCAGCTTACGTTCTCCCGTAGCGTCGACCCGATAATCCCGCAGGAGGTCACCATTACGCGCGTGGCCATCACCAAGGAAGACGACGCTGCGAAAAAGGGCACCGAGATGGGTCGGAAGTATGTGGTTCCCTACGGCCTGTATCGTTGCGAAGGGTTCGTTTCCGCGAACCTGGCCCGCAAAACCACTGGTTTCTCGGAAGAAGATCTTGAGCTTCTCTGGAGCGCCATCATCAACATGTTCGAGCATGACCATTCCGCTGCTCGCGGCAAGATGGCTGTTCGCTCCCTTATCGTGTTCAAGCATGAGTCCGAACTCGGTAATGCGCCTTCGTATCAGCTGTTTGATGCTGTGAGCATCGCGAAAAAAGACGGCGTTGAGGCGCCTCGCTCGTTTAAGGACTACGAGGGCGTTGTCATTGATGAGGACGCTATCCCCGCAGGTGTGGAAGTGATTCGCAAGCTTTAGGGGTGGATATGTATTCGGACGAGGAGTTCTTGGCGCTTTCGGGCATCCAGCATTTCGCATTTTGCCGCAGGCAGTGGGCGCTTATCCATGTCGAAAGGCGTTGGCAGGAAAACTATCTTACGGCGTCTGGTCAGATGATGCATCAGCGAGCCCACGACGAGGAGATTCGGGAGCGTCGCGGTGCATTGCTCATAGTGCGTGGGCTCTTCGTCCGGTCATCTGAACTGGGGCTTTCGGGTGTTTGCGATATCGTTGAGTTTCATCAGGACGAACAGGGGGTTCCCTTGTTCGGCGAAGATGGTGCTTGGATGCCGGTGCCTGTCGAATACAAGCGAGGGAAGTCGAAAAGCGGAGAATGCGATCGCTTGCAGGTATGTGCTCAGGCGATGTGCCTTGAGGAGATGCTCGGCTGCGACATAGCAAGTGGTTTTTTGTTCTACAAGCAAACGCAATCGAGGGAACCTGTTGCTTTTACGGAGGAACTGCGAGACTCGGTGCGAAAGCTGTCGGCGGAAATGCATGATCTATTCCGTAAAGGCCACGTTCCTCGTGTGCGCAAGGGGAAGGCGTGCTCGGCTTGCTCTTTGCGTGACGAGTGCTTGCCGTCTTTGCAGCCGCGTTCCGCAACTTCCTACATCGATGCGGCATTGGAGGCTTGGAAATGAAGAAGATCAAGAACACGCTGTACGTGTTTACCGAAGATGCTTACCTGACGCTTGATGGTGAAAACATCGTTGCGAAAGTTGGCAGCGATGCCCTGGGGAGATTTCCGCTGCATGCACTTGAAGGAATCAGTTTGTTTTCGTATGTCGGCGTAAGCCCGGCGTTGATGGGCGCTTGCTGTGAGCGGGGCATAAGGCTTTCGTTTTTCACGCCGGGCGGGCGTTATCTTGCGGATGCGAGAGGTGCATGTACGGGAAATGTGCTGCTGAAGAAAGCGCAGTTCAGGGCTTCGGAAAATGAGTGTTATTCGCTTGCCGTGGCTCGTAATTGTATTTTGGGCAAGGTGTACAACTCGCGCTGGGTTTTGGAGCGCGCGATTCGCGATCACGGTCTTCGCATGGACGTTGAGGCCATGCGGGCGGCGTCTGCGCGCTTGTTCGACTCCGTGAAGGCGATTCGGGAATGCGATTCGCTCGATTCGCTGCGTGGGATCGAGGGCGATGCCGCGCAGGTTTACTATTCGGTGTTTGATCAGATGATACTTCGAAATAAGGATGATTTTCATTTCACGGGTCGTTCTCGCCGTCCACCGCGTGATCGGGTCAATGCGATGCTGTCGCTGTTCTATTCTGCTTTGGCGCGCGACTGCGCTTCGGCCTTGCTTGGGGTTGGCTTGGATCCGTCGGTTGGGTTCATGCATGTAGATAGGCCGGGAAGGGATTCCCTTGCGCTTGACTGCATGGAGGAGCTGCGGCCGATATTCGTTGATCGGTTTGTGCTGACGGTGATTAACAATCGTGTTGTGAGCGCTGACGATTTCGATATCAGGGAAACCGGCGAAGTGCGGCTGACGGACGATGCTCGGAAGAAGCTGTTCAAAGCATGGCAAGATAGGAAGCGCGAAACGCTGATGCATCCGTTCGTTAAAGAGAAGATTCCTCGCGGATTGGTCCCTAATGTGCAGGCGCAATTGCTGGCGAAGTTTCTTCGCGGGGATTTGGATGCCTACCCGCCGTTTCTTTGGAAGTAGGGTGCTGAGATGGTTTTGATCACGTATGACATCGATACCACCGATGCGGCTGGGCGAAAGCGTCTTAGAAGGATTGCGAAAGCCTGTGTGAATTACGGCCAGCGGGTACAGGCATCGGTTTTCGAATGTGATGTCGATGCGGCAACATTGGTCACCTTGAAAGCCGCGTTGTTTGAAATCGCCGATCCGGCAAAAGACAGCTTGCGGATTTATCATCTGGGAAACAAGTGGCAGGGAAAGGTCGAGCACTTCGGCGCTAAGCCCAGCTACGACCCGGAAGGGTTTCTTGCTTTGTGAGGTTGCGAACTATAGGCGATCATGCTCTATGAAAGAGGCTCGCACCACGCAACGGCGTGTTTCGCTGCTGTTTTGCGGGATTTGCCGACTGATTTTGCGGCGATGGTCTTTGAAAATACAATATTTTGCCGATAATAGTGTGATGCTACAAAATGTAGCGGTCGCTCCCCGCAAGGGGAGCGCGGATTGAAATCATGCAGAGACGGCTGTTTCTCGCGAGCCGGATAGCGTCGCTCCCCGCAAGGGGAGCGCGGATTGAAATTCCTTCACGGGCTTGTCGCCGCTGGCCTTTGCGTGTCGCTCCCCGCAAGGGGAGCGCGGATTGAAATATTCCGCGCGCGTCGCGCACCTTGTCGTATCCCGTCGCTCCCCGCAAGGGGAGCGCGGATTGAAATAGGTCCGCTTGCGTTTCGTCTGCATAGCTTTGCTGGTCGCTCCCCGCAAGGGGAGCGCGGATTGAAATAGGTTCTCCTGGCGTTCAGCCTTCGTATCCCCCGCGTCGCTCCCCGCAAGGGGAGCGCGGATTGAAATCCAGGCGTCCGGGTTGTCCGCGACCCATGCGCGGGCCGTCGCTCCCCGCAAGGGGAGCGCGGATTGAAATAACACAACTGCGTGAACCGCTACGGCTACCTTGAAGTCGCTCCCCGCAAGGGGAGCGCGGATTGAAATACGTACATCACGCGGCCCTGGGCGCAGCGCCAGTCGAGTCGCTCCCCGCAAGGGGAGCGCGGATTGAAATCATGAAGTCATCGTCGGCAGGCATGTTGAACCATGTCGCTCCCCATAAGGGGAGCGCGGATTGAAATTGCGGGGAAGAGGTAGCCGACCCGTCGGCCGTCGTCGCTCCCCGCAAGGGGAGCGCGGATTGAAATCTCGAAGCACTCGCATGCCCCGTCGTATCCTGCGTCGCTCCCCGCAAGGGGAGCGCGGATTGAAATTTGCACGTGGGCACGTGGCCGTTCGACGCGGCCAGCGTCGCTCCCTGCAGGAGGAGCGCGGATTGAAATCACCTGGCGTAGTCGGTGCCGTTGTTGCCTTTGATCCGATTTCTACAGAGGCGCTTAGATGCGCGTTAACGACGGGTAAAACCCTGCGCGGACGGATAACGCCATGTTGCGCGCGTAGCCCGTAGATTTTGCGAGCTCGCATGGTAGCGCGACAACCCGAGATAGCGTCCACGACGATACAGGCGGATGATTGGACGTTTGTATACTCGTCTCTACATCAGCTAGCCGCCGAGGAAAAGCTCCCGCTGGGGCCTTCCCCATCGGTGACGCTTTTCGGGTCCGGATTTTGCTTTTTTGCGGCGATCTCCTTCTCGCGCTCGAAGATGATGGAGGCCATCTTCTCTTTGCTAACCTGGATGATGTCGTTGCAGGTGTTCGAAATCACCTCGTAGAAAGTGACCGGCACCCAAGCATGGTCGCCAAAGCTGTACTGTTCGTCGGCAACTAGGCTTGTGCGGAAAAGCCGGCCGGTGTCTTCTTCGATCCAGCATCGTCGGACGTCGGGGTCCTCATCCCAATAGTCGCTCATGCTGAACGTCTTCCTTACATCGGCGGAATCGCGACGCCGAAATCGCAGGGGTCGTCGACGCCGACCAGCTCGGCCCACCGGGCGGAGAGAAGCTGGGCGTACAAATCGTGCCAGAGACCGTATGAGCCGAGCGAATATCCGTCGTTGACCTCGACTAAGATGGTCTCCCCTTTGCCGTTGACGGCGAAGTCGGCAGCATAGCCGGCAGGCGCTGAGGCGTACGCGGCAATGGCGGACTCGATGACTTCCCTGCTCGGCGCAAGCGACCAGTCGCCGCGGTAGTGGCGGACGTCGAGTATCTCGCCGCGGCGGACGAAGCAGCGGTACTCGGATAGCATTTCGATGGCATCACTGCAGATGACTTCGAAGTTGTTGCCTTGGCAGCCCTTCCCCACAAGGTCGGCGGTCGATTTGATCACGCAGCCGGTGAAACGCTTCTCCTCGACGGGCTTTACGAACAGGGGCCATGATTCGACATCGCAGCTCACCTGGTCGATTGTGTTGCGCCAAACCCTGCGGCCGAGATACGCTTCGAGCTCTTTGGGATAGTTGATGCTTGGGCAGTCGACGCCAAGTGCGTGCAACCGAGCGCGAACGATCTCGACGCCGCCAACGACGACGTCTTCCCGTGCCGCGCCTTGCAGGCTTGTCGGATTGTCGAAGACCTCGACCTCGAATCCCATGTCACGGAACCCGAGATAGGCGTCGAAAGCGCTGACGCTTCCCGGAATGCCGTTTCTTCCTTGAACATGCACCTTCACGCAAACCGCCCCCTTCCGCTTCGGATTATCCGTCCTCAGCCGCTTCGTTTCCAGGGCTTTTGCCTGTTTGCCGAACATCAGCGCATGCCTCGTCCTTCTGTCCGTTTCGTTGAACTTGACAATCGTGTCGTGGCGCATGATGCCTCGAATCACCTAACGATTAAGCCGGCGAATAGGCAGATCGCGGCTTCTGCCGATTCTAGAGCAGTGCTACTCTGGCTAGTAGAAATCGCAGAAAGCAATCGGAGGCGGCACAACAATGAACCTGAGAGACACGTTGGAATACTACGGAAAGCGGGTACGCCTTACGTGCGCTGGTGGCGAGGGGTGCCAGGGCGTGTACAACTGGTATCAAAGCGATGCCGAATCGCTGGATGAGCCAAACGCCATCGGCCTTGATAACGGTGCGTATCATCATCGATATACTCGTAGACGAGGTGGTGCCCCTTCGCAAACCAAAAGTAGCATAAAGCCGTATAGGGAAGGAGCTTAAGGAATGTCCGGCAAGCTGCCAGGCGGCGTCATATAATCGCCGAAGGGTATTGGCGATTTCATGGCTTTGGCTAGAAAGTCTCGCATGGTTTGGGCCCGAGCACGAGCAGCTCATAGACAGGGATTCGACGTTTGAGGTGAGAAACGCGGAGTTCTCGGAAGGGAGGTGGGTTCTGTGGCTGAAGCTGATCAGAAAAGAGGGTTCGAGATAGGGCGCCCTACGGCCGGGCGGGCGACGCTGCGCGACAGGATGAACGATTGCGGCTTCGAGCTTGCGACCATCGAGGGGATGATATGCGAGGACTGCGCCTACAGGGACCCCGACCCGACCACGGTGGACTTGTGTTCGGCGTGGCCCGAGTTCAAGTCAGACGAGGTTGACGAGGGGATATGCCCGCGCTACAAGAAAGGATAGCTGCCAAGCCCCGCTCCGGCGGGGCTTTTTCATGCCCTGAAACCGACGCGTGACGCCTGTCGTACCATTGGGCCATCAAGGAAGCGGCGGATATGAGTGAGGCGCTGGAGCAGCGCGCGGTCGTGGCGTATTGCGACCTCAAGAAGATACCCGTGTCCAACATTCCGAACGGCGACTGCCGCAAACAATGCCTTCCCTGCAGGGAGACGATGCGTCAGGCGGCTCAGACGCTTGGCGCTACGTCCCCGAAGCGTCTTGTACAGTGTCACCTGTGCAATGCGAAGAAGCCGCGCCCATCTAGGCGCGGCTTTCGGTGCTTGCTAAAATCCTGTAAGGGGCGATTCCTACCCGGGTTTAGGTGCACGGGTGTCTGGGCGCCTCTTTTCATGGCCTTTTCAGTCTGCGTTTTAGGGCAATGTTGCCCTGACTGGTAATGAAACGTATGCACCTGCCACTGAGACTGGCTCGCCCGCCTGTTCCGTCACGCCCCGGTGCGCGATATAATTCCTGTTGTGAAGGGCCTTGTACCGCCATAGCGGTATGAGCCCCTTTTGTATTTCTGTGGGGTTTTCGAGCAGTGTCATCTCGACTGGTAATGAAGCCTTCGTGGTAGTGTTTTTGTTTTCGCTTGGGTTTTGAAGAGCGCTTTATGCAAACGGCTAAGTTCACAGTGGACGCGTTACCAAATATGAGGAAGCGTTAAGGGGGTCGGCGAATGAGGATTATAGAGTGCACCACTATCGGACCGTATACCGTCCTGGTTTTCGATGGTCCGCTGCCGTTTACGGGATGGCGCGCCATCGTGGTGGACGATGTGCGCTACGATACCTTGCCGGTCATGGATGCAGGCAACGATTGCCTGGCTATAGTCGGTGCGCATGATATGACTGGAAAAGACGCAATATTCGTTGAATAAATGTTCGGGCAATCGTATATGAAACCAGCGATTAGTCGTCGGGAAGGGCGATGATCACACTTCTGCACAGTTTCCCGTGATCGTTGAGGCCATCACCGTTGTCGTTGATTCCTTTGGTCATCATCTCGTTCGACATGCGCTCATCGATGGCGAAGTACTGTTCGTCTGTAAGGTGCTCGAAATCAATCGGGAGTCCGAACTCGGTAAGAAGCTGCTCCTGCCTTTTGGTTAGCGTTATGGGCGTATCGTATCGAGTCGTTTTCGCCATGTTGGGCCTCTTTCGCGCCTGCTAGCTTTACAGCGCTATTGTAGCCTTGGGGTCGCTTTTGAAAGCCAAGGACGTCCCCCTTCAGTCCACCCTCATCACGTGAAGGCATTTCTCCCCGGGCTTTTGCCCCACGATTCCGCAGGCTATGAGCGCGTCCAGGGCGTTCTTCGCTTTGCTGCGGTCGGGGCCGGCGGACCCCCAGCATGGCAGGCTTTCGTAACCGTCGGCCTTGGCCCCGGGTTCGCTTTTCCCACATGCTACTTTGAGGACGACTGCCCTGCGCGCTTCGCTGCCGAGCGCTTGAATCGTCGCGATCAAGGCGTCGCTTAGCTCTTCGGGCACATCGGGCATCTCGAGCGGCTTGACGGAAGCGGGGACCCCGCCCGCCTCAACGACGGCGAGAATCTGGGCGCCATATGCCTGCGCGGCTTTTGCGGTCATCCCGTCAACCTTCAGAAGCTGTTCAAGATTTCCCGGCCTTTTGCGGCAGATGCTGCGCAAAGCGCGTTCGGTCAGAGCACCGCCGGCGCCACTGCCGTCCGCTACCGCGGCGCACGCGCTCTTCAGGCTACCGAAAAGATCGCGCTCGTCGTCCGTCAGCGGCCTTGCGTCCTCGGCGCGCACGATGCCGTCGATGGGCACCGCGCAGTTATCGCATCTTCCGCACCCTCCGTCATCAGGGGGTTTCTCGCCGAAGTAGCGCAAAATGCGATCGCGTCGGCAGGTGTCTTCGTCCCTGCAGAAATCCCGCATGTCGAAGGCGAGCCCCTTTTGCCTGGAACGCTGCGGGTCATTCTGGCCTTCGTCGCCCGCTTCCGCCATGAACAAAGCGGTTTGCAGGTCTTGCTCGTCCCATAGCATGATCGTGTCGGCGGGCTTTCCGTCGCGCCCCGCGCGGCCGATCTGCTGATAGTAGCTCTCGACAGAAAGCGGCATGCCGCAGCAGACCACGTAGCGCACATCGGGCTTATCGATGCCCATGCCGAAAGCCGACGTCGCGACCATCGCCGATGCACGCCCCGACATGAACGCCTCTTGCGCCGCCTTCTTCGCATCGTTGTCCAGCTTGCCGTGGTAGAGCGCGGCGGGCACGCCTGCTCGCTTGAGCGCGTCGTGGATCCGCTCGGTTTCGGAAATCGTGACGCAATAGAAGATGCCGCACTCGCTTCCCCTCGAGTGCGCGGTTCGCACGCACCACGATTCGCGGTCGTCGTGGGGCATGTGCGCAACGGAAAGCGAAAGATTGGCGCGGTCGAACGAGGAGACTATCTCCAAGGGGTTTTGCAGGCCAAGGGACCTGGCGATGTCCTTGCGGACCCTCGGGGTCGCCGTCGCCGTCAGCGCGACCACGGTCGGGCGCTGGTCGAACCGCTCGATGAACGCGCTGATCTCGCGGTAGTCGCTGCGGAAGTCGTGGCCCCATTCGCTGATGCAGTGGGCCTCGTCGACGGCGACGAGGGGGATTGCAAGGTTCTCGATGGCCGACAGGAAAGCCGGGTTCGACAAGCGCTCCGGTGCAACGTACAGGATTTGGAACTCGCCGCTTTTGATGCGGTTCCGAACCTTTTCCTGTGCCCGAAGGCTGAGCGTGTTGTTGAGGAAAGCAGGATGCAAGCCCAGGTCAAGGAGCTTCCCCACCTGGTCGCTCATGAGCGAGACCAGGGGAGAGACCACGATGGAGGTGCCGCCGAGCGCGACGGCGGGCACCTGGTAGATCAGCGATTTGCCCGCTCCGGTGGACATGACGGCCAGCACGTCGCGTTTCCCCATGATGGCCTTGATGGCTCTTTCCTGCTCCGGGCGGAACCCGTCGTGCCCGAAGCAGCGCTTCAACACTTCCTTCACTTGCTCGAACGTTGCCATGTGCTCTCTTCCATGCCTGTTGGTTTGCAGCATTATTGTAGTCGCAGACTTGGGCTGGCCCTTGCGGTCGGAAGCGTCCTTTCGCAAATATGGCCGTTTCCGCTTCTTCGCTTCCCGATTCGTTCGCGCTTCACCCTCACCCACCCGGCGCATTCCCGTCTTCTATCTTGGCCGTGTGGCGCGTGGGGGTGCTCCCTTTGGGCCGCGGGTGGCTTCGCGGGCGCTTCTTCGCACGGCACAATTGCCTTAGAAGCCGGCTTCGGTGCGTGCGGCGCCGGAGGGGGAGCGGCTTGCGATCTGCGATGCGAAAGGGAGTGATGAAGATGATGAGACCCATGATGAGGAAGGTTGCGTTCGGGGTGCCGGCCGTCGCGTTGTCGGCGGCGCTTGCGTGCACGATGGCCGGCTGCGGCGGCACTGAAGGCGGTCAGGGCGAATCGGGCGGTAACGCGCCCGCAGGTCAGACGGCCAACAGCGTGCAGACCGCCGAGGTCGCGGGCTTCACCATCGAGTCCGTCGGCGATGGCTCGTACTATCGCGGCGCCGCCGAGCGGCAGGACGGCTTCTGGCTGCGCGTGAAGATCACGAACAACAACGAGTCCGCAAAAGCGCCTTCCGCGTTCAGCGCTCGTGCCGCCGTCGGCACCTTCGACGCGGGCGATGCGGTGTTCGACGCCTCCGGCGACCAGAGGCTCAACGCCGACACCAAGACGCAGGCCGTTGAGCTGGGCGAAGGCGCGCAAATGGACGCCAACGCCAAGATCGAGCCTGGTCAGAGCGTCGAGTTCATCTACTTCTGGACCACCAAGGACAACTATTACGGCCCGATCACCGTCGAGTTCGACAGCTCCTCGTCCAGCGATTCCAACCCCAGCGTGATGCACTTCGACACCACCGGGCGCGAAAGCGACGAGTACAAGGCGGCGCGCGAGGCGGCGGAAGCCATCGAGGCGCAGGGTGGCATCGACTTCCCGTCGTACAGCATCATTCCTGCTGACGGCTGGAAGCTCGGCGACCGCATCGATGAGAAGTACGAGGGCTGCGACTTCAAGCGCGGCGACGAGGCCATCTCCTCCATCGACATGCGCACGTTCAAAACCTCTCCGATGATGGAGGCGGAGGCCAGGCAGGGCTCCAAGAAGAAGGGCGTGATCGACGAGGTCGAGGTCAACGGCACCACATGGGTACGTTACACCTCGGAAGCCGGCGCCGTATCGCTGTTCGTCGAGGCGCCGTCCGGCAAGACGGTCTCGATGGTCATCGGCTCCAAGGTGACCTGGGACGATGCGCTTCTCATGGCCCAGAACGTGGTGCTGAAGTAGGCAAGCGGGCTGCGCAGGGCGCCTAGCGGGAGCTGGGCGAAGGCGGCCGGCCGGCCTCGGACATTTAGGGGACGTAGCACTAAGTGTCCGGTTTCGGTTTTGCGGGCCTTCTGTTCTTGGTTGGTGGCCGCCTTCGTTTTGTGACACTTAGCGCTACGTCCCCGAAGTGTCCGATGCAGGCCGCGTGTTTTGGCCGCGGGGTGGCTTGCGCGCTCGGCATTTGGGCCGCAGGTCGCTTCGCGGCTTGCCCGTTGCGCGGCATACTCTTATTGACGGTCGGGACCGGCCCTATGGCAATCGGGTCCCGGCGTTTCGAAACCTGACGTCGCGGTGGCCGCCGGGGAGGAGGCGGCTTTCGCAGCGAGACGCGAAAGGGAGTGGTGAACATGGTGAAACCCGTAGTGAAGAAGGTAATGATGGGCGTGCCCGCCGTCGCGTTGTCCGCGGCGCTTGCGTGCACGATGGCTGGCTGCGGCGGCACCGAGGGCGGCCAGGGCGGCTCGGGCGACGGCACGGCCGCAACGCAGGCCGCGTACCAGTCCCAGTCGATCGACGTCGAGGGCTTCACCGTCGAATCGCTGGCCGACGGCACGTACTACCGCGGCGACGTCTACAAGGCGGACGGCTTCTGGCTGCGTGTGAAGATCACGAACAACAACGACAAGGCCATGAAGCGCTTCAGCTTCATCACCACCGGCGCTCCCGGCGGCTATGAGGCCGGCGATCCGGTGTTCGATTCGCACGACACGCTGAGCTACGACATCAAGAACCCGCCCGCCGAGCTGTGCGAAGGCGCGGAAACGGATGGCGATCCCCTTATCGAGCCTGGTGAGAGCATCGAATGGGTCTACTTCTGGACCACCAAGGACAACTATTACGGCCCGATCACCGTCCAGTTCGATAAGAACGCCACGGGCGGCACCGACCCGCGCACCATGCGCTTCGACACCACCGGCAAGGAAAGCGACGGCTACAAGGCCGCGGTCGAGGCCGCCGAGGCCATCAAGGCGCAGGGCGGCGTCGATTACGCTGCGTATAGCGTGAAGGCTGCCGACGGCTGGTCGCTCGTCGAGACCAAGGAGAAGAGCAGCGACGCCACGTTCAACCCCGAGGGCTCCACGAAGCGTTTCAGCACCAGCACGTGCTCGCGCGCCCCGCAGAAGGAAGCCGAGGCGCTGCAGGGCAACTTCGGCGGCAAGGGCGAGATCGACGAGGTGGACATCAACGGTGCCACCTGGACGCGCTACACCCAGACTGGTACGTACTACATGTTCACCGTGGCCCCGTGCGGCACCACGGTCCGTATGTTCATCGACAGCGGCATCACTTGGGAAGACGCCATGCCCATGATGCAGAACGTGACCCTGAAATAAGCTTTTCCGCCCGCACTTCGGGCGGGATTCCCTCGAAACGGCCGGGACGCATTGCGTTCCCGGCCGTTTTGCGTTCGGGCGCGTTTCCGGACACTTCGGACACTTTGGGGACGTAGCATTAACTGTCCAGGTTTCGGCTTTGTGGCCCATCGCGCCTCTCCGGTCACCGCCAGATTCCGGACACATAATGCTACGTCCCCAAAGTGTCCGGGATCCGTTCTCGCGCCAGCGCCCTCTATAGAACAGGTAACGCTACTGTAGGGTTTTACGGAATCGGGTTACCATGGTTCCCAAAACCCATCCGGTTTGCAGGTGCGATGGTTCGATTGCGAGGGGGCGCCTTATGGCTCAGGGCATTGTTTCCCGAGACGAATTGCTGGAAAACGCGTATCAGATTGCGGAGAGAAACGGGGTGTCGGCGCTTTCGGTGCGCGGCCTTGCCAACGCCGCGGGCGTCAGCGTGGGAACGGTGTACCGCCATTTCTCGGCGAAGGACGAGCTGACCACCGCCACCATCCAGCTGTACTTCAAGCACGCGTTCTACGAGCGCTTCTGCCACATCGACCCGCAGGTCGGGTTCGTTGACTATTGCCGCGAGATGCACGCGAGCATGCGCGAGGCCACTACGCACTTCCGCGAATGCTGGCTGCGCGACATCGATGCGCTTCCCGCCGTCGAGAAGGCCGCCGCGCGCCTGCGCGAGTCCCAGCAGATCGAGCACATCCTCCACGGCCTCATTCGGATCTACGAGCACGATGTCCGAATCTCGGCCGATTTGCCCGACGGGTTCGATGCAGAAAGCGTGTGCAGGTTCGTCATCGAGAACGTCATGGGCAGCCTTCATCACCGAAACGGCAACTGCGATGTGCTGTTTGGCCTGCTAGAACGCACGTTGTATGCAAACCGCACGCAGTAGTGCGCGGAAATGAACATCATGCCTTTGATGTTCACACGGCCGGACCTCAATATGAACGGTGTCAAAGCGAACGCCCCGTTGGGCGCTGCCTGCAAACCCACTCGATTTTGGAGGTCTGAATATGAGTCCCATGCTTGCAACCGCTTCCGCCGTCATCTCCCTTGCGCTGGTCGCCTACACCATCGGCGTGTTCTCCGAGCGCCGCTCGGGCGAGCTTAAGCGCTCTCACCTGGCGTTTTTCTGGCTCGGCCTGATCTGCGACTCCACGGGCACCGGCCTGATGTCCATCATGGCGCAGAACAGCGGCGGCGCCATGTCCCCGCTACATCCGGTCACCGGCTTCCTGGCCATCGCGCTCATGCTGTTCCACGCTGCCTGGGCAACCTACGTCGTCTTCCGCGGCAACGAGAAGACGCGCCGCGGCTTCCATACGCTCAGCATCGGCGTGTGGCTGGTGTGGCTGGTCCCGTACTTCGTCGGCATGCTCATCGGCATCCCCGCGTTCCATGTTTCCGACCCCGTCGCCCTTGCCGCTGCTGCCGGCGTGGTAGCCGTCTTGACCCTGGCGCTGCTGCTCTCCTCGAAGTGTTCCCACGCGTAGGGGTTGGGTTTGCGCCGAGTCCCCAGGCATGGGCTCGATGCTGAAATCCTGCGAGTTTTCATCGAAGCTACTTGCCGCAAAAGCCGTCGTCCGATCGACATGCGCGAATCGCGCACCGGTCGGTCGACGGTTTTTCGTTGTCAAAAAGCGAAGTCGTGCGCTATAGTTTCACACGGCGAAAACGTCCAGGCGCAATCGTGGGGTGAGCAACGGGCTTTACGGTATTCATGGAGATGCTGCTGCGTGTCCTTCTCGATTTTGCGATCGCAAGCCGCTAATCTGGGCTTGTCGTCTCGCGGCGGATCGGTTTGTTGACTTACTGTCAGACCGGTGCCATGGACGTTACGTTTCGTCACGATACGGCATCAAAAGCGTTACAGCTTGCGCGGCGGATGTGGTATGTAGGGTACTATGTTGCCCTTATCAAACGAATGGCTTGCTACCCGCAAGATACATCAGCAGCCGCGCAAGGCGGACGGGGCAAACGGATAGTATGAACGGTTGGCGAACGGGTCGCTGAAAGGGGGATTGATGGCAGATCAATCGGATGGCAACCTTGCCTCTAAGGGGAGGAAAGGGAAGTTGACCAATTCCCAGCTGCGCCTGCTCGGCTTCGTCGCGGCTTGTGGCCCAGATGGTTGCTCCGAGACCAAGCAAGCGCTGGCGGGAAAGCTGCAAATCAGCCTGAAAACAGTGGATCGCGCGATACATCGCTTGCGCGAAGATGGGCTTATCACGTCGCATGCTCGTTTCGGGGAAGACGGCACGCAGCTGAGTAACACCTACATCGCTGCCGCAATGGACGGCGAGGGCGATCGCCAAGACTCGCAGAGTGAGCAGGAATAGGCCTTTTGAGCTAGCAGGCTCAAAAGGCCTATTCCTTATCAAGTCCTAGAAGGACCAAACTCCGAAAGCAAAGGAGATGCATGCTGCTTTGCCTTGCCCTATGCTGATTGATCAAGCTCAGGGTGACTTGCGCATTGCGAGTGGAAAATCCTACAGCAGGAAGCGAAGGGATGAAGCTTCTGGTGTGTCCGCAAGCCGCAGCCCAGACGCAGACGCTGCCGACTTTGCCTCCCGCAAGTCGCAGCTGAGGCGCGAGCGCCCCCACCCTACTTCCCGAAAAACGCGCGGGTGAGGCCGGCTCGGGTTTGCGTGTCGGTCTTGCTGTAGATGCTTGTCAGGTGGCGTTGCACCATGCGCAGCGAAATTCCCAGGTCATCGGCCACTTGCTTGAGTGGGCGCTCGTCTGCGGTCACGGCGCGCAGCACTTCTTCCTCGCGCGGCGTCAGGCCGCTTCGGCTGATGAACTCGGCCTGCACCTCCTCAGGCGTCGGTGCGGCCGCGGCGGCAAGGCCCGCCTGGATGGCCTCGCGTTCTCCGACCGTCGACGGCAGGCGGAACAGCCCGGCGCCTATGAATGCAACGCTGACCAGCACGAACAGGATCAGCGACGCAATCATCACGGCAGCGATGCCCGATTGCGTCAGCATCATGGAGACCCCCGACACGGTGAACGCGCACAGGTTGTTGGCGGCGCGGCCCATGCCCGCCCACAGTTGCGGCGTGCGCATGCGCGGCGCAAGCTGCAAAAACGTGGTGGTGAAGAACGTGACGAAGAACCCGGAGCTCACGTAAAACACGATCAACCCGATCACGGGGCTTGCCCCGGCCTCAACTGCCAGGATCGATATGGTGGACAGCACCGTGACCGCGAACATGATGAATCCCGTGTAGCGGCGTTCGCGGATGTCGAACAGGACGCCGGCGGCAAGGCCGCTCGCTGCAAGGAACAGGCGCGGCCACGTTTCGACCGAGATCGAGCCCTGTGCATTCGCAAGAGTAACCACGTTGTCCAGCGTGGAGAACATGCAGGCCAGCAGCACCACAAGCGCAAGAAGCCAGACGGCGCGGATAGCGGTTTTTGCTCCGCCTGGGGCTGATTGCTGCGAGGAGTCGGCGGCCGCCTGACCTGCGGTTTCGTCATTGCATTCTCCAGCCGCCGCAAACACTGCGAGCGCGGCGACGCCGACGCACAGCACTGCCGCGCCCGCTATGCCCGCAGGCACGAACTGGTTGCTCAGGAACTGCAGCAGGATGCCGGCTGCGTAAGCCGCGCCGGCCCCCTTGGCAAGCGATGGGCTTCCTTCGAAGGCGCGTGCCATGCTCCAGTGCGCTTCGGCGCCAAGGCTTCCCAACAGGAAGAATGTGATGCAGCCCGCGATTTGCATCGCAAGCGCGCTTTCCGCAGCGGCAATCGTGACCAGGGCGGCAATCGCCCCGACGGCTTCGACCGCCCGAAGCGCGCGTCGTCCCCCTGCCAGTTTCGAAATCGGCGCATAAGACAGAAAGCCGACGACGCTTGCGCCAAGGATCATCGCCTGGGCGCCCACAACTCCTTCGGCGCTGATAAGCAAGCCGATCCGGCTATCGAAGAAAAACTCGCTTCCCAGGAAAGCGAACGTGAACAGCGCCAGCGCGGAAAGCGATTGGAAGGACTTTCTATCGACCGAGAACACGACGCTCCTTGCTGTGCGAATGATTGAATCTGCAATCGATTCTACCAATGCCTATGTACCGCGCCGGTTAAAAGTTGCAAGCGGCCAGCTTTCGCTGCGCGCGGGTGGGGAAGGGGCCCCGCATGTCGGGAAAGCGGTTGGTTGCGGTTTGATTGGCTTTCTCTACTGTTCGATTGCTTCGCTCACTAGATTCGCCAGCTTCGCCAGGTCATCGGCGTCGGGATGGGACAGGGCCTTGTCGAAGTTTTCGATCATGGCGTCGATGTTGGGCATGTGGTCAGGCTGTTCCTTCGTTTTCACGTAGCGCTCGCGCACGGAAAGCGGCATTTTGCCCTGGCACATATAGGTTCCGATCACGGTGTTGCTGTCGTCGATGATCGCCTTCGTTTTGTCCAGAATCGCTTGGAAATACGCCTCGCTGCCGCCGAATCCGGCGGTGCCGAACAGAAAAATCTTCCGCCCCCTCAGTTGTTCCAGCAGCTTTTGCGCCGCCTGGTCCGCCACGCCTTG
>URQU01000019.1 GCA_900550055.1 uncultured Coriobacteriaceae bacterium | reverse complement strand
GCATCCCCGCGTACCGCTTCCCGCGCGAGCGCTTGGACGAGGACATCCGCGGCATCCTGGCCGTGGGCGGCATCGCCGTGCATACCGAAAGCCCCGTGGACGCCGCGCGCATGGCGCAGCTTTCCGCGGATTACGACGCCGTGTACGTGGCCATCGGCGCGCAAACCGGCAAGGGCCTGCGCATCGACGGCGCGGATGCCGAAGGCGTGTTTTCGGCCGTTGACCTGCTTGGACGCATCGGCGACGGCGATTATCCCGACTTCACGGGCAAGAAGGTGGCCGTCATCGGCGGCGGCAACGTCGCCATGGACTGCTGCCGCACGGCGGTGCGCGCCGGCGCCGAGGAGGTGTCGGTGGTGTATCGCCGCCGCATCTCCGACATGACGGCGCTGCCGGCCGAGATCGAGTCTGCCATCGCCGAGGGCGTGGAGATGATCACGCTGCAGGCGCCGGCCGCCATCGAGAAGGACGAGCAGGGCCGCTGCTGCGCGCTGCTGACGAACCCGCAGATGATCGGCCCGGTCAAGCGCGGCCGTCCCGCGCCGGTCGCCGCCGACAAGCCGCAGATGCGCATCCCTGCCGACGTCATCTTGATCGCCGTGGGGCAGAACATCGTGTCCGCGCCGTTCGAGGAGTTCGGCATGGCGGCCGAATGGGGCGAGTTCAAGGCGGACGAGCGGCTGCATGCGCAGATGGACGCCGAGGCGCTTGCCGCCCGCGGCGCCGATGCCTCCGCGGGCGCGAACGTGTTCGTGGGCGGCGACTGCCAAACCGGCCCGGCGTCGGCCATCAAGGCCATCGCCGCCGGCAAGGTTGCCGCGCGCAACATCGACCATATGCTGGGCTTCAATCACACGCTCGACTGCGGCGTGGCGGTTCCGCCGGCCCAGCCCAATGACCGCGCGGCGTACGGCCGCGTGGAGGTGCTTGAGCGCCCCGCGCGCGAGCGCAAGAACGATTTCGATGCCGTCGAGGTTCCCATGAGCACGGAGGAAGCCATGCAGGAATGCGGCCGCTGCCTGCGCTGCGACCACTTCGGCGCCGGCGCCTGCGAAGGGGGGCGTATCCAGTATGCTTAACATCACCATCGACGGCCGCGCGCTCGAGGCGCGCGAGGGCCAGACCGTTTTGGAAGCCGCCCGCGAGGCCGGCATCCACATCCCCACGCTGTGCTACCTGGCCGAGCGCAGCACCATCGGGTCGTGCCGCGTGTGCGTGGTCGACGTCGAGGGGCAGGACGCCCCTGTGCCCGCGTGCACCACGCGCGTGGTTGACGGCATGCGGGTGCAAACGGCCACCGAGCGCGTGCTGAAGTATCGCCGCATGGCCGTTGACCTGCTGATCTCCAACCACGGCCTTGATTCGACCGACTACTGCTTCAGCTGCGTGAAGAACGGCGCCTGCGAGCTGCAGGCCGTGGCGCGCGAGGTGGGCGTCTCGCACCCCACCTTCCCCGTTGCGCAAACGCGCAAGCCGGTGCTGGATTCCAACCCGTTTTTGCGCTTCGACCCCAACCTGTGCATCGCCTGCCAGCGCTGCGTGGGCGCGTGCAACAACGCGGCCGGCAACCACGTGCTGCAAACGGGCAAGCGCGGCGTGCGCACCACCATCCGCGCGCCGTTCGGGCCGAACTGGGACGCCACCATCTGCGAGAGCTGCGGCAACTGCGCGCAGGCGTGCCCGACGGGCGCCCTGGTGGAGAAGCGCCGCGGGCTGTACCGCGAATGGGACACCCATGCCGTTCGCACCACCTGCCCGCACTGCGGCGTTGGCTGTCAGCTCGACCTGGTGGTGAAGGGCGACCAGATCGTGGACGTGCAGGCCGCCGAAGGCCCGTCCAACGACGGCCTGCTGTGCGTGAAGGGCCGTTCCGGCAGCTTCGACTTCGTGAACTCCCCCGACCGCATCACCACCCCGCTGGTGAAAAACCCCGAGACCGGCGAGTTCGAGCCCGCCGATTGGGATACGGCGCTCGACCTGGTGGCGCGTAGGTTCTCCGAGCTCAAGGAGGAGCACGGCGGCGAGAGCATCGCGGCCTTCGCGTGCTCGCGCTCCACCAACGAGGATATCTATCTCTTCCAGAAGATGGCGAGGTGCGCATTCGACAGCCCCAATGTCGATAACTGCGCACGTGTTTGACACGCCCCCACCGTTGCCGGTCTGGCAACTACACTTGGTTCGGGCGCAATGACGAACTCCATCAAGGATGTGTGCGAGGATTCGCAGGTCATCCTGCTGGTGGGCAGCAATCCGGAAGAGGCGCACCCGGTCATGGGCATGCGCCTGCGACAGGCGGTCGAGCGCGGCGCGAAGCTGATCGTGGTGGACCCGCGCGAGATCGGGCTGGCGAAGAAGGCCGATATCCACCTGAAGCTGCGCCCCGGCACGAACGTGGCGTTCGCAAACGGCATGGTGAACGTGCTGATACAGAAGGGCTTGGTGGACCGCGAGTTCGTGGAAGGTCGTACCGAGGGCTTCGATGAGCTTGCCGCTATGGTGGCCGACTACACCCCCGAGCGCGTGGCCGAGATCTGCGGCATCGATGCGCGCGACCTGGAGGCGGCCGCCGAGATGTACGCAACGGCCGAGCGCGCCCCCATCGTCTACTGCCTGGGCGTGGTGGAGCACTCCACGGGCACCGAGGGCGTTATGGCGCTGTCGAACCTGGCGCTTTCCGCTGGCAAGCTGGGCCGTCCCGGCTGCGGCATCAATCCGCTGCGCGGCCAGAACAACGTGCAGGGCGCATGCGACATGGGCGCGGGCCCGGCGGACTTCACGGGCTATCAGAAGGTGGCCAACCCCGAGATGCGCGCGAAGTTCGAGGCCGCATGGGGCGTCAAGCTGAACCAGACGGCGGGCCTGAAGGCCACCGAGTGCTTCCCCGCCATGATCGACGGGCGCATCCGCGGCCTGTTCCTGTTCGGCGAGGACCCGGTGCGCACCGACCCGGACACGGGCCACGTCATCCGCGCGCTGGAGTCGCTGGACTTCTTCGTGTGCGAGGAGCTGTTCATGACGGAGACGGCGAAGTACGCCGACGTCATCCTGCCCGGTCGCAGCTATGCGGAGAAGGAAGGCACGTTCACCAACACCGAGCGCCGCGTGCAGCGCGTGCGCAAGGCGGTGGACGGTCCGGCGGGCGCGCGCCTGGACACCGAGGTGTTCGCCGACATCATGCGCCGCATGGGGTATGACCAGCCGACGCTCACGGGCGCGCAGCTCATGGACGAGGTGGCAAGCCTGACGCCGTCGTACGCGGGCATCAGCCATGCGCGCCTGGACTCCGCCGCCGTGGCGGGGCAGGGCCTGCAGTGGCCGTGCACGGGTCCGGACCATCCGGGCACGCGCATCATGCACGAGGGGAAGTTCTCGCGCGGTTTGGGCGGATACTCGCTGGCGCAGTACCGTCCGTCGGTCGAGCAGCCCGATGAGGAGTTCCCGCTCGTCATGATGACGGGCCGCGTGCTTGCGCAGTACAACGCGCAGGCCATGACGGGCCGCACCGAGGGGCTCAACCAGATCGACGGCACGTCGTTCATCGAGATCAACGACGCGGACGCCGCCGCCGCGGGCATCGCCGACGGCGACCGCGTGCGCGTGAGCAGCCGCCGCGGCGTCATCGAGAGCCAGGCTCGCGTGTCGGGAAAGACCAACCCCGGCGAGGTGTGGATGCCGTTCCACTTCCAGGACGGCAACGCCAACTGGCTGACCAACGCGGCGCTCGACAACATCTCGGCAACGCCGGAGTACAAGGTGTGCGCCGTGCGTGTTGAGAAGGCGTAAGGGATAGAGGGATTGAGCGGGGTTGCCGGCAAATCCCTCAAGCTCGTTTGCGTGTGCCCGGCCGCCCTTTACAAGATCGACGCCGACGGCAACAAGTCTTTCGACTATGCTGAGTGTCTCGAATGCGGCACGTGTCGTGTAGCATGCGAGGGAACAATCGTCAAGAAGCGAGTCAACCCCCAGCCCATGATGGGCGTGGGATACCGCTTCGGATAGAAAGCGAGGAGCTGAGATGACGAAGCTATCGATTCGCCCCTCGTCGAGGTACGACGCCTCCATAGGCGAGTTCGTCAAGAGGACGAAACGCAGGGTGGAGACCACCCCTCCGGGTACGTGCCCCGTCGCGGCGGTTCTAGCAGACGTCGAGGTCAGCGCGGCCCAGACGTGCGGCAAGTGCGTGCCCTGCCGCTACGGCCTGTCTGAGATCGCCGGGATGCTGTGGGCCATCCAGGATGGGTCCGCCTCCCCGAGCGCCATCGACGCGCTGCGCACCACTGCCGAGGTCGTGCGTGACAGCGCCGATTGCGCCATAGGCTACCAGGCGGCCGAGGACGTTCTGTCGGCCATGGACATGTTCGCCGACGAATTTCAGGCTCACCTGGAGACGGGAACATGCTCTCAGGAGGTAGGTCAGAAGGTCCCCTGCGAGGCCATGTGCCCCGCGCATGTGGACATCCCGGGCTATATCGCCCTGGTCGAAGAAGGGCGCTGCGATGAGGCCATCCGCCTCATCCGCAAGGACAATCCGTTCCCGACCATGTGCGCCATGGTGTGCGAGCGTCCCTGCGAGACGCGCTGCCGTCGCATGCTGCTCGACGCGCCCGTCAACATCCGCGGCATCAAGAAGTTCGCCGTGGACAGCGTCGCCGCCGACAAGGTGGAAGTGCCGAGGCGCCATCCCGACACCGGGCGCCGCGTTGCGGTCGTCGGCGGCGGTCCCTCCGGCATGACGTGCGCGTACTTCCTCGCCCTCATGGGGCATGGCGTCACGGTCTTCGAAGCCCGCAAGGAGCTTGGCGGCATGACCCGATACGGCATCCCTGCGTACCGCTTCCCCCGGCAGCGCCTTGACGAGGACCTGCGAGCCGTGCTGTCCGTGGGCAATATCGACGTTAAGCTCGAGACGAAGGTCGACGCCGAGAAGATGAAGGGCATCTCCGAGGAGTTCGACGCCGCATACGTCGCCATCGGGGCCCAAGCGGGCAAGAAGCTCGCCCTCGAAGGCGCCGATTCCGAAGGGGTCATGTCGGCCGTCGACATGCTCGGCAGGATCGGCGACGGCGAATATCCCGACTTCACGGGGAAGAAAGTCGCCGTCATCGGAGGCGGTAACGTGGCCATGGACTGCTGCCGCACCGCCGTGCGCGCCGGGGCCGCCGAGGTCTCCTGCGTCTACCGTCGCCGCTTGGCGGACATGACCGCGCTTCCCGAAGAGGTCGAAAGCGCCATCGCCGAGGGCGTCGAGATGATCACCCTTGAAGCCCCGGTATCCATCGAGGCCGACGACGCCGGCAGGACCTGCGCCGTTATCACCCAGCCGCAGATGATCTCCACCGTCAAGCGCGGGCGACCCGCCCCCGTCGACGCGGACAAGCCCCGCAGGCGCATCGAGGCCGATGTCGTGCTGCTGGCCGTCGGCCAGAACGTCGTGACTGCGCCCTTCGAGGAGTTCGGCATGGCCGCCGAGTGGGGCCGCTTCGTGGCCGACGAGAGCTTGCGAGCCGAAGGACTTGACGGCGTGTTCGTCGGAGGCGACTGCCAAACCGGCCCCGCCACCGTCATCCGCGCCATCGCCGCCGGCAAGGTGGCCGCTCGAAACATCGACGATCACCTCGGATTCGATCATGCCCTCGACTGCGGCGTAAGCGCCCCGAGCCCTCATGCCAACCGCCGCGAAGCGTGCGGCCGCGTGGAGATCGCCGAGCGCCCGGCGCGCGAGCGCAAGGGCGACTTCGAGTGCGTGGAAAACCCCATGAGCCGCCAAGAGGCCGTCCAGGAATGCGGACGCTGCCTGCGCTGCGACCACTACGGCTGCGGCGTTCTCGAAGGAGGTAGAGCCCAGTATGCTTAACGTGACCATCGACGGCGTGCGCGTCGAAGCGCACGAGGGAGAGACCATCCTCTCGGCCGCCCGCAGGGCGGGCGCCGACATCCCGACGTTGTGCTGGATGAAGGACATCAACGAGATCGGCTCGTGCCGCGTGTGCGTGGTCGAAGTCGAGGGGCAGGACGGCCTCGCCGCGGCCTGCAACGCCCCCGTCTTCGACGGCATGTCGGTCAGGACCAAGAGCCCGAAGATCGTCGAAGCCCGCCGATTCAGCGTGAAGACCATCCTCTCGAAGCACCGCGGCGAATGCACGACATGCAAGCGCTCCGGCACCTGCGCGCTGCAGTCCCTGGCCTTCCGCCTGAACGTCGGCGAGCTCGAGCGCGAGCCCGACTATCGCCGTGAGGCGTGGGACGGAAGTTTCCCCCTGCAGCGCGACGCGAGCAAGTGCATCAGCTGCCTGCGCTGCGTGGCCGAGTGCTCCAAGGTCCAGCACTGCTCGGTGTGGGACTTCTCCGGCTCCGCGGGCCAGCGCTCCGTGGGCGTGAAGGAAGGCCTGTCCATCGACGCCGCGAAGTGCGCCCTGTGCGGTCAGTGCATCACCCACTGCCCGACCGGGGCCCTCACCGAGCGCGACGACGTCGACAAGGTCCTGGCCGCCCTGGCCGACCCGAACATCCTGACCGTCGTGCAGGTCGCGCCGGCCATCCGCACCGCATGGGGCGAAGGGGTCGGCGTGCCGCGCGACGAGGCCACGCCCGGCCGCCTGGCCGCGGCCCTGCGCGCCGTGGGCTTCGACCGCGTCTTCGACACCGACTTCGCCGCCGACCTGACCATCATGGAGGAGGGCAGCGAGTTCATCGAATGGATCAAGGAGGGCAAGCCGCGCCCGATGTTCACCAGCTGCTGCCCGGGCTGGGTCCGCTTCGCCAAGCTGCACTACCCCGAGTTCGTCGGCCAGCTCTCCTCGAGCAAGTCGCCTCACCAGATGATGGGCGCCGTGGTGAAGAACACCATTGGCAAGCAGGCGGCCGAGCAGGGCAAGCGCGTCTTCTGCCTGTCCATCATGCCCTGCCTGGCGAAGAAGTACGAGTGCGACGTGCCCCAGCTGGCGACCGAAGGCGGCCGCGACGTCGACGCGGTGCTCACCACCCGCGAGTTCGACCGCCTTCTGAACATGCTCTCCATCGATTGCGCAACCCTGCCCGAAGAGCCCTTCGACGACCCTCTGGGCACCTCGACCGGCGCCGCGACCCTGTTCGGGCGCACGGGCGGCGTCATGGAGGCCGCGCTGCGCACGGCGACGTACCTGCTCACGGGGGAGAACCCGCCTTTCGAGGCGTGCGACACCTCCGATGCGACGCCCGAGCGCCCCTGGACCGATAAGGAGCTCGATGTGGCGGGCATGAACCTGCGCATCGCGGTGGCGAGCGGCCTGGAGAACGCCTCCAGGCTCCTCGAAGCCTTGAAGGCCGGCGAGGCCGAGTACGACTTCGTCGAGGTCATGGCCTGCCCGGGCGGCTGCGTGGCCGGCGGCGGGCAGCCCATCGCCTTCAACCGGGAGCTCGGCTGCGAGCGCGCCGAGGTGCTCAACCGCCTCGACGGCGCCGACGAGCTGCGCTTCTCCCACGAGAACCTGGACATCCAGGCGCTTTACGTCGAGACGCTCGGAAAGCCGCTGTCCGAGCGTGCGGAGGAGTGGCTTCACACCGACCAACGGGAATGGGACATCTAGGTGCTCTCTCTGGTTGATAAACTGTGCGAAAGGCGCTCGCTCTCGGTCGACGAGTACGAGCGCCTCGTCGCCGGCCGCACCCCCGAGCTGGCCGAAGAGCTGGCTCGCAGGGCGGTGGCCGAGCGGAAGCGAGTATGGGGGACGAAGGTGTTCGCCCGCGGGCTCATCGAAGTGTCGAGCTACTGCGTGAACGACTGCTACTACTGCGGCATCCGCAGGTCGAACAGGCAGGTCGCGCGCTACCGGCTATCTCCGGAACGCATCCTCGCATGTGCGGAGGAAGGTTACGGGCTCGGCTTTCGCACCTTCGTTCTGCAGGGCGGCGAGGACCCCTGGTTTTCCGACGAGCGCCTCTGCGATATAGTCGCGCGCGTCCGCTCCGCCCACCCCGACTGTGCCGTGACGCTGTCGATGGGGGAGCGCAGCCGCGCGAGCTACCAGGCCCTGCATGACGCGGGCGCCGAGCGCTACCTGCTGCGCCACGAGACCGCCAACCCGCTGCACTACCGACGCCTGCATCCCCCCGAGATGTCCTTCGAGCGCCGCATGCGCTGCCTTGAGGACATCAGGGACATCGGGTACGCCGTCGGTATCGGCTTCATGGTGGGCTCCCCCTACCAGCAGCCGCGCGACCTCGCGATGGACTTGAAGCTCGTCGAGGAGTTTGGCCCGCAGATGTGCGGGATAGGGCCCTTCGTTGCGCACCACGCCACGCCCTTCGCATCGCAAGAGAGCGGCAGCCTCGAGCTGACGTGCTACCTGCTCTCCATCATCAGGCTGATCGGCCCCGGCATCCTCCTGCCCGCGACCACCGCCTTGGGAAGCATCCACCCCCAGGGTCGCGAGAAGGGGATCATGTCAGGGGCCAACGTGGTCATGCCGAACCTGTCGCCGGCGGACGTCCGCAAGGATTACGAGCTTTACGACGGGAAGATCTGCACCGGCGAAGAGGCGGCGGAATGCCGCGGCTGCCTGGCCGCGCGGATGCGGTCCATCGGCTACGAGATCGTTGTCGACAGGGGAGACCCGGTCGACGAGAGGAGGATACCGTGAGCTTCGCATACGACCCGAAATCGTCGTGCGCCGACGAGTTCATAAACCACCAGGAGATTCTCGACACGCTCGAGTACGCCCAGGCGCACAAGGACGACGTCGAGCTGTGCCGGGAGATCCTGAAGAAGTGCGGCCCGCATCTGAGCCCGGCCTCCGAGCACGGTGCGATGATCACCCATCGCGAGGCGAGCGTGCTTCTGGCCTGCGACGACCCGTGGGTCAACGCTGAGATACGCCGTCTGGCCAGGGAGGTCAAGCTGGCCTACTACGGCAACCGCATCGTGCTGTTCGCCCCGCTTTACCTTTCCAACTACTGCATCAACGGGTGCCTGTACTGCCCCTACCACGCCAAGAACCTCACCATCCCGCGCCGCAAGCTCACGCAGGACGAGATTCGCGCGGAGGTCGAGGCGCTGCAGGACATGGGCCACAAGCGCCTGGCCATCGAGGCGGGCGAGGACCCGAAGAACAACCCCATCGAGTACATCCTGGAGAGCATCGAGACCATCTACTCGGTCAAGCATAAGAACGGCTCCATCCGCCGCGTGAACGTGAACATAGCCGCCACCACGGTGGACGAGTACCGCATGCTCAAGGACGCGGGCATCGGCACGTACATCCTGTTCCAGGAGACCTATAACAAGGAGAACTACCTCGAGCTGCACCCCACGGGCCCCAAGCACGACTACAACTGGCACACCGAGGCCATGGACCGCGCCATGGAGGCCGGCATCGACGACGTGGGGCTCGGCGTGCTCTTCGGTCTGGACGGCTATGCCTACGAATTCGCCGGGCTCATCATGCATGCCGAGCACCTCGAGGCCGCCTTCGGGGTGGGGCCGCATACCATCAGCGTCCCCCGCGTGAAGCCCGCCGACGGCATCGACCCGGACGACTTCGACAACTCGCTGTCCGACGAGATGTTCGAGAAGATCATCGCGCTTATCCGCATCACCGTGCCCTACACGGGCATGATCATCTCCACGCGCGAGAGCCAGGAGGTGCGCGAGGCGGCCCTGCGCTACGGCATCAGCCAGATATCCGGGGGCAGCCGCACGAGCGTCGGCGGCTATGCGGAGAAAGAGCGCCCGCACGACACCGAGCAGTTCGACGTCTCCGACCAGCGCACCCTCGAGGAGGTCGTCGGCTGGCTCATGGACAACGGGCACATCCCCAGCTTCTGCACCGCCTGCTACCGCGCGGGCCGCACCGGCGAAAGGTTCATGGAGTTCTGCAAGAGCGGCCAGATCTCGAACTACTGCCACCCGAACGCCCTGATGACGCTTGCGGAGTACCTGGCCGACTACGCCTCGGGCCCCACCAGGGAGAAGGGCCTGCGCCTCATCGAGCGCGAACTTGGCAACATTTCCAGCGATGCTATCAGGACCGCATGCAAGGAAAACGTCGGGCATATCCTGAGCGGCACCGGGCGCGATTTCAGATTCTAAGGAGCGGGCGCATGAGCCTCAACGACACTCCCGGCGCCGAGCGCCTGAGGATAGGCTTCTTCGGCGTGCGCAACGCCGGCAAATCGAGCCTGGTCAACGCCTTCACGGGCCAGAGCCTCTCGGTGACAAGCCCTGTCGCGGGTACGACCACCGACGCGGTGGTCAAGGGCATGGAGCTCCTTCCCGTCGGCCCGGTCACGGTCGTCGACACCCCCGGTATCGACGACGAGGGCGACCTCGGGTGCAAGCGAGCGGGCAGGGCCCGCGACGAGCTGCGTCGCTGCGACGTGGCCGTGCTGGTGGTAGACGCCACCCGGGGCGTGTCCGACCAGGACCGCGAGCTGCTGTCGGCGTTCGCCGAGAAGGCCATGCCCTGCGTGGTCGCCTTCAACAAGGTCGACCTCCTTGCGGCGGGGCGGGACGCGTGCGGGGAAGGGGGCGTGGCCTTCGAGGAGACGGCGCTCGAGCTTCCCGAGGGGGTCGTCGTGCGAAAGATCGCCGTGAGCGCCGCGACGGGCATGAACGTCCGAGAGCTTAGGGAGTCGGTTGCCGTCGCGGCCGGCCATGCGAAGCCTGCAAGGCGGGTCATCGCCGACTTGGTGAACCCCGGGGGTGTCGTGGTGCTCGTGATCCCCATCGACTCGTCGGCGCCGAAGGGGCGCATCATCCTTCCCCAGCAGATGGTCCTGCGCGACCTCCTTGACGCTCACGCGGCGGCGCTGGCGTGCCAGCCCGAGGAGCTCGCCGGGTTTCTTGGGTCGCTTGCGAGGCCGCCGAAGCTCGTCGTGACGGACTCCCAGGTCTTCTCCCAGGTTGCGGCCATCGTGCCCCCGGAGGTGCCGCTGACGTCCTTCTCCATCCTGATGGCGCGTCGCAAAGGGCAGCTATCGCTGCTGATCGAGGGGGCGAATGCCCTTGGGAGCCTCATCGGGGAAAGCCGCGTGCTCGTATGCGAGGGGTGCACCCATCACCGTCAATGCGAGGACATCGGAACGGTCAAGATGCCCGCCTGGATAAAGGCCTTCTGCGGGGCGGAGCCGCGGTTCGAATTCGTCTCCGGCAAGGAGTTCCCCGATTCGCTCGAAGGATACGACCTGGTCGTCCACTGCGGGGGATGCATGCTCAACGGCAGGGAGATGGGATACCGCCTGGACAAGGCGCGGGCGTACGGCGTACCCATCGTGAACTACGGGATCGCCATAGCGCACATGAACGGCATCCTCGAGCGCAGCCTCGATCCGCTGCGCGGCAAGTACTCCTAGGGGCGCGGGCTTCCAAGCCGGTTCAGCCCTCCAAGTAGATTCAGCCCGAAGCGAGGCTGAATCTACCCCCCCCCAATCTTCCGTTTTCGAACAACTTTAGGAGGGGTGTCCGAAGAGAGACTGAATCTGCACCCTCCCCAAAAAACCGTTGGAAAGCCGTTTTTCGTTTCGGCATGATGGCTGCAGCGGATCGAACGCCCGCCGCATCTTCCGGCGCCCCTCGAGGAGGCCGCTCTGGACCTGTTCGGGTACATCGAGGTCGTCTACAGCAGGGCGATGATCCACTCGGCGCTGGGCTACCTCAGCCCGTCAGAGTTCGAGAAGGCCGATTGGCCTGCGGAAGATGGCCGCCCAAAGGCGGCGTAAAGGGTGACAATGGAATCGGGGTAGATTCATGGCCCCCCGCAATTCGCAAGCGACCTGTATATGCCCGGCCTTCCCACCATCACCGAGCAGCTGCATACCACTCAAGCGGTTGCGGCAGGCTACGCGACTGGAAGAAGCGATACGTCTGCGTTTGGTTGGGGTAGGCCGCAGTATAGGTATTTTGTGCGAGCCTTTGACCTGGGGAAATGCGAATTGGTCTTGCGTGGCTACTCAGGTATGTCCCGAGTAAACGCAGACGTATCGATGGTTTGGCGGGATGGATGGCGCGGAAGGCAGATTGGGCCCTCGATTGGCCCCCATCGTGCTTCAATGGGCCTCGGTTGAGGCATTTTCGGGGTATGGTTGGTTACAGGCTTGGTTGCGGGCTCGGACGCATGGTCGGCCGCGGGCTCGGATGCGCGGTTGGTTGCGAGTTTGGTTTCGTTGCAGGTGCCTTTACCAGCCATTTCAGGGATTTGCGGGTTCGAGGGGCTGGTTGCTCGTATCTCGGGGTACAGTAGCGGAATCGGTATTTGCTTAACGGAGTTGCGGATCATTTGGGGGAAAGGCGCGCATATGAAACGGGTTTTGGTGATTGCGACGGGCGGGACCATCGCGTCGGCTGAAGAGGGCAGCGGGCTTGCGCCGGCTTTGACGGGCGAGCAGCTGGTTGCGTTCGTTCCCGAGGTCGCGCAGATGCGCCATATCGAGGTGTCGCAGGTCATGAACGTGGACAGCACGAACATGCGCCCGGAGGGATGGCTGACCATCGCGGGCGAGGTGCGTCGGCGCTACGATGACTTCGACGGGTTCGTGGTCCTTCACGGCACCGATACCCTGGCGTACACGGCGGCGGGGCTGTCGTACCTGGTGCAGGGCAGGTCGAAGCCCATCGTTCTGACCGGCTCGCAGCTGCCCATGGGCGACCCCGGAACCGACGGCAAGCGCAATCTGCTCGATGCCGTGCTCGTGGCCTGCGACGATGCCGCCGCGGGCGTGATGGTGGCGTTCGGGGGCAAGGTGATCTCGGGGACGGCGGCGCGCAAGGTGCGCACGCGCAGCTTCGAGGCGTTCGACAGCTTGAACGCCCTCGACTTGGGGCGCGTGCGCGACGGACGGGTTGAATGGGCTGATGGGGCTTGCGGGCAGATGTGCGGGGCGGCAAGGGCCTGCGCCGCGGAGGAGGCTGGCGGTGCGCCTTCGAGCGCGCGCTTCTACGATGCGCTCAACCCGCGGGTGGCGGTGCTCAAGCTTACGCCGGGCATGGACGCGCTGGTCGTCGACGCGCTGCGCCCTGCGTGCGACGCGCTGGTGGTGGAGGCTTTCGGGCTGGGCGGCATCCCGGAGTACGATGGCATCACCGAAACGCTGCTCGCGTGGGTGGATGCCGGGAAAACGCTGGTCATGACCACGCAGTGCCCGTACGAGGGCGCCGACCTGAGCGTGTACGAGGTGGGTCGCGCGTTCTGCGACCGCCCGGGCGTGTTCATGGGCGCCGCCGCCACTACGGAGGCACTGCTGGCGAAGACCATGTGGGCGCTTGCGCAAGCGGCCGACCCCGACGGCATCGTTGATCGCGAGAAACTGGCGGAACTGTTCGCCAGCTGCTAAGGGCGAGGGGATAGCCTCGAATCTCATCTCAGCTTGAAAAATGTCATTAATTACAAATACTCGTCCTTAAAAGTGCAATACATCACATTTTTAAGGACGAGATCGCAAGGAAGGCGCATACGCATACGCGAAAAGAGACGGGAGAACGTGCCTCTTTTCGCGATTGGGGTTTCGGCGCTGTGGCGATAGGCGCGGCGTCGCAGAACGGCCCGTTGACCTGCGTGGGGCAGGCCAACGGGCCGTTGTCGGTTTCGGGGCGTTTTGCGAAGGCGCCGCGATGGCTGCTCGGCGTTTTCGCTCTATTCGCAGGAAAATGCAGTTTACGATGATTCCTATTTTCAAAAAAATGCTGTTTTAGGCGATTCCTATTTGCGGAAAAGTGCAGAATTAGGCTGATGCTATTTCCCGATTCGTGCGATAATCGATGCATGCTATTTTCCAATTCATGCGGTGGAGGTTGTCCGTGTTGCGACGAAAAGTTACAAAACAGCTGGTCAACTGGAAAAATCACTCGAAAAAGGCCTTGCTTGTCACTGGTGCACGCCAAATTGGGAAAAGTTATGCAATCCGTGAATTCGGAAAAGCGGAATACGCGTGCTACTTCGAGGTGAATCTTCTGCTCGACAAAACCGCAAGGGGAGCGCTGATTGGTGCTGAAAACGCAATGGATTTCATCAATCGCGTCGCTTTGCTGTCCGATCGTCCGCTTGTCGAGGGCAAAACGCTGATTTTTATCGACGAGATTCAGGAATATCCGGAAATCGTCACGCTCATGAAGGCGCTTACGGAAGATGGGCGCTATTCATTCGTATTTTCAGGCTCCATGCTGGGTACCGAGTTCAAAGGGATCTCGTCGTTTCCGGTGGGTTACATCGAGCAGCTGGTCATGCGTCCTATGGACTTCGAGGAGTTTTGCTGGGCCGTGGGCGTTGAGCAGCGATTTCTGGATCAAGTCAGGCAGTGCTTGCGCGAGCGAAAGCTGGTGGAAGGATATCTTCACGACATCATGATGCGAAATTATCGCGCATATATCGTGGCAGGCGGCATGCCCGAGGTAGTGCAGAAGTACGTGGATTCGGGCTATTCGCTTGCGGAAACGCGTGCGATGCAGACGTTGCTTGTGCGGCAATACGCGCAAGACATCGGCAAATATGCGGGTAATCGCGCTTTCGAGGTCCGTGCGATTTTCGACCAGATCCCCGTGCAGCTTGAAGGGGCAGCGCATCGGTTCAAGCTGTCGTCGCTACGCGATGCGGCACGTATGGAATCGTTCCATCACGATTTTCTGTGGCTGGTGAACGCCGGGGTCGGTTTGCAGGTGCTGCAAACCACCGAAGCGCGATGCCCGTTGAAGCGCACGGAGCAGGCATCGAAGTTCAAATTATACGAATCGGATACGGGCATGCTCGTATCGCGCTATCCGCAAAGCACGGCGCGGTCGATTTATCTTGACATGAAAGACCCTAACCTTGGCGGCGTGTACGAGAACGTGGTTGCGCAGGAGCTGACGGCTTTGGGCATTCCTTTATGGTATTACCGGTCCGAACAGGCTGGTGAAGTGGACTTTCTTATAGAGGGGAGAAGTGGGAAGACCGTTCCCATTGAGGTGAAATCAGGTAAGAAGGTCCGGGCGCATGCGGCGCTGAATCACCTTCTGGACATTCGGGATTATAAGATTCCCGAAGCGGTGGTGTTGTCCCGTAACAACCTTTCACAGGAAGGGCGGGTCACGTACGCTCCGCTGTACATGACGTTTTGCCTGGATGAGTTGACGGAGGAAAGCGTGGGAGACTTCTCGTTTGCTCCGGCATTGCCGTAGAGAGGCAGTCGAACAAGTTGGGGAAATGGTGTGCCGGCGATAGTCGTGATGTCGCAGAACGGCCCGTTGGCCTGCGTGGGGCAGGCCAACGGGCCGTTGTCGGTTTCGGGGCGTTTTGCGAAGGCGCCGCGATGGCTGCTCGGCGTTTTTGCTCTATTCGCAGGAAAATGCAGTTTACGATGATCCCTTTTTTCAAAAAAATGCTGTTTTAGGCGATTCCTATTTACTGAAAAGTGCAGAATTCAGCTGATGCTATTTCCCAATTCGTGCATTAGCGCTGGTAAAGCCGTTGGCAAGTGATAGCTATATTGCGAGCGAGGGGTGAAGCGCTTGGCGGTGTTAAGGGTGCCGCCGCCAAGCGCCGTCCCGTACTTTTGCGCTCAAGCCTCTCGCTCGTCTTCGCTGCCTTATCCCAGCAGGTTGGGCAGCAGGTAGAGCAGGGCTACCACCGCGCAGCCGATGGCGGCTGCGGCGATCCAGATGTGGAACTCGCGGTCCATCTTGGCGCGCTCGGCGGGGGTGGGCTCGCTGGTGTCCTGCACGGCGTTCACGTCGATGGCTCGCGTGCCGTACACCTTCGCGCACGCCCCATAGATGACCAGGCCGACCACGCAGTAGATCACGCCGGTGACCAGGGCGTCCGTGTCAAGCTGCGTCATCATGACCAGGTAGATAACGATGCTGATCACCGCGCCGGGCACCATGCCGCGCACCTTGAACGGGCGCTTCAGGTCGGGCAGCTTGCGACGCAGGCCCAGGCACGCCACCATGCCGATGACGTAGTAGAACAGGTCGGCGAACAGGGAAAGCGACGCGATGTAGTCCAGCGTCGACGTGGCCACCAGCGCCACTGTGAGCACGCCGAGCGTGATGACGGCCACGTAGGGCGTGCGGTACTTCGGGTGCAGTTTGGCGAACACGGCGGGCAGGCTGCCGTCGCGGGCCATGGTGAACAGGTAGCGCGGCGGCACCGCGATGGACGCGTTCAGGGTGGAGAAGTCGCCGCCGAACGCCACGCCCAGCGCCAGCAGCGCAAGCGGCAGGCCCAGGATGCCGGCGCTCATCATGGCCTCGGCGTAGGGTGCGGACGACTCGGCCACGGCGGCCAGCCCGTCGGCGGGCACGATGCCCACGAGGAACCACTGGAACAGGGCGTTCACCACGAAGATGATGAACGGCGATAGCATCATGGCGCGGGGAATGTTGATCTGCGGGTGGCGGATCTCCTCGCCCATGGCGCAGCACGTCTCGAAGCCGGCGAAGCACCACCAGATCATGGCCACTGCGGCGATGAACCCGCCGGTGCCCAGGTCGCCCATGAAGTCGGGCGCGGTCACGAAGTTCGGCAGCTGCACGTTGGGGATCATGGTGAGGAACCAGATGGCGGCCACGCCCCAGAAGAAGAACATGAAGCCGTTCTGCAGCTTGCCCGTCAGCTCCACGCCGCGCACGTTGGCGATGATGAACGCGACCAGGGCGATGATGGCGATGACCACGTCGTCAACGGGCAGTTCTACGCCGAACGCCAGGAAGATGGTCTTGAAGTAGTAGCTGAACGCAAGCGCCTCGCCGCCGGTGACGGCGATGAGCGACATGATGAAGTTCCATCCGGCAAGAAAGCCAGCGGGGCGGCCCAGGCCCAGCGACGCGTACTGGTACGTGCCGCCGGCGAAGGGCAGCGCCGCGCCCATCTCGCCGTACATGAGCGCCGGGTAGATGCTGATAAGCGCCGCAAGCGCCGTGGCGAGCACCACGAACGCGCCCATCTCGCCGACGACGTTGCCGCCGGTGGTGAACAGGCCGACGCCGATGACGGTGCCGGCGGTGATGGTGATGGCCTCGCGCAGGCCGAGCGTGCGCTTGAGGCCGACGGCAGGCTCCTTCTGTGCGCCGCCTTCGTTCGGTTGGTTGCCCATGGGCGTTCCTTTCAGCGTGCCGACCGTGTTGGCGGGCCGGCGCGCTGTCGCATGCCCGATGCCTATCGGGCATGCGACAGCACCATGCGGATACGATGAAATCACTTTAGCACTCTACCGTAGTAAAGCAATAGGGATTTTGGAATGCGAAAAAAAACGGGCGTCGCGGGGGTTCGCGGCCGCAGAGCGCTGGCGCGACGGAGCGGAAGGGCTTGCGGAAGAGAGGGCGCGAGGCGGCAGGCGCTGCGCGACGGCCTTGCGAGGGTGCTGAGGGGCGCGCGGGTGCGGGCGGAGCGGAGGCGGATGGCGAAGGGTGTGTTGCGGGTGCGGGCGAAGCGAGCTTCGACGGCTGCCGGCGGCTGGCGAGGGGTGCGGCGGGTGAGGCGCGCGAGTTGGGGCCCGGACGGCGAAACGCGATTCGTTCACGTTGCGGCTTCTTCTCCATCGGCCCTGCTGTGTGGCGGGTTTGTGTCTTATCGCCCAAGTTCGACTGCGGAAAATCCAAACCCAAAGCAAAGTAGTATGATTTAGCGCCGTAGAACGATAGGTGTTACGAAACAGGCTCTTTGGCGCTGCCCGAAGCGATCCTTCGGCCATCGGCAAGGAGCCCGCAACCTAGAACGATGAATCCGCTCGTCGGCTGCACGCTAACCGCATTGTTGTTAGCCGTGCATGCCCTCGTGCGGATTTTTTCGTTTCGGTTGCAGGGAGAAGAAGGGGAAGATATGTCGCAAGCAGACAAGACCGCGTCAGGCGGGCAGGCGGGCGAAGGCGTCGATCGCGCCGCGCAGCTTATGCACCGCATGGATGCCACGCAACCGACGGCGACGTTCAAGAAGGTGATGGCGCTGACCTCGGCAGGCGTGTTCGTGGATGCCATGGACGTTTACCTGGCGGGAGGCGTGAAGAGCACGCTGGCCGAAACCGGGTTCGCCACCAACGAGCAGACCGCCGCGTTTCTGTCGGCAGGCTTTCTGGGCCTGTTCATCGGTTCGCTGATCGCCGGTCTTATCGGCGACAAGCTCGGCCGGCGCAAGGCGTTCCAGTTCAACCTGCTGCTGTTCGGCTTCGCCACCATCTTGGGCGCGCTTTCCCCGAACATGACGTTCATGATAGCCATGCGCTTCTTCGTGGGCTTGGGCCTGGGCTCGGAGCTGGTGACCAGCTTCAGCATGATCAACGAGTTCGCGCCCGTCGCGCGCCGCGGCCGCTGGTGCGCCATCGGCTCGACCATCGCAAACTGCGGGTCGCCCATCGGCATGTTCCTGTGCCTGTTCTTCATCACCATTTGGAGCCCGCTTGGGCAGGAATCGTGGCGTCTGGTGTTCGCGGTCATCGGCGTTGCGGCCATCATCGTGTGCATCGCGCGCCAGGCGATGCCGGAAAGCCCGCGCTGGCTCATCCAGCACGGCCGCTTCGATGAGGCGGAGGGCATCATCTCCCGTATCGAGCGCGAAATGGCGGATGCTGGCATTTCGCCCGCTGAACAGGTGGTATTCGAGAAGAGCGCCATGGATTCCGACGCGCACCTGGCGCGCAACCTGTTCCTGGGCATCGTGGTGGTCATCGGCACTTCGCTGACGCAGTACACCTACACCACCTTCGGCCCGTCCATCCTGAAGAACATCGGCCTGGCCACGCAGACCTCGCTGTTGTCCACCACCATCACCATGCTCGCGGCGCCGCTCGGGGCGCTCATCGGCGCGCTGCTCATCGAGAAGCTCGGCCGCCGCGTCGAGGTTTCCGGCGCGTTCATCTGGGTGGCGGTGTTCGCGTTCGCCTACGCCATGGCGCTCAACGCCGGCTCGACGGCGCTCATCACCGTGCTGGGCTTTTTGATGACCATCGGCTTCTACGTGCTGAATGCGTCGGTGATCAGCGTGTACGTGGGCGAGCTATTCTCCACCAGGTACCGTTTCCGCGGCGCGGGCATCTCGCAGGGCGCCGGCAAGGCCGTCAACGTGGTCATGCCGTTCGCCGTCACGTGGATCTTGGCGAACCTGCAGCCCAACGTCATCTACTTCGGCATCGTGGCCATCGCGCTGGTGGCGGCCGCCGTCACGTTGGCGATCGGCCCCGAGACCAAGTCGCGCCGTTTGGGATAGCGGATCGGCGAGTGGCCATCGCTTGATGCTATTCCTATTCGATTCGTAGTCTTTTGCGATAGGTGCGTGGCGTCGTGCCGTAGGCACGCTTGAACGCGTCAGCGAATGCTCCCTGGTTGCGGTAGCCCGCGCTTTTGGCGATTTCGCTGATCTTGCGGCTTCCATCAAGGAGAAGGCGCCGTCCGTACTCCAGGCGCTGTGCGCGGATGTAGCCTTGTGGGGTGTCTCCCTGCACATTGCGAAATGCCGATATCATCTTTCCCTCGCTTACATGGGCGATGTCGCACAGCGTTTTCGTGCTGAGATCGGATGATAGGTTGCTGCCGATGTAGGAGCAGATGCCCTCGACGCAGTCCCTGTCGCTTATGTTCACGGCATCGGCTGACGTGACCCTTTCGGGAATGCTGCTTGCCAGCAGCGCGAAGCATTCAATCACCTTGGCGTGATAATACGAATCGGCGACCGATGCGGCGGGGTAGGTGATGTCGAGCCCTCGAAGCGCCGAGGGCAAGCCGGGCACGCCCTCCGACGTGGTGAGCTGTCCGATGGCGCGGTGCAGTTTCTTCTCATCGCAGTGCAAGGCATCCGCATAGCGGTGTATCGCTTCAGGGGCTATGGTGATCGACGCCGATGACAGCCGCTTGTCGGGCTCGAACGAGCTTATGTAGGGGCCGCCATCCCAGTCATGTCCCATGAGCTTGCAGTTGGATGCGGCGCACTCGGGCGAGCAATACATGGGCATCGCATGCTCATAGAGGCCGAACCCCAGATAGGGAACAGTCTCTATGACTGCCTCCACGGCGCGTTCGTATGTGATGTCCATCGACACGACGATAGTGTCGCCGTCCATGAGGTAGAACCAATAGGAGCCCTTGCCGTATCGGGGGTCGACAAACCATGTCTCGCCGACGCTTCGCACCAGGTCGGCCCGTCCGAATCCGCGTGCGAGCGCTTCCTCCGCGCATACGGTGTGCAGCTGCGAAAGCTGTGTGACGAACATGTCGTAAAGTGGGTTTCCCTGTCCTGCGGCGTAGCTTCCGTTTGATTTTTCGGCAGAACTTGAATTCTTTTCGGCGTAGTTTTCCATCTTCCCGTTCCGTCTTTCGCATTGCCTTAGTGGGCTGTATTTTATCGTAAATAGTTATATATGGCTAACTAGGAGGAAGAAGGACGGTAATCGCATGGCTCTTTCGATGGGCGCGCCTTTGCCCTTGAACGCGGTAGTGCAGACGCAGCCTTCGACGTCTGCCAACGCTGCACCGCGCCATCTTGACCCGCGTACGTCGCTTGCGGTTCTGGCGGCGATCAACGTGCAGATGGCGCTTACGCAAAGCCTGTTCGCCGAGATGGGCGTTTTGGCGCTTACCGTTGTCGTTATGGCATATTGCCGCCGCTTCTTCGCGATCGTGCGCTGGCTTGCCTTCTATGCGCTGTTCGCCGTGACGGCGCAGCTGTTCGTGGCGAGCGGGAACACCCTGCTTTCGCCCTTTGCGGCGTCGCTTCTCATGTACCGCCATGTTCTGCCCGCCTTTATGTTCGCATTCAATATGATCGCAACCACGCGTCTTGGTGAGCTCGCTTGTGCGCTGCAGGCGATGCATGTTCCTGTGAACGTGTCGGTGGCTGTGTGCGTGGCATTTCGTTTCCTTCCCACCATGGGACGTGAATTCTCCGCTATCGCCGATGCTATGAAGACGCGCGGTATCGCACTCACGCCGAGGTCGGTCGTGCGCCATCCTGCGAAGACCGCCGAACATTTCCTTGTGCCCGTGATCGCGCGTTTGGGCCAGATCGCCGACGAACTGGGGAACGCGGTCGTCGTCCGCGGCGTGGGGGCGAGTGCGCACCGCACCTCGTATTACCATTTAAGGGTGCGCGCTATCGATGTTGTGTGTCTCATCGCTGCGATGGTGCTCCTTGCACTTTCCGTTTGCTTTAGAGCGGGGGTGCTCTGATGATGGAAAATGCCGCCGTGGCGAAGGCTTCGCCCTATGCTATCGAGCTCGATGGATGCACGTTTTGCTACAAAGGCGCTTCCCGTCCATCGCTTCGTGACGTTTCGCTTAAGATCCCTCGCGGTCAATGCGTTGTTGTGACCGGGCAGTCAGGATGTGGCAAGACAACGCTTACGCGCCTCGTTAATGCGCTTATTCCTCTTATGTACGAAGGGGACCTTCAAGGTGAGGTGCTTGTTGCGGGAAAACCCGTTTCCGCATGGACGATGGGCGAGCTTTCCGCGCATGTCGGGTCGGTGTTCCAGAACCCGCGTAGCCAGTTCGTCAATCTCGACGTGACCTCGGAAATCGCCTTCGGATGCGAGAACTTCGGAATCGATCGCGAGGAAATGGTCGAACGTGTGGCGCAGGCAGCGGCAACGCTCGGTATTGAGGGCCTGCTCGGGCGCGGTACCGAGGCGCTTTCCGGTGGGCAGAAGCAGTCGGTTATCCTGGCATCGGCCTATGCGGTGCATCCTGACATCTTCGTGCTTGATGAGCCGACCGCGTCGCTCGATGTGCATGCGATGCGGAATCTTGCGCGCACGGTTGCGCTTCTGAAGAGTCAGGGGAAGACCGTGCTTATCTCCGAGCATCGCCTGTGGTGGCTTGACGGCATCGCAGACCGCTATGTGGTTATAAGCGATGGTTCGGTTATAGGAGACTGGGCGGCGGCAGAGTTCCTTGCTCTGCCGTTTGAAACGAGAACCGATATGGGACTGCGCGCCGCCTCTCTTGCTGAAATCGACTCTGTTGTGACGGTGTCGCCCTTGGGCGACGCGGTCGCATCGAATGCCTCCAGATCACCTTCTTACGGGAAACCCGTCGTACGTATGAGCGGCGTAGTTGCTGGCTACCGCGGTGCGCCTGCGGTCTTGAACGGTCTCGATTTCTGCCTCCTTCCGGGTAGCGTCGTCGGTATTGTGGGGCACAACGGGGCTGGGAAAACGACGTTTGCCCGGTGCATGGCCGGCCTTCTCAAGGAAAAGGCGGGGGTGATCGAGGTCGACGACGTGCCGCTTCGCGCAAGGAAACGGGCGGGGCGCGTGTACCTGGTTATGCAAGAACCGGGATACCAGTTGTTCAGCAGCACAGTCGACGATGAGCTTGCAAGCGCGTGCTCTTCGGATGGCGCGGAAGACAGCCTAGGAAATAAGGACCGGATTGCAGCAATTAAGGCTGCGCTTGCTCTCGAAGGTCTTGCCGACAGGCACCCGCTCTCCCTTTCAGGCGGGGAGCGTCAACGGCTTTCCATCGCTGCCGGTTTGCTTTCGAGTGCTCGCGCGATGATTCTCGATGAGCCCACGAGTGGCTTGGATTATCGCAACATGCGTCGAATAGATGCCCAGATCGCGCGCATGCGCGATGCGGGAATCGCTGTCTGCGTTGTCTCGCACGACTATGAGTTCCTCTGCTCGGCATGCGATGAGATAGCCCTGGTCGAAGACGGGCGCATCGCCGAGCGCTTCCCCTTAAACAAGGCAACACTTCCGAAGTTGAAGCTCAATTTCGGGTTTGCGGAAATACAGTAACAAGAGAAAGGTTTCACAATGACAAGCAAAGCAACAATCGGTTCTGCCGCCAAGGAACGTAATGGTTTGAACCCGAAAGACTTCGTCTTTATCGCCGTGTTCGGCATCCTTTTGTTTCTGGTGTTCATGGTGTTCTCGATCATCTTCAGCGCGAATGCCAACCTGTGCTGGTTTACTCACACGGTAGGCGCATTGTTCGCCGGTACCGTGTTCATGTACCTAGCCTATCGCGTGCCGAAGCGTGGCGCGATTGCCATCATGGGCATCATCGTTGGTGCGGTCGGCCTTCTGATGGGTATGTTCTGGAGCGGTCCTGTCGGCATTGTCGTGGGCGGTATCGTGGCAGACCTTATCGCAGGCGATCCGCAGAAGCGCACGAAGACCAAGCTTATCTGCGCTTTTGCCGCGTTCACGTTCTGCTTCTGGCTGGGGCAGATCTCTCTCATCCTCATGATGGGCGAGGCTTATGCCGAGATGTGCGTTCAAGCCGGCATGACCCTCGAGTACGGCCAAACGCTCGTTAACTCGATTCTAAGCCCGATGGGCGTCGTTACCGGCGCTGCCACCATCGCTGGCGGCCTCGTCGGCGGCTTCATCGGTGCCAAAGTGTTCTCGAAGCACTTTGCCAAGCTTGGCATGTAGATTAACGGCCGGGAGGTAAATATGGCAATGACCCGGGAAGACGGTGTTCTAACGACAGGAGTAGGAAAGGACGTGGGGAAAGAAGGTCCCGCCAAGAAGAAAAACGCGATTCTCGAGCTGTTGGGGTTTGCTGGTAAGCGGCGGGTTTTGGCGTATGTAGGATGCGGTCTTTCGGCGCTGAACGCCGTGCTCACCGTGATGCCGCTTGTTTGCGTATGGTTCGTGGTTCGCGACTTGATTTCGGTGTACCCGAACTGGGCAGAAGCATCATCTGCTGCGATGTGGGCTGTGCTTGCCGTGGTTTTCGCCGTGTTGAGCATCATCGTGTATCTTGGCGCGCTCATGGCTTCGCATCTTGCGGCCTTCCGTATTGCGGCAAATATGCGCAAAGCGATGGTTCGCCACGTGGCGCGGATCCCAATGGGGTATTTCAGCGCGCACTCGTCGGGGGAGATGCGCCGCGTGATCGACGGGTGTGCAGGCCAGACAGAAGACCTTATCGCCCACAAGCTGCCCGATTTCGTTGGTTCTTTTGCCACCCCGGTGATCTTCTTCGTCGTGGCGTTTCTGTTCGACTGGAGGATGGGACTTCTGTGCCTCGTCCCCATCGCCGTTTCCTTCGCCGCGATGTGGTGGATGATGGGCCGCGAGGACGAAAAAGGCGGCCGCCATTTCATGGAACTTTACCAGGCGGCTCTCATGCGTATGAGCGCTGCGGCAACCGAATACGTACGAGGCATACCCGTGGTAAAGGTATTCCAGCAGACGGTGCTTTCGTTCAGGGCCTTCCACGAGGCGATCATCGACTATCGCGACATGGCGACGAATTATACCGAGTATTGCCGACGACCCCAAGTCGTGCAGCTGGTTGCGATCAACTCGACTTTCGCGGTGCTCGTACCTGCGGGTATTGCGCTTGCGGCCGTCGCACCTGATTTCCCGGCTTTCCTGATTGACTTCCTGTTCTATGCGTTCTTCTCGGCGATGACGACAACGATGATGTCGAAGGTCATGTATTCGTCGGAGGCGGTCATGATCGCCGAAGACGCGCTGCGGCGGATGAACACGATCATGGAAGTTGCTCCCATCGCCGAGGTGGAGTCTGCCAAAGCTCTCCATCCGAAGGAGGCGAGCATCGAGCTTGCGGGCGTCAGCTTCTCGTATCCGGGGTCCAGGGAACCGGCGCTTTGCAACGTATCGCTTTCCGTTCCCGCCGGGGCGACGGTGGCTCTCGTCGGACCGTCGGGCGGAGGCAAGTCGACGCTCGCGTCGCTCGTCCCGCGCTTTTGGGACGCAGATGAGGGTGCCGTTCTTGTAGGCGGGGCGGATGTGCGACGAATTCCTGCCGAGGAGCTGATGGGCGCCGTTTCTTTCGTGTTCCAAGATGATCGACTGTTCAAGCGAAGCTTGGCTGATAACGTGCGTGCGGGCCGCCCCAATGCAAGCGATGCCGAGGTGCTCGCGGCACTCCATGCGGCACAGTGCGACGACATCATTGCCAAGTTCCCCGATGGCGTGAACACCGTGGCAGGAAAAGCCGGCGTGTACCTTTCCGGGGGAGAGCGCCAGCGCATCGCGCTTGCGCGTGCCATTCTGAAAGACGCCCCAATTGTGGTTCTCGACGAAGCAACGGCGTTCGCCGACCCCGAAAACGAGGCGTTGATCCAGGCGGCTCTCGCGACACTTTGCGAAGACAAGACGGTGCTCATGATCGCGCACCGTTTATCCACCGTCGCAAATGCGGACCGCATCTTCGTCATCGACCGTGGTTCTGTCGCGGAACAGGGTACTCATGAAGAACTCGTAGCGCAAGGTGGACTGTATGCGCGCATGTGGCGAGACTACCGAACGAGCGCGATGTGGAGGATTGAAGGGGGCGGCAGCCATGTGGCGTAGGATTCAAGATGCTTTTGCCTTGACCGATCAAGGCATGAAGGATTTTATGCGCGGTGCTGGGTTCTGTGCGTTGGCGAACCTGATGCTGATGCTGCCCATCGTGGTGCTGTACTTTGCTGCAAGTGATTTTATCAGGTACCTGGACGACCCTTCTGTTGGCCTGCCGGGCATGGCGCTCTACGCAGCGGGCATTGTGGCGGCGCTTGTTGTGATGTTCGTCACGCAGATGTGGGAATATCGCGCGACGTACTCGGCGGTCTACCAAGAAAGCGCCCGCAAGCGTATCGCCATCGCGGAGCGTTTGCGCCTGCTTCCGCTCTCGTTTTTCGGAAGGCGCGATTTGTCCGATTTGACGAGCGTTATCATGAAGGACTGCTCCGATCAGGAGCGCCTGTTCTCTCACACTATGCCGCAGATTTTCGGCATGGGCGCTTCGACGCTGGTATTCGCCGCTATGATGCTCGCGTTCGACTGGAGGCTGGCGGCATCTGCTCTCTGGCCCATTCCCGTGGCGCTTGCGGCGTTGCTTCTGACTGCACGCATCCAGAAGTCGCATACCGCGAAGAAGAACGCGGCATCCCTTTCGTTTGCCGATGGTCTGCAGGAATACCTTGAATGCCATCGTGAGATACGCTCGCTCAATAAGGTGGGCGTATTCCAGGGTGAGCTTGATTGCCGCATCGATCGTTTCGAGAGAGAGAAGATCGATGCCGAGCTGGCTATGGGTGTGGCGGTATGCTCTGCCCAAGGCTTTCTACGCCTGGGAATCGCATCTGTCATCGTGGTGGGGACGATGCTGCTCGTGACGGGGCAAGTCGACTTTCTCGTGTTTTTCGTGTATCTGTTGGCGGTGACAAGGGTTTACGATCCCATCAACGTAATCTTGCAGGCCATCGCCGAGCTGATGGACATGAGCTTGAGCCTGGAGCGCATGCGCGCCATCGAGAATGAGCCGATCCAAACGGGTAGCACCTCGTTCGAGCCTCAGGGCTATGACGTGGTCTTCAAAGACGTGGGCTTCGCGTACGCCGACGGCGAGGACGTCTTGGGCAGCGTATCGTTCAAGGCGCGGGAAGGGCAGGTGACAGCGCTTGTGGGCGCGTCCGGTTCGGGCAAGAGCACGGCTGTCAAGCTCGCTTCACGTTTTTGGGACGTAAGCTCCGGCGCGATCTTTGTGGGCGGCGTTGACGTCTCTACCGTCGATCCGGAAACGCTGCTTTCTGCATTCTCCGAGGTGTTCCAGGACGTGGTGCTCTTTGACGACACCGTGCGTGAGAACATTCGCCTCGGGAAGAAGGATGCTACGAACGAGGAGGTTCTCGCTGCGGCGAGGGCGGCGCGCTGTGACGAGTTCGTGGAGCGTTTGCCCAACGGCTACGACACGATGATCGGGGAAAACGGCAGCAGGCTTTCCGGTGGTGAACGCCAGCGTATCTCGATTGCGCGTGCCCTGCTGAAAGACGCTCCGATCGTGCTGCTCGATGAAGCAACGGCCTCACTTGACGTGGAAAACGAGACATACGTGCAAGCTGCTCTTTCTGAACTGCTTCAAGGCAAGACGGTCCTCGTTATCGCACATCGCATGCGCACGGTTGACAATGCCGACAAGATCGTGGTGCTCGAAGGTGGTTGTGTGGTGGAGCAGGGAAGCCCGGCAGAGCTGCGTGAGAAGCCCGATGGTAGATACCGCCGCATGTTGGAGCTGCAGCGCGAAAGCGAGGCGTGGGTGCTTTAACGCAAGGGCGATGCCAGGCGGGGCAGACAAGTATGTACCGAAGTCCCGCCTGGCATATCCGTGAACCAGTGGTACAGAGGAAGTTTTGCTAGCGATATGTTTTGCCTCTTGAAACCACGAGAGCCGACCGTACGAGAACTGCGCCGCAAAACTTGGACGGCCGAAATAAGAACTACGCCGCAAGGGACTGATTCCGGAACTCCTCTGGGGTCAGTCCCTTCGGTTTAACCTGCCGTCTCTGCGTGTTCCAGTAGGTCACGTAGGCGTCCGGGTCAGCCTTGAACGACTCGAAGTCGGGCCACTCCCTGCCCCTGAAGAACTCTTCCTTCAAATGCCCGAAAAACCTGCTCGGTCGCGCCGTTGTCGATGCAGTTTCTCTTGCGCGACATGCTCTGCACTATGCCGGCGGTTTTCCGTGTGCGCGCGGCTCAGTGGGCGCTCTCAGCGGCTCTTGCCGTTTCGAGCACGAGCTCGCGGGCCGCATCGTCGGGGCCGATGGCGATCGGCTTGCCCCAGCGCGGCTCGAAGCGCCTGCGCGCCTCGTCGAGCAGCGTCTCACGCACCACGGCTATGGCATGGGGAAACTGCGGTGTGGGGCCGGCATCGAGGATGGCCAGCGCGTTGGTCAGGCCGCATCCGCGCAGAAGCTCGAGGCGGCCCAGCTCGTCCACCACGAGCATCGCGTGCGGGGCAAGCTGGGTTTCGTTGGCGGCTGGTGCGGCAGCGAGCACGTTGCCCTCTGCTTTTGCGGCTGTGGCCGCGACTGTGGGTTCGCCGGTGCTGGTTTGTGCGAGTGGGGATGTTTTGGCGGCGGTTTCTGCGGCTACGGGCGGGCAAACGCCGTTGTCGAGCGGTGCGGCTGCAGGGGTGTCGACCTCGGCCTGCGCGGTCGTGGGGTCGTCTGCGCCGCTGTCGGCAGGTGCGATGCCTGCCTGTTTCGCCAGCATGGCAAAATGGGAGTTGACCTGCGCTATCGCGGTGTCGGAGATAGCCCAGCCCAGCTTCGCCGCCTTCGCCTGCGCCCCTTCCGCGAATGCCTTGCCCCCGGCGGCTAGGTCGCGGCGGCGTGTGAACTCGATGCGTTCGCCCTGCGGCAGCAGCACGTTGTCGATGCCAAGCTTCTCGAAGCGTCCGGCCCCGTCGAAGCCGTGCTTTCCGCCGGGCTGGCCTTTGGGCCGCGGCACCCATTGCCCGGGTGCCACCACGCCTGCCACGCACGTGCCTGCTGCTTGCAGGCTGGCGCACAGGCTCTCCAGCCATCTGGTTTTCCCGATCTGCACGTCGCCGGTGAGTAGAAACAGCACGCTGACCCCTTCTTTCGTTCTTGTGATGCGTTACATTATAGGCAAGCGGCAATAATTCTGATAAAAGAATAGCCGCCAGCTGGCGTTTTCGATGTTGTTAAGGAGGGGCGTTATGGTAACGCAACAGGAGCAGGCGGGTTTGCGGGAGACGGCGACGATCGCGTTTCCGGGCACGGAAGCGCCGGGGACCGCGTGGGATCTGTACAACCAGATGATCGCGGGCATTCCCGAGGGCGTGTTCGTACGTGATTATTGCTTGGGGCTGAACTGGTCCTATGTCGAGGCGGATTGCGGCATGGGCGTGGCATTCACCGTGCGCGGAGGCGGGAAGCGCACGCATAAGATGGATTTGCGCGGCATGGAGCTGCGTCAGGTGGCCGAGTTGTCGAAGTCCTGGTGCTTCCAGGAGGCCACGCTGGGCATCGTGAGCCTGAAGGCGGAATAGCTGGTCGGCGTTACCCCCGATAAACGCTGCGGCATTTAAAAAGCGAACGTTTGTATTGACAGTACAGGCGTTCGCTTTTATACTGGCTGAAAAGAGCCAGTGCGAACGCTCGGCGGTCTGCCGTGCCCAAGCTGGCGAAGGGTCCCGCCTTCGCCCATACCACGTTCGCAAGATCCTCTTCATCACGGGAAGGCGGCGCGTGCCGCCTGGGAAGGGGACAGGTATGCCTGAGCTGAGCAGGTTTTACGGGATCGTCGTGAGAATGTATTTCGACGACGATCAGCAACACTCATTGCCTCATATCCATGTGTACTACGGTAGTATGGACGCTTCGTATTCGTTGCAGGGAAAACGGCTTGGCGGTAAGATTCCGCCAAAGCAGGAGAAGCTGCTTCTGGCTTGGATGGCACTTCACGAGCAAGAACTGCATGAACACCGGTATCTGGCCAATAGCGCCGGCGAATGCTATCGCATTCCGCCTTTGAGATAGGGGATACGCCATGAAATGGGTTTGCGGTTTAAAGATTCTATCTGTCGAACCTACCGAAGAGGGCACCCTTGTCATGAAGTGGTCCGATGGCTCGATGCGCGTATTCGATCCCATGCCGCGACTAAAGGGCGATTTCATGGACAGATTAAGGGATCCCGGGTATTTCAAGAAGGTTCGCATCACCGAATTCGGCGATGCGGTTGAATGGCCCGGAGGCCAGGATTTCGCGCCTGAGTCGCTTTATGAGAACTCGGTGCTGTTAAGCGCTGCCGAATAGAGGGTCTCCTTCGGAACGTGGTTCCGCTTCGCGGGGGCATGCGTTTGTGCAATCGCGATACAATTTACCTTGGACACACGAGCGGTTGCTTGCTGTTATGGCAAGTTGAGCGCATTAGATTCTGCATGCTTTGTAAAGGAACTGCCCTATGGCTGATATTCATACGTTCGAAGGCGAGGACATCGTCGAGACGCTGGCCGCGCAAGCCGAAGGCCACGAGCCCGGCGAGCTGGGCGCGCTTGCCTACCATCTGTACGACACAAACCCGGAGCTCACCGAGGAGGAGGCGTTCGAGGCGTTCACCAACTGGGTTGCCGACCGCGGTATCGAGCTGTGGCCTCACCAGGAGGAGGCGCTCATGTCGCTCATGGTGGGCGACCACGTCATCTTGGGCACTCCCACAGGCAGCGGCAAAAGCCTGGTCGCGCTGGGCATGCACTTCATGGCCATGTGCTTCGGCGAGACATCGTATTACACGGCGCCTATCAAAGCGCTGGTCAGCGAGAAGTTCTTCAATCTGGTGGAGCTGCTCGGCCGTGACAACGTGGGCATGATCACGGGCGATGTCCATATCAATACCGAGGCGCCTGTCATCTGCTGCACCGAGGAGATCTTGGCGAACCAGGCGCTGCGCGAAGGGCCGGATGCCCTCGTCCACAGTGTCGCCATGGACGAGTTCCATTTCTTCAGCGATACCGACCGCGGCTGGGCATGGCAGGTGCCGCTGCTCACGTTGCCGAAAACGCAGTTCTTGCTCATGAGCGCCACGTTGGGTGACGTCACGCAGATCGCCGATCTGCTGCGTCGCCAAACCACGCGCGATGTCTCGAACGTCACCGACGCTCCGCGTCCGGTGCCGCTGTCCTACGAATACGCGCTCACCCCGCTCGAGGGAACGGTCGAGCTTGCGCTGCGCAAGGACGAGGGCCCGCTGTACGTCGTGCATTTCTCGCAGGATGCGGCGCTTACCAGCGCGCAGAACCTGGCAAGCTACGGCGTGGCAACCAAGGAGCAGCGCGAGGCGGTCAAGGAGGCTATGAAGGGCGCGCAGTTCTCCACGGCGTTCGGCAAAACGCTGAAGCGTCTGCTGGGCTGCGGCGTGGGCGTGCACCATGCCGGCATGCTGCCGCGCTACCGCCTGCTGGTGGAAAAGCTTGCGCAGCAGGGCCTGCTGCCCGTCATCTGCGGTACCGACACGCTGGGCGTCGGCATCAACGTGCCCATCCACACCGTGGTGCTCACGCAGCTCACCAAGTTCGACGGCCGCAAGATGCGTCGCCTGCGCAGCCGCGAGTTCCATCAGATCGCCGGTCGCGCGGGTCGCTCGGGCTTCGACACCGAGGGTGTGGTCATAGCCGAGGCCCCCGAGCACGAGATCGAGAACCACAAGGCTGAGGTGAAGGCCGCCGGCGACCCGAAGAAGCTCAAGAAGATCAAGAAGAAGCGCCCGCCCGAGAACTTCGTGAACTGGAACGAGGACACGTTCAACAAGCTCATCGAATCGGTTCCCGAGCAGCTTACGCCGCGTATGCGCATCACGCATTCCATGGTGTTGGCCGAAGTCGAGCAGGGCGGCAACGTCCGCGCCCGCGTTGACCAGCTTATCGAGGATTCGCTGCAGCCGGCGGAGGAGAAGGTCAAGCTGCACGTGCGCGCCGCCGAGGTGCTGCAAACGCTCATCGATGCCGACGTGGTGGTGCACGAGGTGGACGAGGACGGCGAGGATGCGTACTCGGTCACCATGGACCTGCCGGAGGACTTCGCGCTCGATCAGCCGTTGTCGCCGTTTTTGCTGGCGGCGCTGGAGCTGCTCGATCCCGAAAGCCCCGAGTATGCGTTCGACCTGGTGTCCATGGTTGAGGCAACCTTGGAGGACCCGCGGCAGGTGCTGCGCGCACAGGAGCGCAAGGCGCGCGATGCCGCCATGGCGGAGATGAAGATGGACGGCGTGGACTACGACGAGCGTTTGGAGCGCATCGCAGACGTCACGTACCCCAAGCCGCTGGAGGACCTGCTGGATGCGGCGTTCTCGAAGTACTGCGATGCGGTGCCGTGGGCGCGCGATTATTACCTGCGGCCGAAATCGGTGCTGCGCGACATGCTGGAAAGCGCGGCGGACTTCAAGGGGTACATCCAGAAGCTCGGCATCATGCGCTACGAGGGTATCTTGCTGCGCTACCTGTCCGAGGCGTTCCGCGGCCTTGACCGCACCATCCCCGAGGGTAAGCGCACCGAGCAGCTGAAGGACATCATCGCTTGGCTGGGCTTGATCGTGCGCAGCGTCGATAGCAGCTTGGTGGACGAATGGGAGAACGCTGGAGCTGTGCTGGACGCCGCCCCGCCCGACGCCGCCGGCGCCGAAGCGGTCGTGCGCGACCGACGCGGGCTCACCGTGCTCGTGCGCAACGCCCTGTTCAGCCGTGTTCGCATGGCTGCTCACCGCGATACGGCGGGGCTTGGCGAGGCGGACGGCGATTGGGGCTTCGGCGAGCGTGCCTGGATACAGGCCTTGGATGAGTATTACGAGGAGCACGAGGAGGTTCTGCTGGACGCCGACGCGCGCTCGAAGGCCTATCTCATGCTCGACGAGGCGGATGAGGAAGAGCTGCACGTGTGGCACGTGCGCCAAATCTTCCACGACGAGGCGGGCGATAACGATTTCGTCATCGTCGCCGATGTGGACCTGGATGCCACGCAGGAAGGCGACGGCGTGGTGTTCGCGAACTATCGCGTGGGCTTTGCCGACGAGCTGCTTGACGAGATGTAGCTGGTTCGCCTGCTGCCCGCTTGCCGCTGCCGCTGTGTGTGGGCAAGCGGCGGGTTTTGGGTGCTCGTCGGCGGCTATTCGTCGCAGCGGCAGACGGTAAAGGCCGGTTGCAACGATTTGCCACCGTTTGCGTGACAAATCGATGCGGCTTCCTAGAGGCGTGCTAGGCTTATGGCGCGGGACCTCAATCCGGTCTCGCTTCATAAGCAAGATGAACATACGCGCGGATCGGAGGTCGGATATGACTATCAAGAACGTTGTCGTTGCCGGTGGCGGGGTGCTGGGAAGCCAGATCGCATATCAGGCGGCATACAAGGGTTTCGCCGTTACGGTGTGGCTGCGAAGCGAAGGGTCCGTCGAGCGCGCGAAGCCGAAGTTCGAGCAGCTGCGTCAAACCTATCTGGCAACGCTCGAGGCGATGAAGAGCGATCCCGCGGCGTATTGCCGCGGCTTGGCAGACACGCCCGAGCTTTCCGTTGACGAAATCGAGCAGCTCAAGCAGCGCGCGCAGCAGGCGTTCGAGGGCATCGTCTTCACCACCAGCTACGAGGCTGCGGCGAAAGATGCCGACCTGGTGATCGAGGCCATTGCGGAGGATCCCAAGCAAAAGGACGCGTTCTACGCGGAGCTGGCAAACTACCTGCCGGAAAGCACCATCCTCGTCACCAACTCCTCCACGCTGCTGCCCAGCCAGATCGCGGCGTCCACGGGTCGCCCCGAGAAGTTCCTGGCGCTGCATTTCGCCAATCGCATCTGGCGCAACAACACCGCCGAGGTCATGGGGCATTCCGGAACCGATCAGGCTGCTTACGACGAGGTGGTTCGTTTCGCTGGCGATTTGGGCATGGTTCCGTTGCAGCTGCACAAGGAGCAGCCCGGCTATATCCTGAACAGCATGCTCGTGCCGTTCCTGAATGCCGCGGAGGCGCTGTACGCAACCGGCGTCGCCGACCCGGAGACCATCGACAAGACGTGGATGCTGGGCACGGGTGCGCCCTTGGGCCCGTTCCGCATCCTGGACATCGTGGGCCTTACCACGGCATATAACATCGTGGTGCTCGACCCGCGCACGAAAGACCCCGATTCCGTTCCCGCGAAGATCGCGGCGGCGCTCAAGGAGCGCATCGACGCAGGCAAAACGGGCGTTGACGCGGGCGAAGGGTTCTATCGCTACAACTAGGCTTATGAGGCTCACTTCCGTGCGAGGTCATCTTCAACGACAGCTAAGCTTGTGAGGCTGCTTCTTTGTGAAGTTGTTTCCTGCAATAACTAGGCTTGCGGGACCGTTTCTTTATGAGTTGTCTCCTGCTACGACTGGGCTTCTGAGGCCCGTCTCTTTGCGAGGTCGTTTCCCGGTGCAGCTAGACCTGTGAGGCTGCTTCTTTATGAAGTCGTCTTCCGCTGCAACCAGGCTTTGCGGGCGTCTCTCATATAGGGGTTTCCTTTCAGCATTCATGGGGACTCGAGAAAAACCGGCGAACTTTTCTCGAGTCCCTTATATGGGACAGTAAAAACATTGAGACGGCGTACCATGCGAAGCATCAACTAAGAAATACGCAGGTAAGGAGCCTGAAATGTTCGCCAAGAAGCACACGTCCATGTTCGGAGCATTTGCAATTGATTCGAAGGTATCCCATGGTCGCCATGCGCGTGTGGAAGGACGTCCGCAGCCCGCACGCTGTGCATTCGAGGGTTCGGCCGGGCGGGCTCAGGTCTTTGCAAGCCAGGGCGCCTCACGGTCTGCGCGCCGCGCAATCCAGGGGCAGCCAGGGCAAGTTCAGACCTTTGCGGGCGAGCGCGTTTCGCGGCCTCTCTCTTTCGACGAGGGCGAGTTTCTGATCGATGGGTACGGCGCGTACGCGCCGTATGATCGGGCGACCGAGCGGTATGCCGCCGAAGATTCGTTGCAGGCAGTTGATCGGAGCACGGCAGCCGATGATACCCCGTTGTGTGATGGGGCTTCTTCCGCGCAGCTCGAGCGCATGTTCCAGGAGTTCTTCCGCATGGGCGCCGCCGTCGCCATCGGTGAGTTGTACGACGAGGGCATGCTGGGCGACAAGAACGCCGTGGCGTGCGATGTCCGCGACTATCTGGAAAGCTTCGGCATCGCCAGCTTCGACGAGGTCTGCAAGCTGGGCATAACCGGCCCGTATCTCGAGGACTTCAAGCGGATCTTCGCCGAAAACGCCAGTTTCCCGCCAGCAGCTTAGGGTTGCCTGCGTGATTCTCACTCACTCACTCACTCACCCGCCCGCCC
>URQU01000018.1 GCA_900550055.1 uncultured Coriobacteriaceae bacterium | reverse complement strand
GGCTCGGGCCAGCTGAAGAAGTACGTCACCGAAAGCGTGAACGACTTCCTGGCTCCCATCCGCGAGCGTCGCATGGAGCTTGCAGGCGATATGGACTACGTGAAGGACGTCCTGCGCGAGGGTAATCGCCGCGCCAACGAAATCGCGAACCAAACCCTGGAAGAAGTACGCGAAGCCATGGGCATGGTGTACTAGGGAAACGAAAAGCCGCCCTTGGGCGGCTTTTTCAATGAAAGGCGCGTTATCGGCGCCTATGCAAATCGGGCCGGGCAACATGCCCGGCCCGATTGGTTCTACGGCTTGATTCGTGCTGCTTGCGCGCTGGCGGCATAGCGTGCGTTACGATTCGCCGTCCTCTACGTAGATGCCCTCCTGTCCGAGCACCGTGGCGAACGTGCGGAAGAACACCTTCGCATCCAGCAGGAAGCTTAGGTGCTTGACGTAGTACACGTCCAGCGACAGGCGTTGCTTCCACGGCAGGGAGTTGCGACCGTACACGGCGGCGTAGCCGGTTATGCCCGGCTTCACCGACAGCTTCAGGCCCTCTTCGCCCTCGTAAAGCTCGGTTTCGCGACGCAGGTCGGGGCGGGGTCCCACCACCGACATGTCGCCGAGCAGCACGTTGAAGAACTGAGGCATCTCATCCAGGCTGGTCTTGCGCATGAACGCGCCGATCTTGGTCATGCGGGGGTCGTCGGCTCCGTTGTAGGTGCTGCCGTCCTCCATGATCAGGTCGGGGGCGTTCACGCGCATGCTGCGCAGCTTGTACATCTTGAAGTCCACGCCGTCCTTGCCCACGCGCGGCGCGTTGTAGAACACCGGGCCGCCGTCTTCCAGCTTGATAAGGGGCGCCAGCACCGCGATGATGAGCAGCACGAACGGCAGCGCGATCAGCCCGATGACGATATCCCAGATGCGTTTTCCGAAGCGTACGTACATCAGCGCGCACCCTCCGCTTTCGCCTGCGAGATGGCCTGGTGCAGGCAACGGCACACCTCGTCGATGTCGTCATCGGTGAGCTTGGTGTGCAGCGGCAGCGTGATCTCGTTCTCGAACTGGGCCAGGGCATTGGGGAAGTCGGCGATGTCGAACCCGAGGTTGCGATAGGCCGTGAGCAGCGGCAGGGGCTTGTAATGCACGTTGGTGGCAACGCCGTCCTCGGCCATCAGCTCGATAACGCGGTCGCGCAGCTGCCGTCCGCAACCGTTCAGGCGCACGAGCATCAGATGCCCGCTCGAAGACTCTTGGCTCGCATCGGCGCGTGCAGCGGCATCGTCGGCGTCGCAGGCATCCGACCCATCGGCTGCGCGATAGTGCTGCAGGATGGACACGTCAAGGTCGGCAAGGTTTCGCGTATACCGCGCCACCATCTGGCGGCGTCGTGCGAGCATGCCCGGGTAACGGCGCAGCTGCGCCAGGCCCAAACCTGCCTGCAGGTCGGTCATGTTGCACTTCCAGCCGGGGAAGGCCACGTCGTATTCCCAAGCGCCGGCCTTGGTCTTGGCAAGCGCGTCTTTCGACTGGCCGTGCAGCGACATGAGCATGAAATCGTGGTACAGCTCATCGGCATCGAACAGCCCCTCGCGCCAGGTGACGGCGCCGCCTTCTGCCGTGGTGAAGTTCTTCACCGCATGGAAGCTGAACGTGGTAAGGTCGGCAACCTGGCCTGCGCGCTTGCCGTGGCGCACGCTGCCAAGGGCATGCGCTCCGTCGGTGACCACGGCGATGCGGCCGATGGCCTCCTGGCGGGCGTTTGCGGGCGTGAAAACGCCTCCGAAGGCGTCGATGGCGTCGAACAGCGCATCGTAGTCGCACATGACGCCGGCCAGATCGACGGGGATGATGGCCTTCGTGCGCGGGGTGATAAGCTTCTCCAGCTGAGCGTAATCCATCTCGTAGCTGCCGGGCGCCACATCGCACAGCACGGGCGTCGCACCCACATGGCAGATGGGCGAGCAGCTGGCGGTGTAGGTATAGGCGCTCGTGATCACCTCGTCGCCCGGACCGATGCCCAGCGCGCGCAAGGCGCACTCAAGCGCCGCCGTGGCCGAACCCAGGCACGTCACGCGCGGCGTGCCCAAAAAGGCGGCAAGCTCGCGCTCGAGCTGCTTGGTCTTCGGGCCCGTGGTGATCCATCCGCTCCTCAGCGCATCGGCCACCTCGGCGATTTCGGCTTCGGTGATATCGGGTGGGGAAAACGGGATGCGGATCTGTTCGGACATGGTATCTCCTTAGCTATCCGGCTCAAGCGTCAGGCGAATGAACGCATGCTGACGCAAGGCGGCGTACCCTTCGATGATGACGCAAACCGCGGCGTTTACATCAGATTGCGCAGCAAATTCACGATGGCAAGGTAGGAGGTTCGCTGGTCGAACTCCCGCTCTGCCACGGCGCGCCCACGAGCCCCCATGATCTTGCGAAGCGATGGGTTGCGCGCCAGCTCCTCGAGCACATCGGCGAGCGCCTCGGGGTTCTCGGCCTCCACGTTCAGCCCGAAGCCGTCGGTGGTCACCTTGTTGCGGAATTCCGGCGACGAGCCGGTGTTGATCATGGGCTTGCCGGAGGCAAGGTAGTCGCCGATCTTCGTGACGATGCTCTGCACTGCGCTTTTTACCAGGGAGTTCACGGTGATGTCGCTTGCGCGAAGCCACGCCGCCATGCTGCCGTGGTCCTGGTAGCCCAGAAAATCCACAGGAGCGTTCTCCTGCCGGGCAAGCTCTTCGAGACGCTGCCGGTCGGGGCCGTCGCCTAAGATCTTCACCTTCACGGCAGGGAAAGGGCGGTGACGTTTCGCGGTTCCCGCGGCGGTGGTGCGCGCGGTGTGAGCTACGCGGCGCTTCTCCAGCAACGCCGCCGCCTTTATAAGGGTGGCCAGGTCGTAGCTGGCGCCGAGCGTGCCTGCATAGACGGCCCACAGCTCGCCCTCGGGCTTCTCGACGTCCGCCATGTGCTCGCGTGCGCCCTCGTCGAACGCCGCAAGGTCGTTGCCCACGTACACCGTGGCACGGGGGTAGGGCGCCGTACGGTCCTTCGCGGGCCGTGCGGCGTATTCCTCGGAGGTGCCTACGGCGCCGGAGAGCAGCTGATATACGCGCTTCGCGTCGCGCGCGAACGGGTAGAACGCCACATCGCTGAGCACAGGGATGTCCACGACCATGCGCATGGCCTCGGGCCACAGGTCGTTGATGTCGGCCACGTAGGGGATGCCGTGCTCGGTTGCGTATTCCGCGCACACGCGCGCCACGTCGTTTGGCGGGATCTCGGAGTAGATGAGCGAATAGCGGCCCGGGGTTCGCTCGAAGTGCTCGCGCAGGTTCTTCGCCGCCACGTGATGGCTGCGGATGCGCTGCAGGTCGAGATTTCGCGTGTACCCCGGCTCGTCGATGAACACCACGTTGTAGGGAAGGCCCTGATAGCAGGCCTTCGAGGTGTCGCGCGGGGCCTTCTCCCAGTGCTGGAACGACGAGGTGATCAGATCGACGTCGAAGCCCTGCTCGACGAGCATCTCGGACAGGAAGCGGAAGCGCGTGTAGCCGCGCGTCTCGTCGCCAAGCTTGACGCCCATGGTGACCACGGCGATGCGGCGGCGCGGGCGCGCCTGGGCGCGCTGAGTGTAGGTTTGCGTATTCATGGCTGCAAGTATACCAAGCTTGGCGCCGCGAGCGCCCGGCGAACAGCGAACCCCCACGAGCCCCGTAGGATTCACGTCCGGCACCTGGGCGGCAAGCGAGCTCCCGCGAGCTTGCGCGGATGCGCCCTCCCGGTTGCGGCGGGCCCCGGATCGTCGGTCTTCCCGGCCCCGTGCTCGGCGATGGGGGCACCCGCCAGGGCGGTCCTTGTGCGCGGCTTGAGCTTCGCTTATTATTAGAAGTTGCGCGTTCGCGCGCGCAAAAGGGCTCTTGGCGCCCGTTGCGTTATATCCAACCAAGTGATCGGGAAACGTATGATCCAATTGCAGCACGTGTGCAAGACGTATGGCGAAGGCGACAACGCCCATCATGCGCTGCGCAACGTGAACCTTACCATCAACGATGGCGACGTGTTCGGCATCATCGGCGCCTCGGGCGCCGGCAAGTCGACGCTCGTCCGCTGCCTCAACCTGCTTGAGCGCCCCACCGACGGCGCCATCCTCTACGACGGCCGCGATATCACGGGCCTGTCCGGTCGCGCGCTGCTCGAGCTGCGCAGCCAGGTGGGCATGATCTTCCAGAACTTCAGCCTGTTCCAGCAGCGCACCGTCTTGCGCAACGTCACCTTCCCGCTCGAATTGCGCGACGAGAAGGGCGAGGCGGCCCGCAAGCGCGCCATGGAGCTGCTCGAGCTGGTGGGCCTGGCCGACCTTGCCCAGCGCTACCCCAGCCAGCTCTCCGGCGGCCAGCAGCAGCGTGTTGCCATCGCCCGCGCCCTGGCGAACAACCCCAAGGTCATGCTCTGCGACGAGGCCACCAGCGCCCTTGACACGCGCACCACCGCCTCCATCCTGCAGCTTCTGCAGGACATCAACCGCGAGCTTGGCGTCACGCTCGTGGTCATCACCCATTCGCTGCCCGTGGCCTGCAAGATCTGCAACCGCGTGGCCGTCATCGACCATGGCCGCATCGTGGAGGAGGGCACCACCGCCGCCGTGTTCGGCAACCCGCAAAGCCCCGTCACGCGCGAGCTTTTGGCCAACGACGATATGCTCGCGGCCATCGAGCGCGATGCGGAGAAGGTCCAGGAGGGCTAAATGGATTACGTAAGCAACTTCATCTCGCAATACGGGGCGCTGTTCGCCCAGGGAACGGTGGACACGCTCGTCATGACGCTTGCCTCCACGCTGTTCGCCTACGTCATCGGCGTGCCGCTCGGCGTGCTTTTGGTCATCACGGCCAAAGACGGCCTGTGGCCGCAGCGCGCCCTTAACACGGTGCTCGGCTGGATCGTCAACGTCGGCCGTTCCATCCCGTTCATCATCCTGCTCGTGGCCATCATCCCGTTCACGCGCGTGGTGGTGGGAACGTCGCTCGGCGTGCCCGGCGCCATCGTGCCGCTTACGGTGGCAGCCATCCCGTTCGTTGGCCGCATGGTCGAGCAGAGCCTGGCCGAGGTAGACGGCGGCCTGATCGAGGCGGCTCAAAGCTTCGGCGCGAACACGTGGCAGATCGTGTGCAAGGTCATGCTGCGCGAAAGCCTGCCCAGCCTGGTGCGCGGCGCGTCGATCACCGTCATCACCTTGTTCGGCTACACCGCCATGGCCGGCGCGGTCGGCGCGGGCGGCATCGGCGACATCGCCATCCGCTACGGCTACCAGCGTTATCTGGGCGACGTCATGATCGTCTCCATCGTGCTGTGCGTCGCGCTCGTGCAGGTGTTCCAGTCCATCGGCGACCTGGTCGCCCGCGTGGTGGACAAGCGCGTTCGCAGGTCGTAGGGCGTTCGCATCGAGCATGCGTCTGCGCAACAGGGTTTCAACCGTTTTCAGGCCGCCTTTCGGGGCGGCCTTTTGCGTGGCCTATGCCGGCTTTCGATGGAACCTCCTGGGTTTCATTCGCTTTCGCAATGCGCGAGGTGCGTAACGCATTTGCAACATGCGTTGATATAATCTCCCTCTAGAAGATGTTTGGACCCGCGCCGCCGCATGGCCTGGCGCGTGAAGGAGGAACCGTTCATGGCTTCCAACCCGGAGCAGGATTTCGTCCTGAAAACCATTAAAAGCCGCGATGTGCACTTCGTGCGATTCTGGTTCACCGATGTGCTCGGCAGCATGAAATCGTTCGCCGTCATCCCCAGCGAGCTTGAAGACGCCTTCGCCGACGGCATGGGCTTCGACGGCAGCTGCATCGAGGGCTTCTGCCGCACCGAGGAATCCGATATGCTGGCGTTTCCCGACGCCTCCACGTTCCAGGTGCTGCCGTGGCGCCCGGAGAGCAACGCCGTGGCGCGCATGTTCTGCGACATCCGCACGCCCGACGGCAAGCCCTTCGAGGGCGACCCGCGCCATGTGCTGGCGCGCGTGGTGGGCAAGGCGCAGGACATGGGGTACGTGTTCAACGTCGGCCCCGAGGTGGAGTTCTACTACTTCAAGGACGCCGAGGGCACCGAGCTTTTGGACCGCGGCGGCTATTTCGACCTGACCAGCTTGGATTACGCCAGCGACCTGCGACGCGACACGGTGCTCACCCTTGAGAAGATGGGCATCCCCGTGGAGTACAGCCATCACGAGAACGGCCCTTCCCAGCACGAGATCGATCTTCGCTTCACCGACGCCCTGTCCATGGCCGATGCGGTCATGACCTACAAGCTGGTGGTGAAGGAGATCGCCATGAAGCACGGCGTGTACGCCTCCTTCATGCCCAAGCCCCTCGCCGATGCCCCGGGCAGCGGCATGCACGTGCACATGAGCCTGTTCGATTTCGACGGCGGCAACGTGTTCTTCGATCCCGAGGACCCGCAGGGCTATCATCTGTCGGCGACCGCGAAAAGCTTCCTTGCGGGCATCCTGAAGTATGCGCCCGAGTTTGCCCTGATCACCAACCCCTGCGTCAACTCCTATAAGCGCCTGCTCGCCGGCGGCGAGGCGCCCATCTACCTGTCGTGGGCCCGCGCCAACCGCTCTACGCTCGTGCGCGTGCCCGGTTATCGCCCCAATCGCGAGATGGCGTGCCGTCTGGAGCTGCGCAGCCCCGACCCCAGCGCTAACCCTTACCTGACTTTCGCCGTTATGCTGGCGGCGGGTTTGGCGGGTATCGAAGAGGGGCTTGAGCCCCCGGCTCCCATCGAAGATCGCGACCTGTTCACCCAACCTCGTCAGGAGCTGCTCCGTCAGGGGTTCCGCACGCTTCCCGAAAGCCTCGGCCAGGCCGTTGAGCTGTTCAGGGACTCGAAGCTCATGCGTGAGACCCTGGGCGACCACATCTGCGATTACCTGGTGGAAGCAAAGCAGGCGGAGTGGGACGAGTACCAGTCCAACGTGTCCGCCTGGGAGCTTGACCGCTACCTGGCGGTTTTGTAGACCTGCGCGGTACGCGACGTAAGGAGGTGCGCTAACAATGAGGAAAACGGTCATATTCATCGCGGACAGCCTTGATAACGCCCACAAGTTCCAGCAGGTGCTCTCAGGCCTGGATGTCGATGTTGCGGCAGGGTCCTCGGTGCAGTTCAAGAAACTGCTGTCCCAGCATCCTTCCTACGACCTGGTCATCTACGAGGCGCGCGCCGATGCTCTGGCAACCTTGTCGCAGGTGGAATCGGTGCTGCTCGAGGACGGTTCGGCCTCGCTGCTGGTCATCGTCAACGAGGCCCAGCTTCCCGAGTTCCGCCTTCCCGTGCAGGTGAAAAGCGATTTCGTGGTGCACGGTGCCGGCAGCGAGGAGTGCGCCGCGCGTATCCGCCAGCTTCTGTGGCCGGGCAACGAGAGCACCTCGACCGATTACGTGACGGTGGACAACATGACCATCAACCTGGCCACGTACCAGGTCACGGTGGGCGGGGAGCCGCTTGACTTCACCTACCTCGAATATGCGCTGCTGGCGTTTCTGGTCACCCATCCGGGCCGCACCTACAGCCGCGATGCCCTGCTGCGCCGCGTGTGGGGCTTCGATTACTACGGCGGCAGCCGTACCGTCGACGTGCACGTCAGGCGCGTCCGCGCCAAGCTCGGACCGGAGCTCTCGCAGCATCTGGAAACGGTGCGCGGCGTCGGCTATCTTTGGAGCGCATAGCGAAACGGGCCAACGGTGCTTGTCTGATGCGGTTGGCACCGCTTCGCCTTCGCCGCTTATATAATGGTGGGAAAGCGCAACCAACCTGAAGGAATCCCTATGCCTGAGAAGAAAGTGGCCGTCATCGACGGCAACTCGTTGATGCACCGCGCCTTCCACGCCGTGCCGCCGACCATGAACGCCCCTGACGGCACGCCCACCAACGCCGTGTTCGGCTTCATCTCCATGCTGCTCAAGTTCATCGACATCTCCAATCCCGACGCCATCGTGTGCGCCTTCGATGCCGGCCGCCCGAAGTTCCGCACCGAGGCGCTCGAGCAGTACAAGGCGCAGCGTCCCCCCATGGACCCGGGCTTGAAGGCTCAGTTCCCCATCATCGAGGAGCTGCTCGAGTCCATGAGCATCCCCGTGGTGCGCGTGACGGGCTGGGAGGGCGACGATATTCTGGGCACCGTGGCGGCGCGCGACGAGGCGCTGGGGTATCGCACGCTGCTGGTCTCGGGCGATAAGGACGTCTACCAGCTGTGCTCCGAGCTCACGCACGTGGTCACCACGCGCAAGGGCATCACCGACGTTGCCATCTACGGCCCGGGCGAGGTGCGCGAGCGCTACGGCGTGGAGCCTTCGCAGTTCCCCGATTTCCTGGGCCTTAAAGGCGACAGCTCCGACAACATCCCCGGCGTGCCGGGCGTGGGCGACAAAACGGCGGCGAAGCTGCTGGGCGCCTACGGCAGCCTCGAGGGCATCTACGAGCATATCGACGAGCTGCGCGGCAAGCAGAAGGAGCGCATGGAGGAAAACCGCGATGCGGCGTTTACCAGCCGCAAGGTGGCAACCATCGTGCGCGACCTGGATTTCCCCTTGGACCTTGAGGGCGCGGCGTTTCCGGCGTTCAGCGCGCAGGCCGTCACCGAGGCGTTCTCGAAGTATCGCTTCAACTCGCATCTGACGCGCGTGCTCAAGCTGGTGGGCGAGGCCCCCCAGCGCGAATCCGCGGCTATCGAGGTGGGCCAGGTTCTGCATGGCGAAGAGGCCCAGAAGCTTGTGGATGAGGTTCTGGAATCGGGCGAGCAGGTGGGCGTTGCCATCGTCGACCCTGAGCAGGAGTCGCTGTTCGGCGGCGGTTCGGTTGTGGCGGTGTCCGCTTCTCAGGGCTGCGCCGTGTTCGCCGACGACGCGGCGTTCTCCCAGCTTGCGCGCTTGATCGCCTGCGGCAACTTCGCCGCGCTCGATGTGAAGGCGGCCGTGCATCGCGTCTATCCCGCCGACAACGTCCTTCCCGCGCTGGTCGACGATGCCCAGCTCATGTCCATGCGCGCCTTCGACCTGGGGCTTGCCGGGTACGTGTTGAACTCGTCGGTGTCCGAGTATACCTACGACGTGCTGCTCGACACCTATATGGGCGGCGCGTTGCCCGAGGCGAAAACCGAAGAGCAGCGCGCATGCGCGCAGGCCGCCGCCGCGCGCGCCCTGGTCGGCCCGCTCACCCGCGCCCTTGAGGACGAGGGCTCTGAACACGCCTGTTTCGATATCGACCTGCCGCTTGTGCCGGTGCTCGCCATCATGGAGCGCACCGGCGCGGCCATCGACGTCGAGCGCCTTGCGCAGCTGGGCGCGTCCACCGGCGGGCAGATCGAAGATCTGCGAGCGCAGATCTTCGAACTCGCCGGCCAGGAGTTCAACGTCGATTCCCCCAAGCAGCTCGGCCACATCCTGTTCGAGGTGCTCGGGCTTCCGGCGCGCAAGAAGACCCAGCGCGGGTATTCCACCGACGCCAAGGTGCTCAAAGACCTTTCCGAGGTCCATGAGCTGCCCGCCCTCGTGCTGCGCTATCGCGAGCTGGCGAAGATCAAGTCCACCTACATCGACGCGCTGCCGCGCATGCGCGCCGGCGACGGGCGCGTGCATTCCAGCTTCAACGAGACCGTCACCACCACCGGGCGCCTGTCCTCATCAGATCCCAACCTGCAGAACATCCCCGTGCGCACGCAGTTCGGGCGCCATATCCGCGAGTGCTTCGTCCCACTCGAGCCGGGATGCAAGTTCCTCTCGGCCGACTACTCGCAGATCGAGCTGCGCCTGCTCGCGCACCTCTCCGGCGATGAGGCGCTCATCCAGGCGTTCACCAGCGGCGCCGACTTCCACGCCTCCACGGCGTCGCGCGTGTTCGACGTGCCCATCGACCAGGTCACGCCCGAGCAGCGCAGCCGCGCCAAGGCGGTGAACTTCGGCATCGTCTACGGGCAGCAGGCGTTCGGGTTGGCGCAAAGCCTGGGAATCTCCATCGCTGAGGCGAAGGGCATGATCGACCGCTACTTCGAGGTGCATCCCGGCGTGCGCGCCTATCTCGATGAAACGGTCGAGCAGGCCCGTGCCAACGGCTATGCTCAAACCATGTTCGGGCGAAAGCGCCATATCCCCGAGCTGCGCGCCGCCAACGGCAATACGCGCGGCTTCGGCGAGCGCACCGCCATGAACCATCCCATGCAGGGCAGCGCTGCCGACATCATCAAGCTTGCCATGCGCCAGGTGCAGGAGCGCCTCATGGAAGAGGGCTTCAAGGCCCGCTTGCTCGTGCAGGTGCACGACGAGCTGGACTTCAGCGTGCCCGATGGGGAAGCGGAGGCGCTCTCGGCCATGGTTCGCGACGTCATGGAGCACGTGGCTGAGCTGAAGGTGCCCTTGCTCGCCGATATCTCGGCTGCCGATACCTGGGCTGAAGCGCACTAGCTTGTGGGCATTCCGTGAAGCGGGGCGGCGATGCGGAAAAAGCGGGCAACGCCGCCGCGTGTGTCCACGACATCTGGTATCATATCGAATGTTGTGCCCGAGGAGGCGCAGCGGAAATAAGTGCGATGATACGCGGAGACTGTGCATTCGATCACTTCGTTGACTTGCTACGGTCACGCTGCTAAGCTATCGCCTTGCGTTTATTTCGAAAGTAGGAGAAAACATGTACGCAATCGTGAAAACGGGCGGCAAGCAGTACAAGGTTGCCGTCGGGGACAAGCTCAACATCGAGAAGCTGGACGCCGAGGTCGGCGCTACCGTCGAGCTTCCGGTCATCTGCTTCGTCGACGGTGCCACCGTCGAGGCCGATCCGGCCAAGGCAGCTGCCAAGAAGGTCACCGCTGAGGTCGTCGAGCAGTTCAAGGGCCCCAAGCAGCTGGTGTTCAAGTTCAAGAAGCGCAAGAACTACAAGAAGCTGCGCGGCCATCGCCAGCAGCTCACGCGCGTTGAGATCAAGTCCATCGCTTAATTGTAAGGAGGGAATGAAATGGCACATAAAAAAGGTCTCGGTTCTACCCGTAACGGCCGCGATTCCCACGCAAAACGACTGGGCGTGAAGATGTTCGCCGGCCAGCAGATCAAGACGGGCCAGATCATCGTCCGTCAGCGCGGCACCAAGTTCCATCCCGGCGACAACGTCGGCCGCGGCAAGGACGACACGCTGTTCGCTCTGTGCGACGGCACGCTGGAGTTCACGCGCGGCGTGAAGCGTCGCGTGCATGTCCGCCCCTAGGCGTAGCACAAGCCGCACGCGTGTGCGTGGCATCTATGCATTCGCGAAGCCCCCTGCCTTGCAGGGGGCTTTTTTCGTATACAATCAGGCGATACACGCAATCCTAAAACCGATGGAGGTCACATCGTGTTCATTGATAAGGTCCGAATCCATGTCAAGGGCGGCGACGGCGGCGCCGGCTGCATGTCGTTTCGCCGTGAGGCGCACGTTCCCAAGGGCGGTCCCGATGGCGGCGACGGCGGCCATGGCGGCAACGTGGTGCTTGAAGCCGATGCCAGCGTGTCCTCGCTGATCGATTACCGCTTCAAGCATCACTTCAAGGCCGAGCGCGGCACGCACGGCAAGGGCAGCCGCATGCACGGCGCCACGGGCGCCGACCTGGTACTCAAGGTGCCGGTGGGCACCGTGGTCCACGAATACTTCGAGGAATCCAAGGAAACTGGCGAGCTTATGGCCGACCTCACTCACGACGGCGAGCGCATCACCGTGGCTGACGGCGGCATGGGCGGTCGCGGCAACATCCACTTCGTCACCTCCACGCGCCGTGCGCCGGCGTTCGCCGAGCTAGGCGAGCCCGCGCAGGAGCGATGGATCGAGCTTGAGATGAAGCTCATGGCCGACGCAGCGCTCGTGGGCATGCCCTCTGCCGGCAAAAGCTCGCTCATCTCGAAGATCTCGGCAGCTCGCCCGAAGATCGCCGACTATCCGTTCACCACCCTTGTTCCCAACCTAGGTGTGGCGCGCTCGGGCGATCTGAGCTTCGTCGTGGCCGACATCCCCGGCCTTATCGAGGGCGCGCACGAGGGTCGCGGCTTAGGGCATGAGTTCCTTCGCCATATCGAGCGCACGGCGCTCATCGTGCACGTGGTCGACCTCACGGGCGACTGGGAGGGTCGCGACCCGCTCGAGGACTACAAGATCATCAACAACGAGCTGGCGCTCTACGCCGACGAGCTGGCGGCGCGCCCGCGCATCGTGGTGGCGAACAAGATCGACGTCGCAGGTACCGAAGAGGCGTTGGAGCGTCTGAAGGCCCAGGTCAAGGCCGATTCCATCGCGGCTGCCGGTGGCAACGAGTTCGCCCCTAGCCCCATCGACCCGAAGGTGCACTGCATCAGCGCGCTCACCGGCGAGGGCGTGGACAGCTTGAAGGCGGCCATCGCCAACCAGGTCCACGAGCTTCGCGAGCAGGCTCGCCAGGCCGAGGCGTCCGACGTGCAGTACGAGCACGTCTGGGAGCTCAAGCGCGAGGCGCGCGACAAGCGCTTCACCGTGCGCAAGCTTTCCGAGGGCGTATTCCGCGTGGTGGGCACCCAGGTCGAGCGCATGGTAGTGCAGTGCGATTGGGAAAACGAGGAGGCCGTGGTGTTTCTACAGCACCGCCTCAAGCGCGTGGGCGTCGAGGAGGCGCTCGAGAAGGCCGGCGCCGTCGATGGCGACGAGATTCGCATCTGCGGGCGCGCCTTCGAGTTCGAATCCACCAGGACGGCCGCCGATCTGTTCGAGGAGCTTGATATCTAATGGAGCAGCTGGATGCTAAGGCGGGCGCCGCACGGCGCCTGGTCATAAAGATCGGCTCTTCGACGCTCACCACGTCGGAGAGCAGCATCGATTACGAGTACCTGGCGGCGCTTGCCGACCAGATCGCGAAGGTGCGGGCCGCCGGCTGGCAGCCCGTCATCGTGACGTCTGCCGCCATCGCGTGCGGCCTTGAGGCCCTGGGCATCCAGAAGCGCCCCAGCGACATGCCAAGCCTGCAGGCGGCGGCATCGGTGGGGCAGTCGGCCTTGGCCACGGCGTATGCCGAGGCGTTCGCGGCACACGGCATCGTCACCTCAACGGTTTTGCTGACCCGCCGCGATACCGCCGACCGTCATGCGTATCTGCACGCCCGTAACACGCTTCTGCGCTTGCTGGAGCTGGGCGTGGTGCCCATCATCAACGAGAACGACACCGTCGCCGTCGAGCAGATCAAGTTCGGCGACAACGATACGCTCGCCGCGCTCGCCGCGTGCCTCATCGATGCCGACCTCATGGTCATCCTGTCCGATATCGACGGTTTGTACGACGGCAATCCGCACACCAACCCCGATGCCAAGCTCATCCCGCATGTGGAAAGCATCGGGCCCGAGATCTTGGCGGTTGCCGGCGGCGCCGGCTCCACGGTGGGCTCGGGCGGCATGATCACCAAGATCAAGGCCGCGCGCGTGCTCATGGTGGCCGGCATCCCCATGATCATCTGTTACGGGCGCCAGCCCCATGTGGTCGAGGATGCGGCAGCGGGCAAGCCCGTCGGCACGCGATTCTCGGCGCTGAAGAAGCCCCACGAGATCACGCCGCGCAAGCTTTGGATCGCCCTGGGCGATTCGGCGCGCGGCGCGGTGGTGGTTGACGAGGGCGCGAAGTCGGCGCTCATCGAGCATGGCAAATCCCTGCTTTGCGTGGGCGTCGCCAGCGTGGAGGGACGCTTCGAAGCCGGTGACATCGTCGACATCAAAGACCTTGCGGGCCATCTGTTCGCCCGCGGCCGCGCGGCGTTCTCCGCCGATGAAGTGGAGCTTGCCTGCGGCAAAACGCGCGAGGTGCTCGAGCGCAACCGCCTGCTTGCCGCGCTGACCCAGCGTCCGTTGGTGCACCGTGACGAGCTGGTGGTCTTCGAATAGCGCCGTCTTGTCCGCGGCTGCGGGGGACTGCGGCGTCGGGCATCGAACGTGCCGTCCGCCGGAGTGGTTTCGCGGTTAGCGGGCTGGCCGCAGCGGGGCTGCGCATGTATGCGGGAAAATAGCGGGCGAGCGGCTTTTGGGGCTGCTCGCCCCATGCTTTGGATATACGACAGAATGTGAGTCGATCATGCTGGAACAGGAAGTGCTGGCGGTCGCGCAGGCCGCCAAGAATGCTAGCCCGGCGCTCGCGCAGGCTACCACGCAGGAGCGCAACGCCGCCCTGACCGCCATGGCTCGTGCCTTGCGCGAGCAGTCCGGAGCCATCGTGGCCGCCAATGCCCAGGATATGGACGCAGCGCGTCAAGCCGGCACCAAGGAAAGCCTGCTCGATCGCCTGATGCTCGACGAGGGGCGCGTGATGGCCATGGCCGACGCGCTCGAGGACCTGGTGGCGCTTCCCGATCCGCTCGGCCGCGTGTTCGATTCGCGAACGCTCGACAGCGGCATCCAGCTCTCGCGCGTGGCGGTCCCGCTCGGCGTGGTGGCCGTCGTTTACGAGGCACGCCCTAACGTCACCGCCGATGCTGCGGGCATCTGCTTGAAGTCGGGCAACGCCTGCGTGCTGCGCGGCGGTTCCTTGGCTGCTAAGTCGTGCGCCGCCATCGCGCATGTGCTGCACGATGCGGCGGTTTCGGCCGGCATGCCCGCCGGTTGCATCGGCATCATCGAGTCCACCGATCGCGCCGCGGCCGACGTGCTCATGGGCCTGCGCGGCGTGGTCGACGTGCTCGTGCCGCGCGGCGGCGCGGGCCTGATAGCGCACTGCGTGGATTGCGCGAAGGTTCCCGTTATCGAGACGGGAACGGGCAACTGCCATGTGTACGTCCATTCCACGGCCGACTTCGATATGGCGCGAGACATCGTCGTCAACGCCAAGTGCCGCCGCTACGGCGTGTGCAACGCCTGCGAGACGCTGCTCGTCGACGAAGCCGCGGCCGAGCGCTTCCTGCCCGAGCTGTTCGGCGCGCTCGCCGACAAGGGCGTGCGCATCCATGGCGACGAGCTTGCGTGCAAGGCCGCGCTTATTGCCGGTGAAAAACGGTTACCGACTGACGCCGCGCTGCAGGTCGAGCGCGCTTCAGAGCAGGATTGGGAAACGGAATACCTTTCGCCCGACCTGGCCGTGCGCTGCGTTAGCGGCACCGAGCAGGCCATTGCCCACATCAACCGCTACGGCACGATGCATTCCGAGGCCATCGTCGCCGACCCGAAGCTTGGCCAAGGCTCGGCAGCCATCGAGCGGTTCGTCAACGAAGTGGATGCGGCCGCGGTGTACGTGAATGCCTCCACCGCGTTCACCGACGGCGGCATGTTCGGCCTAGGGGCCGAAATCGGCATCTCCACGCAGAAGCTGCACGTGCGCGGCCCCTTCGCGCTTGAAGGCCTTACCTCTTACAAATATGTGCTGCGCGGCTCGGGGCAGGTGCGCGCCTAGTATGGGCCTTCAACAGGCCACCGCTGAAAACGGGTGCAGGCGAAGCACGTCCGCACCCGTGGTCTGCGAGCGCTTCGACAACCTTGGGGCCGATGGCCGTCCGGTGCGCCTCGGCATCATGGGCGGCACGTTCGACCCCATCCACATCGGGCACCTGGCATGCGCCGAGCAGGCGCGCGAGGCGTTCGGCCTGGATGCGGTGGTGTTCATCCCCGCGGGAAAGCCGGCGTTCAAGCTCAAGCGCGACGTCACGCCCGCCGAGCAGCGCTTCGAGATGTGCCGTCTGGCGGTTCGCGGTAATCCCGCCTTCGACGTCAGCCGCATCGAGATCGATCGCCCGGGCGTCACCTACACGGCCGATACGCTGCGCGAGCTTCGTGAACATTATCCGGGAAACGTGTCGCTGTTCTTCATCACGGGCGCTGATGCGGTATGCTCGATTCTGAAGTGGCGCGAAAGCGCTGCCATCGCCAGCATGGCGGAGCTCATCGCCGCAACCAGGCCGGGGTATGCGCTCTCCGAGGAGACCCGGCTCACCATCGAGCAGTCGGGCAATTTCCGCATTCATATGCTGGAGACGACGGGCCTGGCCGTGTCGTCGAGCGATCTGCGCGCCCGTGTGCATTCGGGTCGGTCCATCCGCTATTTGACGATGCAGCAGGTGCTCGATTATATTGCCGGGCATGGGCTCTATGGTTGGAAGCAGGATCGGAAAGCGGTGCGCGAAGTGAGTGAAGTCGGACCAGATCAAGGCAAGTGGTCGGAGCTGGGCGAGGTGGATGTGCTCGGTGATGCGTTTTACCAGGCTCGACGCGAGCAGCTTAAGCATCGCGTGAAGCATAAGCGCTTCGAGCACTCCCTGGGGGTCTCGGAAACGGCGGCGCGCATGGCGCGCGTCTACGGACAGGACGAGCGCCTGGCGCGCCTGGCCGGGCTTTTGCATGATTGGGATAAAGCGTATGACGATGAGGGCATACGCGCCCGCGCTGTCGAGCTCGGCGTCGCCGAGCAGCTGGCAAGCTATATGGATATGCCGCATCTGCTGCACGGTCCCACCGCTGCAGCGGCGCTCGCAAGGGAATTTCCCGAGCTGCCCTCCTCTTTGCTGCAGGCCATCAGCCTGCACACCACCGGAGCGGTGGGCATGTCGCCGCTTGACCTTATCGTGTACGTGGCCGATGTCATCGAGCCTACCCGCGATTGCCCGGGCGTGGACCAGCTGCGCGATCTGGTGGGGAAGGTGGAGCTCGAGGAGCTTTTCTTGGCAACGCTCGCATACGTGATCGGAAACCTCATCGAGCGCCGCAAGCTCATCCATTCCGATACCGTGACCGTTTGGAACCATTACGTGGCCCGCGCGCAGGAACGCGGCGCCTCAAACGATGTGAAAGGAAGCAAGTGAACGAGGTAGTGGACAACAACGCCCCTATCAACCAGGGCGTGGACATGTACGGACGTCAGAAGCCCGACCTTCTCAGCCCGCGCGAGTGCGCCATCATCGCTGCGCAGGCCGCTAACGAGAAGAAGGCCACCGACATCATGGTGCAGCAGGTCGGCGACTTGATCGGCGTCACGGAGTATTTCGTCATCTGCACGGCGTCGAACAACCGTCAGGTAGATGCCGTCGTCGACGAGATCGAGGAGCAGTGCCGTCTTCGCGGCGGCGCGAAGCCTTATCATATCGAGGGCACGGCCGATGGCACGTGGTCGCTTTTGGACTACGGCAGCTTCATCGTGCACGTGTTCCAGCCCGAAACGCGCGATTACTATCGCCTTGAGTCTCTGTGGAACGACGCGCCCCTGGTCGATCTTGAGGGGGAAGCCGGCTTGACCGACCTGACCTACTCCGAGCGCATCGCCAAGCTGATCGGTCGCGAAGCGTAGCGCGTTTGCCGCTTTCGGCCGCTTAAGGCGCCACCTGCGCCGTTTGCAGATGCCCGCATGCCTTCAAGGTATGCGGGCATTGTTGCATCCAGGTCCCGAAGCTATTGTGCGAGGCTGCGATATAGACACAACATGTAGTTGGGCAATACCTCTAGCGTGAGAAAAAATACCAGTTCACCTTGTATTATCGAATTCTCATTGCTTGCTTACATCAATATCTTGCGGTATGGTGACGTCATTGCAGGCCAAGCATCCGATCCCGTTACCTAGGGGGTTTGAAGGATGCTGTCCTTTTTGGCTCAATCGGCGTGTCGCGGAAATCGACCGTCTCGATTCTCTTCTTTGCGCGCGTATCCGCGCCCGGCTTTGGTGGCCAAGCTGCTGCGGGAACGCAACGTCGCGCGGTTCATGGTGGCTCCGGCCGGTTTCGGGAAAAGCACCCTTGCCCTTGAATATGCGGAAACGGTCTTCGCCTTCGACCACGTGTTCTGGGTCGACTGCGCAAGTCCTTGCTTTTTGCGGGACCTCGATGCGCGCGGCATCGTCGAGGGCCTCGTCGAGGTCGACGGCGAGCCTTTTCTCGCCGTGTTCGAGGATGTGCCTCCGCTTGATTCCCTGCGCGCCGAGCTGTTCGGCGCTGTTCTCGATGACTTGCTCGAACGAGGATGCGAGGTGCTTATCACCTGTACCCCGGCCTCCGATGTGTTCGCCGATCAGATCGACCGCATGCTCATAGGCGCGGGCGATCTGCTGCTCAGCGACGAGGAGGTGGATTTCGCACGCCTTCCCTCCGATATCGCCGAAACCCCCGCGCACGATGTCGCGCGCTGTCGGCGTGTGGCGGCGCTTGCCTGGGGCGAGGCGGATTCGCCTGCCTTTTTGGAGCTCGCCGCGTCCGAGGAGCTGCCCGCCGATGTGATGGCGGCGGTGTTCGCCTTGCTGTGCCTGGGCTCGGGGAGCCTTGCCGATGCCCGGCGCATCGTCCGCATCGACGACGAGGTGGCACGGCTTTTGGAGCGAAACTACGTGTATGTGGGCGTCGACCGCGTGCGCGGCGCGTTTTGCGCGTCCCCGTTCGGCGTGCCCCAGATCGCTCAGGCGTTTTCGGACAGGCTGGCTCATCTGGGCGCTGCTCACGAGGATGCGGGCGCGTTCATCCTTCGTTTGGCCGAGACGCTTATGGATGCCGGGCGTTGTGCCCGGGCCTGCGAGGTCATGCGCTGCCTGGCGTCGGCTCACGTGCGTTGCACGTGGCTTGCCGCGCAAAACCGCCGACTTCGGGATGCGGCGTGCCTTCTTGCCGCGCGCACGCTGTATGCAAGCTTGGATTCCCGTCAGCTCGATGCCGGGCAGCATATCGAGGAGGCGGTGCGTTGCGCGCTGCTGGGGGAGAACGTGGCGGGATGCCTTGCGGCGCGTCGAGCGCTCGCTTGCGGCGCCGACCCTGCGCAGCAGGCGGTGGCTCAGCTCGTGCAGCTCTCCGGTTCGGCAGGGGATGCCGCGGCCGCGTGCGTGGCGGCCATACACGCGCTCGGCGATGGCCCGCTCGCGCATCTGCATGCCATGGCCTGCACCGTCGATCCGTCGGTCGATGAGGACGTCCTTCCCGTGCAGGCATGGCTTCAAGCGTTCGAGGAAGCGGAGCTGCCGGAGGGCGCGCTGCTATGTGCCGCGAAGCTGCTCGATGGCGCGGGCGTCTCCGAGGGGCTGCTGCCCGCGCAGCTTTGCGAGCGCTTGGCCGCCGCGGTTGCCCGAGACGTATCCCGGGCGTTCGCCGCAACAGGGTCGCTCACGCTTGCCCAGGGCCTTGCCGCATGCGCGTTCTCGCGGGTTTTGGAGCGCGGGTACTTGGATATGCCGGGCTTGGACCCTCGTTGCGCTATGGCGGCGAACCGGCTTGAGCGGGCCTTGTCCGTGCAGCGCATGGAGTGCGAACGCGCCCACGCACGCAAGCTGCGCTCACGCGCGTCGTTCGAGAGCACGCACCCCGATGCGTTTCGGCGGGTGGCGTGGGGCACGCCGCCGCCTGCGGCGCCGACCCCGCCGCGTCTTACCGTCAACCTGTTCGGTCGCCTGGAGGTGAAGGTGGGAGATGCGACGGTGGAATCGGGGCACCTATCCCGCCAGAAGGTTCGCTCGCTGCTCGCCCTTCTCGTGCTCAACCGCGGGCGCGACGTGTCCCGCGACCGCCTTGCCGCGCAGCTGTGGCCCGAGTCCAGCCCGTCGTGCCGGCGAAAGAACTTCTACGCCACCTGGTCGCAGCTGCGCTCGGCGCTGTCAACGCCCGACGGCGATTGCCCGTACCTTATCAGGCACCAAAACGGCGTATGCATAGAAGCCCGCCTGCTGGCAAGCGACGTCCTCGAGCTTGAGGAGGTGTGCCGGGCGCTTCTGTTCAACCGCCCGGGCCGCGGCGGATGGGGGCACCTGTTCGCGCGCGTCGAGGATTCGTTCGCCGATGAGCTCCTGCCGGGCGATGATGGCTGCGATGTCATCGACGGGCTTCGAGCGGATTGCAAGAACCGCCTGGTAGACGCCCTGGTCGCCGCTTCGGGGAAGCTCCTTGACGAGGGCGATCCGCGGGAGGGCCTGTGGTTCGCCCGCGCGGCGCTTTCCCGCGATGATTCGCGCGAGGACGTGTACGTGGCGCTCATGCGTGCCCAGATCGCCTCGCTGCAGCGAACCGCCGCGCTGCAAACTTATTTCGCCTGCCGCCGGTATCTGGCCGATGACCTGGGAATCGATCCTTCGGCCGAGACCATGCGCCTGTACCGGTCCATCATCGAGGTCGAGGAGCGGGTGTAGGGCAGGGGCGTTGCAAGGGCGTGCGAGGGGGGTGCCCTTGCGGCGCTCGATGCGGGCGGTCTCGTTTCAGGGCGCGTTCGGGCAACGTGCGCCGCGCACAGCGGGGTCCTACGAGGGCAAACCCCTGCGAAAAGCTGCGCGGCGCTGCGAAGAAGCTGTGCAAGTCGGCTAATGGAACCTAGCTGAATCGAGGATATGCTACAGTTTCACTGATTAAACTAACCCGCGCCGGCATACAGGGCCGGCGCTGAAAGGAATGGCGCTCATATGGCAGGTTTCCTCTCCAAGCTGCTCACGTTCGGCGAAGGCAAGCAGCTGAAGAACTACCAGGCCCTGGCCGACAAGATCGGCGGCCTCGAGCCCGAGATGCAGGCAAAATCCGACGAGCAGCTGCGCGCGTTCACCGATGAGCTGCGCGGCCGCGTGCAGGCAGGCGCCTCCACGGCAGACGTGCTGCCCGAAGCGTTCGCGGCGGTGCGCGAGGCGTCGGTGCGAACGCTGGGCATGCGTCACTTCGACGTCCAGCTCATCGGCGGCATGGCCCTCAACGACGGCCAGATCGCCGAGATGCGCACGGGCGAGGGCAAGACGCTCGTGTCCACGCTTGCCGGCTATCTCAACGCCCTCGGCGGGCAGAACGTGCACATCGTCACCGTCAACGACTACCTGGCGCGCCGCGACAGCCAGTGGATGGGGCAGGTGTATGAGTTTCTGGGCATGAGCGTGGGCCTTATCCAAAACGGCATGCGCCCCGATGCCAAGAAGCTCGCCTACCAGGCCGATGTCACCTACGGCACCAACTCCGAGTTCGGCTTCGACTACCTGCGCGACAACATGGTCACGCGCGCCGACGCCCGCGTGCAGCGCGGACATCATTTCGCTATCGTCGACGAGGTCGACTCCATCCTCATCGACGAGGCCCGCACGCCGCTGATCATCTCCGGCGCCGGCACGCGCGCCGCCGATACGTACAACAAGTTCGCCCGCGTCATGCCCGCCTTGAAGCTTGACGAGGACTTCGAGATGGATGAGGCGAAAAAGACCATCAACGCCACCGAGTCCGGCCTCACCAAGATCGAGACCATGCTCGGCATCGACGACATCTACGCCGACCCCTCAGGCCAGCTGCCCAATCACCTGCAGCAGGCCCTGAAGGCGCAGTTCCTGTTCCATCGCGACGTCGACTACGTGGTCGTTAACGGCGAGGTGAAGATCGTCGACGAGTTCACGGGCCGCATCATGGAGGGTCGTCGCTACTCCGAGGGCCTGCACCAGGCGCTCGAGGCCAAAGAGCATGTGCAGGTGCGCGAGGAGAACCAAACGCTTGCCACCATCACCCTGCAGAACTACTTCCGCCTGTACGACAAGCTGTCGGGCATGACGGGCACGGCTATGACCGAGGACGCGGAGTTCCGCCAGATCTACAAGCTGCCGGTCGTTGCCATCCCGCCGAACAAGCAGGTCAAGCGTATCGACGAGGACGATCTGATCTATCGCACGGTCGATGCGAAGTTCCACGCCGTCGCCGACGACGTGGCCGTCCGTCACCAGGCCGGCCAGCCTTGCCTTATCGGCACGGTGTCCATCGAAAGCTCTGAGAAGCTCTCGCGCCTGCTTGACAAGCGCGGTATCAAGCATGAGACCTTGAACGCGAAAAACCATGAGCGCGAGGCTCATATCATCGCGCAGGCGGGACGCGTCGGCGCTGTCACCATCGCCACGAACATGGCGGGCCGCGGCACCGACATCCTGCTCGGCGGCAACCCCGACGTGCTCGCCGACGATGTGCTGCTCGAGCGCGGCCTCAACCCCGATCTCGAGCCCGGCATGCAGCCCGCCGAGGAAGGCGGCCTGCCGGCGCCTACGCAGGGCCAGCGCAAGGAGGCGCTCGACATCGCGCGCGCAACGTGCAAGGCGGAGCAGAAGCGCGTCTTGGAGGCCGGCGGCTTGTGCGTCATCGGCACCGAGCGCCACGAAAGCCGACGTATCGACAACCAGCTGCGCGGCCGTGCCGGCCGTCAGGGCGACCCGGGCACCACGCAGTTCTACCTGTCGCTCGAAGACGACCTTATGCGCTTGTTCGGCGGCTCGCGCATGGACAAGATCGGCGCCATGATGGAGAAGACCCACATGCCCGACGACATGCCCATTCAGGCCTCCATGGTCTCCAAGGCCATCGAGTCCGCGCAGCGCCAGGTCGAAAGCATGCACTTCGCAGCGCGTAAGAACGTCCTCGAGTACGACGACGTCATGAACCTGCAGCGCAAGGCCATCTACGAAGAACGCAATGCCATCTTGGACGGCAAGGACATGGAGGGCCGCATTCCCGAGATCGTGGCCGACGCCGTCGAGGCCGTGGTAGAGGAGAACTGCCCCGAGAAGCTGCCCAGCGACGATTGGGATTGCAAGGCGGTCGATCTGTGGGTCGCTTCCATGACGGGTCTGAACGATTTCCATGTGACCGAAGTCGATCATGAGGACGACCCCGCGCAGGTGTGCGAGGCACTCGAGGAGTATCTGGACGGCGTGGTGGCGCAGAAGACCGCCGAGCTTGGCGAGCCGATCATGCGCATGCTGGAATCCCAGGTCATGCTGCGTATCATCGATCGCAGGTGGATGGCGCATCTGCAGGATATGGATTACCTGAAAACCGGTATCGGCCTGCGTGCCTTCGGTCAGCGCGACCCGTTGGTGGAGTACAAGAACGAGGCCTACCGCGCCTTCAGCAACCTGACGCACTCCATGTACGAGGAATATCTGCGAACCCTGCTCCGCCTGCAGGTTGCGGCGTCGGCCGCTCCGCAGATGCCCGCCGAGTCCAATCCCCTTGAAGGCCGCGTGAGCTACTCCAATCCCGAGCAGGCGCTCGGACAGACGGGCGTCGGCCATGCCGTCGCCCAGCAGCAGGCGGCCCAGCGCGCCCAGCAGGCAGCGGGTTCTGCGCCTAAGCCTGCGCCGGCCAAGCCGCAGACATATGTCAAGGATAAGGACGACCCGTTCGCCAACGTCGGCCGCAACGACCCTTGCCCTTGCGGCAGCGGCTTGAAGTTCAAGAAGTGCCACGGCAAGGACAGGTAGGCTGAAGCGGCGTCTGCGAAGGCGCGAAGAAACTATGCACTCCAACGCCCCGCACGCAAGCGCGGGGCGTTTTGCTGGTAGTATGGAATAACTATGGCAGATAAAGAACTGAAAGATATCGAGCAGGTTGCCCAGCGCGTCTCCGATGCGCACGGGTTCCTGCACATCGATAACAAGACCGCGCAGCTCACGGCGCTCGATGCGCAGATCGCGCAGCCGGGTTTTTGGGACGATGCGCAGCGTGCGCAAACCGTGTCGAAGCAGGCAAGCTCCCTGCGCGACACCATCGATGCGTACAACGCTGCAGTCTCGTTGCTCGATGACGCTCGCGCCGCTCATGAGCTGGCAGGGGAGGATCCTCTGTTTGCCGAAGAGGTGCAGCAAACCCTGGAAGCGCTCGACGGCAAGCTCGATGCCCTTGAGGTGGAAAGCTGGTTCTCCGGGCGCTTCGACGATGGCGACTGCATCCTCACCGTCAGCCCCGGCCAAGGCGGCTTGGAAGCTCAGGACTGGACAGAGATGCTGTACAACATGTACAGCCGCTATGCGGACTCGAAGGGCTGGAAGGTCAAGGTCCTCGACCTGGTCCCCGGAGCGGAGGCCGTCGGCCTGAACAAGGCAACCCTGCAGATCGAGGGGCGTTTGGCCTACGGCATGCTGCGCAGCGAGAACGGCGTGCACCGACTGGTGCGCATCAGCCCCACCGACGTCAAGCAGCGCCGTCACACCACCTTCGCCGCCGTCGAGGTGCTTCCCGTGCTCCCCGACGATATCGAGGTCAACCTCGATATGAACGACGTTCGCGTGGACGTGTACCGTTCCAGCGGACCGGGCGGCCAATGCGTCAACACCACCGACTCGGCCGTGCGCTTGACGCACATGCCCACGGGCATCGTGGTCACGTGCCAAAACGAGAAGTCGCAGCTGCAGAACAAGGATGCCGCCATCCGCGTGCTGAAATCCAAGCTCTACGAGATCGAGCAGCAGAAACGCCGCGACCAGATCGACGAGCTGCGGGGCGAGCGCATGGAGAACAGCTTCGGCAGCCAGATCCGCAACTATGTGCTGTTCCCGTATCAGCTGGTCAAGGATGTGCGCAGCGGAGTGGAAACGGGCAACGTGGACGCGGTGCTCGACGGCGACATCGACCAGTTCGTGGTGGGCTACCACAAGTGGCGTGTGTCGCAGGAATAGCCTTCCAGGCGCTCGCATGCCTGCGATGCGGCTTCGGGCGCGAACCTCTTGCCGGTGCCGCGGCGCTTGCGGGGCAGGCCATGGTATAGCGATAGCGGGATGCGGGAAACCGCGTTCCCTGTTGATAGTGAAAGCGTCAAAACGACGAAAGGACAAGCAATGACCGAGCTTGAGCAGCGGGCATGCGATATGCGCATCGACATCGTGCGCATGATCGCCGAGGCGGGAAGCGGACATCCCGGCGGCTCGCTTTCGTGCACCGACATCCTCACCGCGCTGTATTTCGGCGGCGTGATGGACCATGATCCGGAGCAGCCGAAGTGGGAGGACCGCGACCGGTTCGTCCTGGCGAAGGGCCATGCGGCGCCCGCGCTGTACGCGGCGCTCGCGCATGCCGGTTACTTCCCGCGCGAGGAGCTCAAGACGCTGCGCAAGCTGGGCACGCGCCTGCAGGGCCATCCCGACTGCAACCTGTGCCCGGGTGTCGAGGTTTCCACCGGCTCTCTCGGCCAGGGCCTGTCCATCGCCGCCGGCATGGCCGCCGGCCTGAAGCTGACGGGCAAGCCCCAGCGCGTATTCTGCCTGCTCGGCGACGGCGAGTGCGAGGAGGGCCAGGTTTGGGAGGCCGCCATGTGGGCCGCCCATGAGAACCTGGACAACCTCGTCGCCATCGTCGACCGCAACCATCTGCAGATCGACGGCGACACCGCCGACGTGTGCGACCCCGGCGACATGTGCGCCAAGTTCTCCGCTTTCGGCTGGGAGGCCAGCCAGGTGGACGGCCACGATATCGATGCGCTCATCAAGGCTCTCAACGCCGCCAAGCGCGCCGCCGATGGCCGCCCGCATGTTCTCGTGGCCAACACCATCAAGGGCCGCGGCGTGTCGTTCATGGAAAACCAGGCCGGTTGGCACGGCAAGGCGCCCAACGCCGAGCAGACCGAGCAGGCGGTAGCCGAGCTCGAGGCCGCACGTAAGGAGGCATAAACGATGGTTACGCTTGCAAATGCAGAACAGTCCCAGGTCAAGCGCGCCACGCGCGCGGCTTACGGCGTCACGCTGGCGGAGCTCGCCGGCGAAGGCGTGCCCGTCGTTGCCGTCGATGCCGACCTGACCGGCTCCACCACCACGGCCAAGTTCGCGAAGGCCGGCTACGCCGACCGTCTGTTCAACTGCGGCATCGCCGAGCAGAACATGATCGATGTGGCGGCAGGTCTCGCGACCACCGGCAACATTGCGTTCACCGGCAGCTTCGCCGTGTTCGGCACCGGTCGCGCCTATGACCAGATCCGCAACACCGTGTGCTATTCCGACCTGAACGTCAAGATCGCCCCTACGCACGCCGGCGTGTCCGTGGGTCCTGACGGCGGCAGCCACCAGATGCTCGAGGATATCTCGCTTATGGCAGGTCTTCCGCACATGCGCGTGCTCGTGCCGGCAGACTACGCGGCCGCCGTCGCCGCCATCCGCTTGGCCGCCGAAACGCCGGGCCCGGTGTATGTGCGCATGGGCCGTGCCAGCGTGCCGGCCGTGTACGCCGACGGCGTCGAGCTCGAGCTCGGCCGCGCCTACACGCTGCGCGAAGGCTCCGATGTCACCATCGTCGCCTGCGGCGTAGAGGTTGAGCAGGCCCTGGCTGCCGCTGACGAGCTTGCCGCCGAGGGCGTGTCCGCCGAGGTCATCGACGCCTTCTCCGTCAAACCCCTCGATCGTGCCACCATCGTGGCGTCCGCTCGCAAGACCGGTCGCGTGGTCGTCGCCGAGGAGCACAGCATCCACGGTGGCCTGGGCACCGCCGTGTCGCGCGCCCTTGCCGAGGAGTGCCCGGTCCCCATGCGCTTCGTGGGCATGGACGACCGTTTCGGCAAATCCGGCGAGTTCGAGGAGCTTATGGCGTACTTCGGCCTGGACTCCAAGGCGATTGTCAAAGCTGTGAAAAGCCTCACGCTCAAGTAGGGCATCTGATAGAATCGTCTTCGTCTCAGTACATCACTACATGAATGGAGCAAACTGTGACGAACGATATGAGCCATGCGGCTCCCGTGCGCCCGCAAAGGCGCGCAGGCGCCCATGCTGCGCCGCCGCGACAGGTGACATCGCAGCTGTCCGCGTCGCTTCCGACGCTTGAGATCGAAGATACCCCGCAACAGTCGGGTACGCCCGTCATCACGTTCGACCATGTGACCAAGGTGTACCCGGCTCAGCCTAACAAGCCCGCCCTCAACGACGTCTCCCTGCAGATCTTCGCCGGCGAGTTCGTGTTTTTGGTCGGTCATTCCGGTTCCGGCAAAACCACCTTCATCCGCATGCTCATCCGCGAGGTCAAGCCCACGCAGGGCCATATCTACATCGCCGATGAGGATCTTGCGAACATGCGCAACTGGCGTGTGCCTTATCTGCGCCGCAACATCGGCTGCGTGTTCCAGGATTTCAAGCTGCTTCCGAACAAAACGGTGTTCGAGAACGTCGCGTTCGCGCTCGAGGTAATCGGCAAGTCCCGTCATGTCATCAAAACGCAGGTCCCCGAGGTTCTGCGTCTGGTCGGCCTGCAAGACAAGCTCAACAAGCGCCCCGACCAGCTTTCCGGCGGCGAGCAGCAGCGCGTGTCCATCGCGCGTGCCATCGTGAACCGTCCTCCTATCCTTATCTGCGACGAGCCTACGGGCAACCTTGACCCGCAAACCTCCCGCGGCATCATGGACCTGCTCGAGCGAATCAACCGCACCGGCACCACGGTTGTCGTGGCAACCCATGACCGCGAGATGGTGGACAACATGCGTCGCCGCGTTATCGCGCTCGACCGCGGCAACCTGACGCGCGACCAAGATCGAGGGGTGTACGGTTTCGATGTCTAGTTTCTTCTATTTCCTCAAAGAGTCGCTGACCGGCTTCACGCGCAACCTTTCCACTGCGCTCGGCTCCATCGTCACCATCTTCCTGTCGTTGCTCATCATCGGCATCTTCCTGGTGGGCGGCTCGGTGGTCAACAACGTGGTGAAGTCCGTAGAGCAGGAAGTCAACATCACGGTCTGGATCGCCGATAGCGCATCCAGCTCGGATGTGCAGTCGCTGCAATCCGACATCAAATCCATGTCGTCGGTCGCCAATGTCAGCTACACCGATAAGGATCAGGCGCTGGAGAACTTCAAGTCGTCTTCCAGCTCCGATATCGCCGAGTCCCTTGACGGTCAGAATCCGTTGCCGGCTTCCATCGATGTCGAGCTGTCCGACCCGAAGATGGTCGAGGATGTCGCCGCTCAGATCGAGGCGAACAACACGTTCCAGAAGATCTGCGACAATCCCTCCAACCCCTCCGATTCGCTGCGTTACGGCGAGAAGACGGTCGACCGCCTGTTCCAGCTGACCAGCTATGTGCGCGTCATCGGCGTTGCGCTTGTGGGCCTGCTCATCTTCATCGCGTTGGTGTTCATCAACAACACCATCCGCTTGGCCATTCTGGCGCGCCGCAAGGAAATCGCCATCATGCGTCTGGTGGGCGCCTCCAACGGGTTCATCCGAGGGCCGTTCCTGATGGAGGGCGCGCTGCACGCCATCGTCGGCGCGGCGCTTGCCATCGGCACCCTCGAGGTCCTGCGCAATGTGGCCATGCCTAAGCTGCAGGATGCGCTGACATGGCTGCCCATCGACCTTTCTGCTGGCACGTTCGCTATGTTCTATGTGATGCTCGCGGTGTTCGGCCTGGTCATCGGCTTGATCGGCTCGGCTTTCGCCATGCGTCGTTATCTGAAGGTGTAGCGCTTGAGGAGCATGCATGCCAAGGCATACCGATAAACTTGCCAACATGGCGGCGTCCGCGCGCAAGGCGCGGGCTCGCAACATAAAGCTTGCGAAGCTGTTCAGCTTGATCATCGTCGTAGCCGCCGCATTTGTCGGCGGCTTCGCCGTTCGCGGAGACGTGGAGCTGCTCGACGCCTTGGGTCTCACGCAGCTCACCGGCACCCAGGATGCGAAGGCGAAGGCCGCGCAAACGCAGCAGACCTACAACTCGCTTTCGGCTCGCGTAGGCGAGGTTGAGACCATCGTGAACAAGGACAGCCTTGATTCCTATGATCTTGACACCGCCACCACCAAGATGCTTGATGCGTTCGCCGTTTCCACGCAGGACCCGTATCTGCGCTATTACGATCCCAGCCGTTTCGCTGCTTCATCCTCCACCTCCGACGCTGCCGATAACGGCGGCGGTATCGGCGTGCTGTTCAACGAGTACAACGGCAGCGCCTATGCGGTGGACGTGTTCGAGGGCTCTCCTGCCCAGATGGCCGACGTGCAGGCAAACGACGTCGTGGTTTCCATCGACGGCGATCGCAGCCATGCCTGGAGCGCCTCGGAAGTCACCCAGGCGATCAAGCGCGACCAGGGTTCGCAGGTGGTCATCACCTGGAGGCGCGGTTCTTCCCTTGACGACACCAAGGGCACCGAGTTCACCACCACGCTCACGGTTACCGACCAAACGGTGAAAAACGTCACCACCGAGCTCACCAACAACGTCGGCTATATCCAGCTCAAGCAGATCACGCAGAACTCCGCTCAGCTCGTGCGGCAGGCTATCGTCGATCTGGATTCGAAGGGGGCGCAATCCTTCGTTTTGGACTTGCGCGATAACCCGGGCGGTTACCTGACGCAAGCCGTGGATATCTCCAGCTATTTCATCAAAAGCGGCACCATCGTGCGCATCACCACGAAAAGCACGGATGAGACCACGAAAAACGCAACGGGTGAATTCCTTACCGATAAACCGCTTGTCGTGCTGGTCAACGGGAACACCTCGTCCTCGGCCGAGGTCATCGCCGCTTCGTTGAAGGACAACGAGCGCGCAACCCTTGTGGGCACCACCACGCTCGGCAAGGGCTCCGTGCAGGTTACCCACGAGCTTACGTTCGGCGGTGCGCTGCGCTATACCGCTGCGTACTACAAAAGCCCGCTCGATCACGACATCGACGGTTTGGGCATCAATCCCGACATCTCCATCGGCCGCTCCGATGATGACGACAATCAGAAGTCGTTGGCCATGGAAACCGCGCAATCCATGGTGCGTGAGTAGATGGGTCGCACGCGCAAGCACACGCGGCGCCGTCCGCGACCCAATCCTAGCGGCGTACTGGTGGTCCATGCGGGATCGTTTGGTTTCGTCAGGACGGCGGAGGGGGAGTACTTCATCCCGGAATCGAAGATGGCGGGGGCGTTCGATGGCGACCTCGTGGAAGTCGCGCCGCTTCCCGCGCGCGGGGCTTCCGGCGGCTCCCACTCCGATCGGCCTGCTGCGCGCGTGCTACGCGTCATCGATCGGGCGCACGATACCGTGGTGGGACGCTATGAGGTCGCCGAGCCTTTCGGCGTGGTGGTCCCCGAAGACCGCAACATCCCGTATGACATCTTCACCATGCGCGCCGATTTCCCCGATATCCCGGATGGGGCGCTTGTGCGCGTTCGCATGACGGCGTATCCGTCGCGCCACGAGGCGGCGTGCGGCGTCATCGAGGAAGTGCTCGGCATGGCCGACGAGGCCACGGTGTCAGTGGAGTCCATCATCGCGCGCGCTAAACTTGAGACCGCATTCTCGGAAGGCGCCTTGGCCCAAGCGCAAGCGGCGGTCCTCGATGAAGTAGGTGCCCTTGCTGCCGGCTATCGGGATATCCGCGATCGCATGGTGTTCACCATCGATCCGGCCGATGCGCGGGATTTCGACGATGCCCTTTCCCTGGAGCCTGCGGATGACTTCCTGAAGCACGGCGCCGTATGGCGTTTGGGCATCCATATCGCCGACGTGTCGCATTATGTGGAATGGAACAGCTCGCTTGACCTTGATGCGCGTCGCCGCGCCACGAGCGTCTACCTGGTCGATCGCGTCATCCCTATGCTGCCCGAGCAGCTTTCCAACGGATTGTGCTCGCTCAATCCCGGCGAAACCCGCAGGTGCATGACATGCGATGTGTATCTTGACGAGGACTGGAAGCCTGTCGGCTACGACCTGTATCCGGCGCTCATGCGCTCATGCGCCCGTCTTGCATACGGCCAGGTGCTTCGCGCGCTGCAGGGTGCGCCGCTTGGGGCTTGCGGCACGGTGAGGGGGTTGAAAGGCTGTGCGCCGGAACAGGGCATCGACGATGCCATCATGCAACGCGTTGAAAGCCTGAGCGAGTTCGCGCGGGCGCGAATCGCGCGCAGGCATGTTGCCGGCGGCCTTGATTTCGAGTTTCCTGAAGCCCGTGTGGTCCTTGACGGGGCCGGCAAGCCCTGCGGGGTGGACCTTCGCGTCAAGAACCAGGCTACCAGCTTGGTCGAGGAGGCCATGATCTTAGCCAACGAGGTGGTGGCTGCGCATTTGCACGAGCGTGATTTCCCCGCCCTGTATCGAGTGCACGAAAAGCCCTCGCCGGATAGCCTTGCCGCCTTGCTTCCCGTGCTTTCGGAGTTCAGTTGGTTCGACCGCATCAGCCCTGAGCGGTTCGTTGCCGGTGATCCGCATGTCGTGCAGCAGGTGTTGTCGGAAAGCCGGGGGCGGCTTGAAGCCGATCTTGTGCAGGCGCTCGTGTTGCGCGCTATGAAGCGCGCGTGCTACAAACCGCAGTGCGAAGGGCATTACGGCTTGGCCAGCGCGGCATATGCGCATTTCACCAGCCCCATTCGCCGATACCCGGACCTTGTGGTGCACCGTATGCTGCGCGCTCAGCTCACGCGTCGGCCTCAGCGCTTCGAGCAGGAGGTCGCGGCGCTGCCGTGGATTGCCGAGCATTCCTCGGATATGGAACGCGTCGCGGAAAAGGCCGCACGCAAGTCTCAGGAGCTCAAGCTCGTGGAGTACATGGCCCGTTTCGTCGGACAGAACTTCACGGCGGCGGTGTCAGGGGTTGCCGCGTACGGCATGTACGTGAAGCTTGACAACACCGCAGAGGGTTTGGTTGCCGCCAGGCATCTAGGCGGCGAATACTTCGCCCTCGATGCGGCAGGCTGCATGCTGGTGGGACAGGACAGCGGCCGTGTGTTTCGATTGGGCCAGCGCGTGGATGTGGTCCTTGAGGCTGCGGATGCCCGTGCCGGCCGTCTTGACTTCCGCCTGGCGTGAACAAGTTCAAGTCACGGGCCGAAATGCTTCGCAAGTGAAATAAGCTAATTGCAAAGTCCCACGTCAGAGGCGTGGGATGCTATTTTTGCAGCCGAAGAAAACGTGAAAGAAATTCCGTTTGCCTTGAAATACCAACCGCTTGCACTACCATTTCCCGGTACGTTGTCATCGCCTTATCAGGCGTGTTCGAAGTCTGTTTTCGTGAATAGGACCTAGGTATATGAATACCCGTATCACTAAGCTTTTGGGCATTGAGAAGCCCATCATACAGGGTGCTATGGCGCGCATCGCCGATGCCAGCTTGGCTGGCGCCGTCAGCGCCGCCGGCGGCCTGGGCATCATCGCCTGCGGCGGCGCGCCGCTGGAATGGGTGGAGCAGCAGGTTGCGGCTGCCCGCAAGATCACCGACAAACCCATCGGCGCCAACGTCATGCTCATGGACCCCAACGCCGCCGAGCTTGCCCAGCTGCTCGTCGATTTGAAAATCGATGTGGTCACCACCGGCGCCGGCAGCCCCGCCAACTATATGGGCATGTGGAAAGAGGCCGGTATCAAGGTCATCCCCGTCGTGGCTACCACCGCGCTCGCCAAACGCATGGAGCGCCTGGGCGCCGATGCCGTTGTTGCCGAGGGCACCGAAAGCGGCGGGCATGTGGGCGAGCTTACCACTATGGCGCTGGTCCCTGCCGTGTGCGATACCGTGTCCATCCCCGTCATCGCCGCCGGCGGCATCGCCGATGGGCGCGGCGTGGCGGCAGCGTTCGCGCTTGGCGCCGAGGGCGTGCAGATGGGCACGCGCTTCCTTACCGTTGAGGAGTGCACCGTCTCGGACGCCTATAAAGAGCGCGTTCTGGCGGCGAAGGACTCCGACACCATCGTCACGGGGCGCGGCAGCGGGCATCCCGTTCGCTGCTTGAAGAACAAGTTCTCCCGCAACGTGCGCAAACTGGAGGCCGATTTGACCAAAAACGGCGACGAGCTTGAGGCCATGTACGTGGGCAGCCTGCGTCGCGCCGTCGAGGGCGATGTGGACAACGGCTCCATGATGGCCGGCCAGGTTGCCGCTCTTGTGCACGAGCGCAAAACCGCCCGTGAGGTCATCGACGAGCTGATGGCGCAGGCGCAGGCAGTCGGCTCCCGCAGCCTTCAGCAAGCCGCCGACGCCAACGCGGTGCGCGGGTAGGGGGTTGGCATGAATCCGGTATTCATGTTCTCGGGCCAAGGCGCCCAAAAGCCCGGCATGGGCGAGAGCCTGTTCGGCGTCCCCGAGGTCAAGGCGGTGCTCGACTGCGCCTCCGATGTGCTCGGCTATGACGTGGCCGACCTTATGGTCAACGCACCTGCCGAGAAGCTCAACGACACCCGGTATGCGCAGCCGGCCACCTGCGCGCTGTCCGTGGGCATCGCCTCTGCCCTGCAGGCCCGCGGCGTGCAGCCGCAGGCTGTGCTTGGGTTCTCGTTGGGGCAGGTCAGCGCCCTGGCGGTCTCGGGCATGCTTACCTATGAGGAAACGTTTTCGTTCGTAGCCGAGCGCGCCCGGCTTATGGCGCAGGCCGCTGCCGAGCGGCCGGGCGTGATGAGCGCGCTGCTCAAGGCGGATGAGGAATCGGTCGCACTGCTGTGCAAGGATTGCGCGCAGGGCCAGGTGCTCGTCCCCGCGAACTTCAATTGCCCGGGCCAGATCGTTGTCTCAGGTGAGCTTGCCGCCGTCGAGCGAGCGGAGGCGGCATGGGGGGCGGCAGGCAAGCGATATGCGCGCCTGGCAACCTCCGGCGCGTTCCACAGCCCGCTGATGCAATCCGCCGCCGATGAGCTGGACGTATATCTTGCGAAGGTCGAATTCAAGCAGCCTTCCGTCCCGCTTATCTGCAACGTCGATGCAAAGCCGCTTTCCGCCGAGGATGCGCGGCGTCATCTGGTCGATCATCTGACCCATCCGGTGCGCTTCGAGCAAAGCGTGCAGGCCTTGGCCGATCAGGGCGCTGCCGTGTTCGCCGAGGTCGGCTTCGGCGGGGTGCTGTCGAACCTGGTCAAGCGCATCGACCGCAAGGCCGCCCGCCCCTGCATCCAGGATGCGGCGTCCTTCGATGCCTTCGTCTCCGAATACGCCAAGGATAAGGAATAGCACATGAGCGAATCTCAAGATACCATCCGCCGCGCGGCGCTTGTCACCGGCAGCTCACGCGGGATCGGCCTTGCGGTTGCCGAGCATCTGGCAGCCGCCGGCTTCAACGTGGCCCTGAACTGCTCGAGCGAGGCGGGCCTTCCCGCGCTGAGCGAGCAGGCCGGTCGTATCGCTTCCGAGCATGGCGTGCAGGTCGAGGCCATCGCCGCAAGCGTGGCCGACGAGGCCGAGGCGAACGCCCTGGTCGAGCAGGCCCATGAAGCCTTCGGCCGCTTGGATGCCGTGGTCAACAACGCCGGCATCACGCGCGACGGGCTTATGGTGCGCATGAAAGACGACGACTTCGACCGCGTCATCGACGTGAACCTGAAGGGCACGTTCCATATCTGCCGCGCCGCGGGCAAGATCATGATGAAGCAGCGCTACGGGCGCATTGTGAACATGTCGTCCATCTCCGGTGTCGGCGGCAACGCCGGCCAGGCGAACTATGCTGCATCGAAGGCGGGCGTCATCGGGCTGACGAAGACCATCGCCCGCGAGCTTGCAGCCCGCGGCGTCACGGCCAACGCCGTTGCCCCCGGGTTCATCTCCACCGACATGACCGCCGCGCTCTCCGAGAAGCAGCGCGATGCCATCGGCGAACAGATTCCCATGAAGCGCTTCGGCACGGTGGACGACGTCGCCCATCTGGTGGGCTTTTTGGCAAGCGAGGAATCCGGCTACATTACCGGGCAGGTCATCTGCATCGACGGAGGTTTGGCACTATGAGTCAGGTAATCGATACGTCCGCAACGCGCCGTCCCGATGGCACCCACCGCGTGGTCATCACCGGTATGGGCGCCGTCACGCCCGCCGGCGTCGGCGTTGACGCGCTTTGGGATGCGGTGATGGGCAAACGCTGCTGCATTGGCGCTATTTCCCACTTCGATCACGACGATTTCGACGTGCATGTGGCGGGCGAGGTGCGCGATTTCGACCCGACCGAGCACGGGCTGTCGAAAAAGGAGGCACGCCGCTTCGAGCGTTTCGTCCAGTACGCCATCGTTGCCGCCGACGAGGCCATGGCCCAGTCCGGCATCGACATGGACCAGGAGGATCCCACGCGCGCGGCGGTGATCTTCGGTGCGGGCATCGGCGGCATCGACGAGCTGCAAAGCGGCTTCTACACGCTGCACGATAAGGGCCCCAAGCGCGTCAGCCCGCTGTTCGTGCCCACCATGATCGGCAACATCGCAGCAGGTCATTTGGCTATCCGCTACGGCATGCGCGGCGAGTGCATCGATGTGACCACCGCCTGCGCCACCGGCGCCCACAACATCGGCGCGGCCGTGCGCTCCATCCGCCACGGGTACGCTGATATGGCGCTTGCGGGCGGCTCGGAGGAGTCGGTCAACCCCATCTGCATCGCCGGTTTCGCCAACCTGGGCGCGCTTGCCAAGGTCGACGACCCCGCCCAGGCCTCGCTGCCCTTCGATGAGCGTCGCTGCGGTTTCGTGGCGGGCGAAGGCGCCGGCGCCGTGGTGCTCGAATCCCTTGAGCATGCCCTGGCGCGCGGTGCGAAGCCCCTCGCCGAGATCACGGGCTTCGGCTCCACCGGCGATGCCTACCACATGACCGCCCCCGAGCCTTCGGGCGAGGGCATCCAGCGCGCTATGCTCCAGGCGCTCTCCGAGGGCGGCTTCACGCCTGCCGACCTTGGCCACGTCAACGCCCACGGCACGGCTACGCCGGCCAACGACTCCACCGAGTCGCATGCGCTGCTTGCGCTTTGCGGCGAGGAGGCGGGTCGCAAGGTGCCGGTGGTGTCTGTGAAGGGCTCCACGGGACACACGCTCGGCGCCGCCGGCGCGGTCGAGGCCATCGTCACGGCGCTCTCCGTCGCCAACGAGTGCGTGCCGCCCACCACGGGCTTCGCGCAGCCCGACCCCGATTGTCCCGTCAACGTGCTCACCGAGGCCAAGACGGGCTATCCGCAGAAGGTCGCGTTGTCCAACTCGCTCGGCTTCGGCGGCCACAACGCCGTGCTCGCCATCTCGCCCTTCTAGGGTCGAGCGCGCATAACCCCATACATCCAGCGGGCGCCTCGGCGCCCCATTCGAAGGATTTTGCCATGGAAACCATCCAATACCCTTGCGGTCGCAACGTTATCGAGCGCGTGCTGCCGCATCGCGACCCGTTCGTGTGGGT
>URQU01000017.1 GCA_900550055.1 uncultured Coriobacteriaceae bacterium | reverse complement strand
AGATGACGTCCTTGCCGGTGACGCCGGGGGCAAGCTGGCCGTCGATCTTGAACAGCAGGCTTTCGGGAACCTTGAACCAGGCCTTGCCCGTGGCATAGCCCACGGCAGCGTCGGTGGAGCCGACGCCGGTGGAGAATGCGCCGAGGGCGCCATAGGTGCAGGTATGGGAATCGGCTCCGATGATCAGATCGCCCGCGCCCACGACGCCCTGCTCGGGCAGCAGCGCGTGCTCGACGCCCATGCAGCCGACCTCGTAGTAATGCGTGATGCCCTGTTCACGGGCGAAATCGCGCACCTGCTTGGCCTGCTCGGCGCTTTTGATGTCCTTGTTCGGGACGTAGTGGTCGGGAACCAGGGCGATCTTAGCGGGATCGAAAACCTTCTCCACGCCGATCTGCTTGAAGTTCTTGATGGCGATAGGCGACGTGATGTCGTTGGAAAGCACCAGATCGAGATTGCACTCGATCAACTGCCCCGGCTCGACTTCGTCAAGCCCCGCATGTGCGGCCAAGATCTTCTCGGCCATGGTCATGGGACGTGCCATGTTCGCTCCCTCGATTTGCAGCCTCGCATGCCCTTCTACCGGGCATTTTGTAAAACTGGTTGATTGTACCACCGGCGTTTCCCGAAAATGCGGAAGAGCCCCGGCGGGGCTCTTCTTCGTAACATATTGTTTACGTTCGCTAACGCAAGACATGCTTAGCGGTTGCCAAAGCTTCGTTCAACAAAGGCTCAAACAGCGACCGCTGCGCGTGGCGTCCAAAGCTGTCCTGCACCGTGAAACCCGATGTTACCAGGTTCCACCGTAGGTGCCGTAGTAGCCGGGATCGCAAGCGGCCACGAATGCGGCGAGCATACCGCCTATCATCACGGTGAAGATGATGCCGGCAAGCATCCACACGGCGAAGCCGATGGCGGAGAACTTCACGGCGTCGTTTTTTACCTGGGGGTATTTATCGGCGTTGCAAACCCAGGCAAGCAGGATGCCCGGGATGCCCACCAACGCGCCGATGACGAACCAGGCGAACTTCATGCCGCCCGACAGCTTCATGAGCGGCGCCGGAGGATACACCGGCTGCGCATACATAGGCTGTGCGTAGGGCTGCTGTTGCTGGGCCTGCGCATACGACTGCTCAGGCTGAGCCGGCGGGACCTGGGAAGCGCCGGGTGCGCTTTGCGGCGGGACGGCGGGCTGAGCAGGCGTCTGCTGCTGGGCGGGCGTCTGCGGAGGAGCCGGCTGTTCAGGCTGCGGGATGGGGTTATCGTTATGCTCGGTCATAACCGGACCTTTCTCTTGGTTGCAAGGGCCGTGTTCGGACCCCGCTTCGATATTCCCAGTATACGCAACGCCCAGCCGCTTTGGGCGAACCGTTGCCGTCCCGATGCAAAGCAGCACGTGCGGAACATCCGGCGAGCGAAGCCGGCGGAGGCATCGCACCCGCAGCTTACAGCAAGGCCGTTACCACGCCCTAAGGGCTGCAGACCCGATAACCCTACCCCGCCCAGCATGCAAAACGGGCGGCCCCGAGGACCGCCCGTTGACATTGCTTCTTTTCGCTAGCCGCCGTTAGCGCTTCGCGAGCGCCGTGCACAGCGCATCGAGCAGCGTGATAGCGAAATGCTGTGCCGAGCGGCCCACGCCGGCATCCTCCCACATGCTGCCGGGAAGCTCAACGGCAACGCGCGCCGGATCGGCTTGCATGGCGGCCTCGAGCGCCGATTCCAAACGCATGGACAGCGTCTCCTCGGGGGCGAACCCCACACGGGGCGCATTGCCCGTTTGCTCCTCAGGCAGCACGATGTGCACGAGCAGCATCTGCTCATCGGGCGCCACTAGCAGGTTGTCGGCGCTGACGATCTTCGATGCGGGGTTGGTGGCAAGCGCCAGGTTGCTCATACGCGAGGCCACGCTGCGCGTGAACTCCTGCGTGCCGAATAAGCACAGCGCGTTGCGCTCGAGCACGCCGGCCGCACGCGCGAAGCCCAGGTGCGAAGAGCCGCGCACGGCCTCCTTGCCCTCCCAGGAATGATGCAGGTTGCGGATGGCGGAATAGGTGTACGCACCGGCTATGCCGTCGGTGGGCAGGCCCAGATTCGTCTGGAACTTGCGCAGGGCAAGCTCGGTGAACGCGCCGAAGATGCCGTCGATGTCGCCGCAGGCGAAGCCGAGCGCGGAAAGCGCCTTCTGCAACTGCTGCACGTCATGGCCATGGAAGTGGGGCATGCGAAGGTACAGCGTGCGGTCACCCAAGCAAAACGATGCGTCCACCAGGGCAGTCCACGTTTTCTCGTCCACCTCATCGCCGCACTCGAGCTGCGCCTGGGAGCGGAAGGAAGCGACAGCCTTCGCCGTTTCGGGCCCGAACATGCCGTCCACGTGCCCTTCGTCCAACAGCCCGATACGCGAGAGACGATGCTGCACATCCTCGACGGCAGCTCCGGAATCGTTGAGTTTAATGGTTTCCATTGCACCCACCTACTTCAGTCGGTTCACAAACCAATCGGCCATGGAGATCAGCAATTCGCGCGATGGGGACGGCCCCACCTTTTGCACCAAGCGGCCCTTTGCGACGTTGGTCAGATTCTCCGCGTAGCTGCGCGCGTACTCGATGCTGCCCGTGGCCTGCATGATATCGACCGCCTCGGCGAGCACCGCCGGGTCCTTCTCCTTAGCGGATAGGATCTGGATAAGGCGCTCACGCGCCTCGGGCGCGGCGTTTGACAGGGCATGCACCACCACGAGCGTACGCTTGCCCTCGGTGATGTCGCTGCGGAAGTCCTTCTTCATGGACTCCTCGCTACCGATGAGGTTGAGCAAATCGTCCTGGATCTGGAACGCCAGTCCCGTATCAAGGCCGTAGCTGCGCAGGGCCTCCACCTCTTCCGCCGTGCCGCCGCCGATGATGGCGCCCACTGCCAGCGGCACCGCACCGGAATAATGGGCGGTTTTATGCGTGGCCATGACCAGATAATCCTCAGGGGTGATGTCGTAGCGCCCGTCGCGCGCCCATCCGATGTCGAGGGCCTGGCCTTCGATGGTGCGGCGCGTCATTTCGATGAGCTCGGAGATGACGCGCACCTTCGTATGGTCGTCAAGGTCGGGGTCTTCCACAACGGTGCCGTTCACCAGGGACAGGGCAAGATCTCCTGCGTTGATGGCAAGGCCGATGCCTTCCGTGCAGTGCATGCACGGTTCGCCGCGGCGGAGCTCCGCCTCATCGGCGATGTCGTCATGGATGAGCGCCGCGGTATGGAAATGCTCGATGGCAGCCGCCGCGCTGGTGGCCAAGCGCATGTCGCCGCCCACGGCCAGGCACGATGCGAAGCAGATGAGTGGGCGATGGCGCTTGCCGCCGTTTTCGCTATACCGCTTCAGCGGCGTGTACAGATAACGGTCCATATCGGGATGCGTTCCCGCGGGAAGATAGGTGTTCACCAGATCCCCTACCTGATCGGCATAGGCCATCAGGTAGCCTTCGAAGGTTTTCGGGGGTTCGGCTACGTCTGCGATGATCTCGTTAATGTTTTTCATAGCGCTTTCTTGATTCGAATCGCTTGCATGCTTGATGCCATGGTACCACAAGCGCCTTACGCTCACGCGGCCCTCCGGCCAAGCGGCGCAATCAGCCGAGGAACTTCAAATTGACCGCCGCCAAGATGCCTTCGCGCCTTTTTCTGTTATGATGGTGGGCGCGCTAACGCGGGAGCGTGGCGGAATCGGCATACGCAGCGGACTTAAAATCCGCCGCCGCAAGGCTTGTGGGTTCGAATCCCACCGCTCCTACCACGCAAACACGGCAACGGCCCGGATCGGTTCTCCGATCCGGGCCGTTTTCGCATGTTCGCGAACATCCGATACACGATCTCACAAGCTGCTCGCGATGCGACGGGTCGCGCGGGCGCGCCTGGAAGAGAGCCTATCCGCGCTTGGCCGCATCCAAGATGATGCCGTGCAGGATGTCCGTCTCGCTGACGGTGAACCCGTCCACGCCGACGGCGTCCATGACCGCCTGCATGATAACCAAGCCCGCCACGATGACGGGCGCGCGGCCCGGATCAAGGCCCACAACCTGGCTGCGTTGCTCAAGGGGCATTGCCGCAAGTTCCGCATACTGCCGGTCGAGCTGCTGGCGCGTCACGAGCGCCTTATGCACCTTCGTCGAATCGTACACGCGCATCTGGTCGCGCACCGCGACCACGGTGGTAGCCGTACCCGCGACCGCCACCAGGCGCTCAGGCGTTATGCCGGCCTTCCCGGCTTCCCCGAGACGCCGGGCAAGCTGCTGCGAGACCCATTCGCGCGCACGGTCGAGCTCATCGGAGGCGGGAGGGTCGGTGCGGATGAACTTCTCGGTAACGCGACGGCACCCGATATCGAACGAGTGCGCCCACGCAGGCGCCTGCCCCGCACGGCCCACCACCATCTCGGTGGAGCCTCCGCCGATATCCACCACCATAAGATCCTGGCCCGGGAAATCGCACGAGGCCCCCGAAAACGACAGCCCCGCCTCTTTCGAACCGGGGATGACCGAAAGGACGACGCCGAGCTTCGCCAAGCGCTGCACGAACTCGTCGGAGTTTTCCGCATCGCGCGAGGCCGAAGTGGCGACGGCGACGGTCTTCACGATGGGGGCGCCTTGTTCGGCAAGGCGATCGCGCACGGCGCAATAGCCCCCTACCGTTTCAACGGTCCGCAAGATGGCGGCGGGAGCGAGCACGCCGGCGGCATCGACGCCCTCGCCGAGATTGGTGATGGCATATTCGCGATCAACCTCATGGATGGCGCCCGCGGCGTCGACATCCGCCACGAGCATGCGGCACGTGACCGTTCCGATATCGATGGCGGCATAGCGCCCCGCAACAAAGCCGTGCGTAAGGCCTTCGGTCATGGCAACCCCCTTGCCTGCTTATTTGTAGCCGAATACCAGATCGAGCAGCGGCGAGTACCACGTATCAGGCGCCTGCACGCTATCGGAGGAGATATTGGGCGTGATGGTGGAACCCTGCTGGGTTTCCTCCAGGTTCAAACCGCGCACGTTCGCGGATTCCTCGCCCTTCTTCACCCAACCGAGCTGCTCGTGGGCGCGCTGCTCGACGCCCGCATCGGTTTGCAGGGAATCGACGTCGGATTGCAGCGCCTGGTTGCGGTCGACGAGCGCATCGTATTCGATGACCAGCTTGTCGTGGTCGCGCACGCTGCAATAGTAGCGCTGCGCGGTGGGATACAAAAACACCGTGGACATGACCAGGCACGCGGCCACGGCGGCTCCGATCATGAAGTTGCGCGATCCCATGGCGCCCATAAGGGCGTCTTTGGAGAAGCGTGCATGACGGCGGTTGCGCGAGGGCGTTGACTCGTCGGCCTGCATACGCTGGGCACGACGCTGGCTTGACCCCATCTGCCCTTTGTACACGGCGGCACGCGGGGAATCGTCGCTCTCGGGCGCCTGCCCGCCGAACTGCTTCTCGAACGCGCGACCGGCCTTGGCCTTGGCACGTGCCTTGGCCTTGGCACGGCGACGATCGGCCGCCGTGATCTGATCTTCCTGGGGCTGCTGGGCGCGCTCTTGCCGCTCTTGCGCGGACATACGCGAAGAACGACGCGGCTCGGCAACGGCTTCGCGGTGATTGCGGGAAGCGCGAGAGGCGTCGCGGCGCTGCCGGGAGGGGCGCCGGGAGCCTTCCTCTTCGAAATACGGCTGCGCGAACGCGTCCTCGGAAAGATAGGACATCAAAGGCGAGCTTTGACGGCGCGGAACTTGCGAGGGGCGTTGGCCCGCACGGGCACAACCCGCTTGCGAGCGTTCCGCCCGGTCGCGATTCTGTTGTTCTGGGTAACGGGAACCGCCTCGCTTGACGTCGTCGAACGAGAGGATATGAGCTTGCCGTGACATGGATGACCGCCCCTTAGCGCATGTGGTTCGATTAGCGTGTGATTTGATGCAAGAAGCAGTCGCTAGGATAGCACATCGAGCGGCGCCGCGCGCACTACGCTCCGGACGGAAAACCGCCCATTTCCAACAGGGAAACGGGCGGTTGGCGTGCGGTTTAGCTTCAGCGATGGGCGCCTTCGCGCCTTTAGAGGTCGAGCTTTTTAATATAAGCTCTCCATTTCTCGAACGAGTCGTCGCTGATGGCGTGTTCCATAAGGCAGGCTTCGTTCTCGGCGACGTCGGCGGGAATGCCAAGCTCCTTGTGCAGGAACTTCGAAAGCATGCAATGGCGCTCGTAGATGGCAGTGCCGTAGGCAAAGCCAGCCTCGGTAAGGGTGACATCGCCGTAATACGGCTGCTCGGCAAGCGCCTTCTCCTTCAGCGCGGTGACCGCCTTGTTCACGGAAGCCTTGGAAACGCCCATTTTGTTGGCGATGTCGACAGATCGGACGGACACCTCCGTAGTCCCCCCGAGCATTACGATGGCCTCAAGGTAATCCTCGTGCGATTTGGACATCTTCTCCATTGGGCCCTCCTTTCATACGTGTCCCCATAGTACCACAGAGCGACAGCATGCCATCGAAATGCGTATAACTGCGCATTCGAGCTGTTCAAGCAGCAGGTGGATTTACGGGAAGCTCAAGAAGGAAAAGTGGCCGACGAGGGTGGAGAGGGGGGTATGGAACCCTCGTCGGCCTGCTGATACGGCGGGGCCAGACGAGAAGAGCCCTGCCGCCGGGTCAGCAAAAGAAAGAGAGGCGTCGAATGGCTTTTGCGAGGGGGAAACGCTTGCCATCGACATTTGTCAGTATAGGGTAACTTTAGTAAACCGTCAATAACTTTTTGAGAAAAGTTTTCCTAAGCGATCTTCTCATTTTGCGCGCTTGATTCGCGAGCTCGCCCGAGCGCTTCGTTTGCGTTCGACACGGGAGCAGACGGGCCTCCCGTTTCCGGTCGACCCCTATGCTCATCCGTGCGCTTCTCATGCGAACCTCCCCTGCCGCCCGGATATCACGCGGAAGCGGCTGCGTCGCGCGCTTCCGCTTTCATATCGCGGCACGGCTGCGCCACATGCCCGGCTCTCCCCCGACCAAAAGACCGCCATGCACGCGAAAGGGCCGGCATCAAGCCGGCCCCTCCCCTTGGAAGCATCTTCTATACCGCGGACGCGCCCGCGGTTCGCCTATCTACCGGACACGGCCTTGCCCATGTCGGCGGCCATGCGTGCCGCGGCGCTGCACCCCGTGCACCCGCCGCAGCCGCCCGAGCAGCCGCGCGGGCTGTCGGCATGGCAGTCGCACATGCCGCGGCTCCACAGACGGCGCACGGCCCATGCGGCCCATGCAACCACGATCAGCAGGACCCCCACAGTCGGCAGGTTGAATTCCAAACCCAAGATCACGGCCTGACTCCTTCCCTATGCTGCGCACCGATGCCGGCGCGCGGATAAAATGTTTCCCTTGGATAATACTACGAACAGCAGCGGGACGCCACCCGAAGGCGACGTCCCGCTTAAAGCAGCTCACGTCTTCGCAAAACCGTCATCGATTGCTGTCTTGCCCGATACCGGTCTTGCAGGATAGAGGCACAGCGCTACTTCTCCTGCTTCTCCTCACGCTTGGGCATGGGACGGAAGATCTGGAACAGCATGGCGGCTGCGATGACGATGGCCACCACGGTGAACACGTTGAACTCGACCTCGCCGGTCGCAAGGCCGACGAACTGGTAGAGCATGGTGCCCACGCACCAGGCGAAGCCGCACAGGTAGCCGATGGTGATCCAGAACCACTTCGGGGAGTTCTGCTGCTGGCGGATGGTGCCCATGGCGGCGAAGCACGGAGCGCACAGCAGGTTGAACGCGCAGAAGGCGACCACGGCAGCGGTGGAACCGCCGAGCATCTGCAGGAAGCCGAACCACAGCTGCGGGTCAGCCTCGCCGTAATCGGCCAGCTGCGTGATGATGCCCACAGTTGCCACGACGTTCTCCTTGGCCACCAGGCCGGTGACAGCGGTCGCCGTAGCCTGCCAGTTATCGAAGCCCAGCGGCGCGAAGATCCAGGCAAGCAGGTTGCCCAGGCCGGCCATAAGGCTGTGCTCCATGTAGTCGGGGGCATCGGGATCGAGCAGGCCGAAGCCCTCGCCCGCATCGCCGAAGTTCATGAGGAACCAGATGACGATGGTGGACAGGAAGATGATGGTACCTGCCTTGATGATGTAGCCCTTCACGCGCTCCCACATGGACAGCAGGATGGACTTCACCGTGGGCATATGGTACTCGGGCAGCTCCATGACGAACGGGGTTGCCTCGCCAGCGAACAGCTTGGTCTTCTTCAGCATGATGCCGGAGAGGATGATGGCGATGACGCCCAGGAAGTAGAACATGGGTGCCACGTACCACGTTGCCGAAGAATCGCCGGATGCCAGCGCGCCGAACACGAGCGCGATGATGGGCATCTTGGCGCCGCACGGGATCATCGTGGTGGTCATGATGGTCATACGACGGTCCATCTCGTTCTCGATGGTCTTGGTGGACATGACGGCAGGCACGCCGCAACCAGAGGCGATGAGCATGGGGATGAACGATTTACCGGACAGGCCGAACTTGCGGAAGATGCGGTCCATGATGAACGCGACGCGGGACATATAGCCGCACAGCTCCAAGATGCCCAGCAGCAGGAACAGGATGACCATCTGCGGGATGAAGCCGATGACGGCGCCGACGCCGGAGACGATGCCGTCGTTGACGAGGGACTGCAGCCACGGCGCGACGTCGGCCGCTTCCATGGCATCGGCGATGATGGCGCCAAGACCCGGGATCCACAGGCCCCACGTGCCGTCGGACGGATCGGGCTCTTCCACCTCAAGGGCCTTCTGGTAATCGGCGAACGTGATGGTCTGCTCCTCCACGTTGCCGTCCTCGTCCTCTACCTCCATGGTGGCCACAGCATGCGAGGCTTGAGCCCGCTCATCGAAGTCGGCGACGATGGCCTGCGCCTCCTCGTATTCGGCCATGGCGTCATCGTATTCGGCCATGGCGTCCGCATCGGCACCATCTTCAGGCGCCTCGGGCTCCTCGGCGGCCAAGGCGTCGAGCACCTCCTGCGATTCGTCGGAAGGCAGCTCGGACTCCTCGTCCTCGCCCAAGATGTTCTCGACATAAGCCACAACCTGGGAGTGAGCATCCTCGTACTCCTCGGTGGCCTCGTCGAACGCGGCGTTGCCGGTGTAGAGCCAGCCGTCGCCGGAGATGCCGTCGTTGGCCCAGTCAGTCACCACGCCGCCGCCGACGGAGACCGCCAGCCAGTACACGAAGAACATGATGACGATGAAGATGGGGAGGCCCAGCCAACGGTTGGTGACCACGCGGTCGATCTTCTGCGAGGTGGTCAGGCCCGTGCGCGTGCGCTTGACGGTCTTGTCCACAACGTGGCTGATGGCGTCGTAACGCTCGGCGGTGATGATGGACTCGGCGTCGTCATCGAGCTTGTCCTCGATGGAGGTGCGGATAGCGGAGATGGCGTCGAGGTCCGCCTGCGAAAGCTTGAGGTCGGCGATGGTCTTGTCCTCGGCCTCGAACAGCTTGATGGCGTACCAACGAGCCGCGTTGGGGGCCACCTTGTCGCCAAGCACGCTCTCGATCTTGACGAGCGCTTCCTCGACGGCGGCGTCGAACTTCATCTGCGACGCAGGGGCCTTCTCGGTCCGAGCGGCATCGATGGCGGCCTTGACAACGTCCTCCATGCCGCGGCCCTTCAGCGCCGAGGTGGGGACGATGGGGCAACCCAGCTCGCGGGACAGGCCGTCGACATCGATCTTGTCGCCGTTTTTCTCCACCAGGTCCATCATGTTCAGCGCGATAACGACCGGGATACCCAGGTTCAGGATCTGGCTGGTCAGATACAGGTTGCGCTCAAGGTTGGTGGCGTCGACCAGGTTGATGACGGCGTCGGGGCCGCCTTCGAGCAGATAATCGCGCGCCACGATCTCCTCGGGCGAATACGGGGACAGCGAGTAGATGCCCGGCAAGTCCGTGATGGTCACGTCCTTGTCGCGCGTGTACTTGCCCTCCTTCTTCTCGACGGTCACGCCCGGCCAGTTGCCAACGTATTGGTTGGCACCCGTCAGGTCGTTGAACATCGTCGTCTTGCCGCAGTTCGGGTTGCCGGCAAGGGCAATGCAGATTCCCATGATCTACCTTTCTTGCGAATCGATTCGGCTTCTTGCGCTGTTCTGGGTTTCGATGTTTCACATCGTCCCAGCTCAGAAGCCATTTTGAGTTAGTTCTTGGTAACTCGTTTCGGTAAAAAACGGCGCACTTGCGCCATTGCCCGTCGATTACCGATGCGTCGGCTTGCTATGCCGGCGTACGCGCTAGTCGACGAGGATGCACTCCGCCTCGCTTTTGCGCAGCGACAGCTCGTAACCGCGGACCGTCACCTCGATGGGATCTCCAAGCGGCGCCACCTTGCGCACGTACACCCCAACGCCTTTCGTGATGCCCATGTCCATGATGTGACGCTTGAGCGCGCCTTCTCCGCTCAGGCGGCGCACCGTAGCAGATTCGCCGACCTGCACATCACGCAGCGTTTTGCCCTGAATCTCGGCCATCTAGCCCTATCCTCGCTTTCTTGTGCTTCTCTCCATGCCCTTATACTGGCGGTTGCAAGGCAACCGCACGAACGGCCGCAGCGCTATGCCGCCGCGGCCGGGTTCGCCTATGTGCCGGCAGATCGGCCGCTATGCCGTTGCCGCGGAGGTGATGATATGGGACGCCACTTGGCGGCCGATGGCCACCTGGGCGCCTTTGACGGAGACGATCAGGTCGCCCGCGACGCCTGAAACCACCTTGATCTCGGCTCCTTCCACAAAGCCAAGGTTTTCCAGATGATGCTGCAGGTCGCCCTTCCCGCGCACTTTGACGACACGCGCGGACTCGCCCTCTTTCAGAAAGGAAAGCGGCATCTGCTGGACGGACACGCTTGGAGTTCGCGCAGCCTTTGCCGCAGCGCTCGCCATCGCAGTCTCCATGATGTTCTCCCTTCATTTGTTAGACGTACACAACAGAAGGATGTTACCTCATAGTGACTTTGAATGGAAGCTTCAGGCAACTTTTTGTACGCTAAGGGTAATTTTTCAAAGTTTGACCACATTTACTTCGCTGCGGCTAGCATGCACACGGAGCTGCTTCGCGCACGGATGCACCGTTAACCACCGTTTGTCTGAAGAACGGGAAAATCATCTTCCATCTGTACTTTCGCAGGAATATTATGCGTACCGTGAATAATCCCCCTTTTCGCAATGCCGAAGGAGGCGCCAAGCCCATGCAAGAGAATCGTTATATCGATACGCGCGGATGCGTCGACCAGCCCGTCGAATTCACCGAAGCCGTTATCAACGGCCTGGCCGACGGCGGCGGACTGTACGTTCCGCAGCATATCCCCGAGCTTACGCTCGATGAGATTTGCGAGCTGGCGCAGCTGCCCTATGCGCAGCGCGCGGCGCGCATCTACAAAGCCTTCGGCGTCGACCTGCCGGAGCAGGTGATCGACGAGCTGATGGCCCAGGCCTATGGCGACAACTTCGACGATGAGCGTATCTGCCCCATCACCTCCCTTGATGCCGACACCCATGTTCTTGAGCTGTGGCACGGCCCCACCAGCGCCTTCAAGGACATGGCGCTGCAGTGCCTGCCGCGCTTCTTCAGCGCATCGGCTGCCCAGCTGCGCGAGCAGGGCAAGCTCGATCACGATTTCCTTATCCTGGTGGCAACGTCGGGAGATACCGGCAAAGCCGCCCTCGAAGGCTTCCGCGACCTGCCCCATGTCTCCATCTCGGTCATGTACCCCGATGGCGGAGTGAGCGATATCCAGTACCGCCAGATGGCCACGCAGCGCGGATCCAACGTCAACGTATGGGGCGTGCGCGGCAACTTCGACGATTGTCAGACGGGCGCCAAGAACGTGTTCGGAGACGCCGCCTTCGCCGAGAAGCTGCTCTCCGAGCATGGCGTCTCCCTTTCCAGCGCCAATTCCATCAACTGGGGCCGTCTGCTGCCGCAGGTGGTGTACTACGTGTCCGCCTACTCGCAGCTGGTCGCCGACGGCAAGCTTGCAGCCGGCGCGGCGCTTGATGTGTGCGTACCTACCGGCAACTTCGGCAACATCCTGGCCGCGTACTACGCCAAGCGCATGGGCGTGCCCATCGACATGCTGTACTGCGCAAGCAACGAAAACCGCGTGCTCACCGACTTCATCAACACCGGCACCTACGACGTGTCCGACCGCCCGTTCGTGCTGACCCCCTCCCCTTCCATGGACATCCTGGTCAGCTCCAACCTGGAACGCCAGCTGTTCGAGCTGACGGGACGTGACCCCAAGGCGATCGCAGGCTGGATGGCGGACCTAAAACAACAGCGCCGTTTCCGCGTGGACGAGAACACGTTCAACGCCGTGCGCGAGCACTTCGCCGCCGATAGCGTGGACAACGCCGAGTGCCTGCGCACCATCAAGGAGGTGCTCGACGAGCACGACTACCTGCTCGACCCGCATACCGCCGTGGCATACCGTGCCGCACAGAACCTGCGCGGAGAAAACCCCGTGCTCATCGCCAGCACCGCCCATTGGGCCAAGTTCGGCAACAACGTGTACCGCGCCCTGCATGACATGAAGCCCGGCCAACCCCTGCCGGAAAGCGTAGCCGCGCTTTCGGGCTGCGGCCTTAACGACCTGGTCGCCGATGAATCGGGCCATCACGACGTACCGCGCGGCTTGGCAGAGCTCGACGGCCTGCCCATCAGGTTCACCGAAGTCATCGACGGCACCACCGAGGATATCGAGAACGCGACCGAGCGGTTTCTCGCCGCCCTGGACAGCGAATAGCAGCACACGAGGGGAACCGAGGGACTTTTCATGAGCAAACTCACCAAGCTAAAACCGATCGTGAGGCTCTCCGTGGTCAATCCCGACACGGAGAGCAACTCGGTGTTCGGCCGCGGCATCGCCAGCCTGTGCATCGGGGTGCGCGACACCGGATCGCTGAACGCCGCAGCCAAGAGCATGGGCATGGCCTACAGCAAGGCGTGGCGTATCATCAAAGATACAGAAGCAGCCCTTGACGTGCAGCTTCTTTACCGCGATGGCGCCCACGGAAGCCGGCTGACCGAAGATTGCGAGCAGATCCTTGCCGCATACCAGACCATCGAGGAGCAGCTTCAAGCGCAAGCCGAGAGCAGCTTCGAAAAGCAGGTTGACGGCCAATAGCCGATAGCCGCCCCATTTGCGTTGCCGTTTAAGGGGATTTCGACGGCAACGCGCAAGCTGGGCGAATCGACCTTGCCGCGCATCCCGCCATGCGCCCCGCATCCGCACCGCAGTCCCATATCGAGCCGCCGCACGAAGGCGGCTCGTTTTTTCCATGCCTAAGAGACCCAAATGCCCTCGTATCTTGGCAATGCCCATGCAAGATACACCGTCGTAGAGCACGTCACCTTCAACTTCGGCGCCGGAGGCTGGGCTGCCGATGCGTCGGCATACGCGCCGACGATGCCGACCGCCTCCCTTGCACGCCCCTCGGCCTCGTACCATACGCTGGGACGTCGTGAAAACGACAGGACCTCCCCGTATACGACTTCTTGAACAGGCGGCAACACGGATTCGCCATCCACCTCGGTTTCAAGCTGCTTCTCGGCGAAGCACCGTCTCTCCGAGAACAATTCCCGCGACATCTCCGTCAATGCGTAGCGGACTTCGGCGACATTGCGCCCGAACAGGTCCAACGTCGCACCCTGCACCACCGTCCCATCCGCAAACGGAACGGCGCACGCAGCATCGGTGAACCAACCCTTCACTTTCTCGCACCCTGGCTTTAAGGCGACGGAGCGCGCATCGGGGGCGGCGCTGTACGAGGAAGACTCATCGACGCGCTCGGTCCAACAAGGCTCGCGTTCGCCATCCACGAAGTAGCGCACCGTGGTGAAAGGGTTCACCACATGCAAAGGCTTCGACGCCGCGCACCCCAGATACGCAGCATGCAGGTGCACGGTGGTCGCACGCACGATGCATACCAGCCGCTTCCCCGCTAAACGCTCGCCTACCTGCAGCATCTGCCCTGTTTCCTCAAGAAGCCCCGCTGGCACGATTCGAGCGCTCACGCCGTGAAGAGGACTCCCGTCGCAGGACGCTTCCTGCCCATCCTGAAACCACTCCGACCAGTTCCCATCCTTGCCGCACACGCGATAGCGCACATGGAAGCGCAAGGCTGCATCACCGCCAAGCTTCATGCTCAAAGCTTGCGCCTCAGCTCCCTTTTCAGCAGCATCACGCCACGCCCCGGACGAGGCGATACGCGCCACGAGCCCGAAACCGCCCCCTTCAACCGATAAATCGGCGGCGCATAAAGCCCCGGCGCGCCCGCGCGTCCCCACCACGTTCGCCGCCGGCTGAGCATCGAGCCACAAGCATTCCCTTCCGAGGGAGATGCATGCACGACCCATGATTTCGGGAACCTCGGAGATGGCCTCGCCCTGGCCATCGTCGACGAGCCACGCATACTCGTAACGGATACCTTCCGCATCTGCCGATGCGCCTCCGGGCCTGAACGCAACCCGGGGATCGGGAACGCAAAGCGAAGCGCCCACAACCGCCGTAGAGCTATCCGCGGCGCCATCAAGATCGAACGGGGCCCCATCCTCCGTACCGAAACGGGCATCCGCAAGATGCCACATATGCGATTCGTTATCCCATTCCCCGTCGGCATAGCCGTTCGAATGGAATTGCACTTGAGCACCGCTTTCCTGCGATGCCCCCACGCGATCCAACGCCATACCGGAGCAGTCGTTGAAAAGCCACTGACACGGCCCTCGCCCATGCAACCACACCGCCTGCGCACGATCGGCTTCCGCAAGCTGCTGAAGCTGTGCCGCGCTTGGGTCGAGACGCGGGCCGCCGCCGGCCTGGCCGAGGGAAAGAGAGCCGTCGCCAGCGCAAACCGGCACCAAGCGAAACGTTCCGGCAAAGCGCTGGTCTTCGTGCTCCACCGCTATCCAATGGTGCCTCGTCGAGGACGCGGCGGCGAACGCGCTGCACCCCTGGCCGGCCCAAGGGCCCTCGACGCCAAGATGCAGCGAAGGCACCGTCGCCGGGGAGATGACGAGCACGCGACCAGCCCATTGCGCTTCGCTTGCGATGCCTACCCGCCTTGCACGCTGCTTGACCCACTTCGTTGAAAAGCCGATAGGGGGATCATCGGCGCGCTGGTAATACCAGTCCTTCCCGTAGTAGTAATAGTTCCAAAACCACGACCTCAATTGAAACCCGTGCATCGCATCGCGATCGATGCGACGGACCCATACCGAGTAATTCGATCCGGGATACTCGCGATAATCGGTCCACACGTGACAGCCATCTCTATGGATGCCCGCCCCAGCCTCGTTATCGATGACGACGACCTTCGAATCCTCCTCTACACCCCCTTCAGGCTCATCGTCGATGGTGTGGTACAAGGTGAAGCGCGTATCGTCCCCCGAGTCGGTATGCCACAGGTTATACGAGGCGTTCAGCTCGTTATAGCTTCCGCATGCTATCTCAAGCTTGCCGTTCATGTGGTAATACAGCTCCGTCGTGAAATCGCATGCCATGGTGATCTTAGTAGCCGCCCTGATGAACTGCCGCGCCGAGATGTCCCATTCCACCCAAGGCGTTTTGGCCGCCACCTGCAAGCCGGTATACATATCCCCCGCCTGTTCGGCACCCGCTCCCACCTGCACCGAGCCGACCTCTTTCCAAAATCTGCTGGCATACCATGCACCATGCCCTCGGAATATCAAGGACCCATCCCACCAAGGCTCGTCAGCGAAAGCCATTCGAGGGTTGTACATAATCAGTCCAACAGCAAGCGCCCCTAGACCGAACACGAAGCCGCGGCGCGTGAGCACGCGCCCATCTCCCGCCAACACGTCGCCCGATGCGCGAACGCGGCTCCCACGAAACCGCGTTGCGACTTTACGCCCCTGACTCATCATCGCCCGCCCCCTCTCCATGAGCCGCCCATCGAAACCATCTCAAGCCAGTCCACCTCCTAGAAACGCCAGCAAATCGACGACCGTGGGAAGGAGCACCAGCAACGTGGTTGGCGGCAGGAAGCAAACGGACAGCACCACGTCAAGCTTCGTCGGCATCTTCCTGATATGCTCGAGCGCCGCCGCCTGGGCGCGCGAACGGGCAAGCGCCGCTTGGTTTGCAAGCCCCTGCGCCACCGATGCGCCTTGCTCTATCGCCTGGGTCAGCTGAGCGGCGAACGCGGTAACCTCCTGGCTTGCGCAGCGTTGCGCAAGATTGGAAAGCGCCTTCGCACGGGAATGCCCCAACAAGTTGACCTCTTGATCCACCAGGCGGAACTCATCGGCAAGCGGGCCGTTCAAGCTTTCAGCGACCTGACGAAAGCACTGCTCAACCGGAGAACCGGCGGCGATCGCCACACCAAGAAGCTCCATGGCATCGGGCAATCCGGCATCGATGGCGGCACGACGCGCTTGACGCTTGGAGCGCAAGTACAGCTGCAAGCCCCCGCAGCCCGCAAGCCCCGCTCCGCAGACGGCGAAGGCGAAGGTCACCGGCGTCACATGCAATGCGGCACACGCCGCAACGGCTACGAGCACGCAGCCCGAAACCGCGGCAAAGCACGCGCAACGCCACGTTTCGGGCTCTAGGGCTATGCCCGCGCATCGAAGCCGCTCCCTTGACCGCTCCCGTTCTCTCATCGAAAGCGGGGCGAAACCCGCCAGCGCCGTCACGGCACGCTCCCGCAAACGCGCCATCCCCTCACGGGCAAGATGCCGCGATGCGCCGCCGCCCTCCTGTTCGGGCTTCGCCCATGCCGGCATATGCCTTCGCCCCTTCACTCCCGCCCAAGCGTTAAGCGCCTCGTAAACCGCCAGCCCCGCCGCAACGGCAAGCAAGCAGATCGCGCAAAGCGTCAAACCTTGCATGTATCACCTCTTAACCGGCGCGAGCAGCGCCTAATACGAGAACTTCGTGATCCGGCGACACGCCGCAACGCCTACCACTTCCATAAGCGCGGCGGCCGCAAGCACAGCCCACCCCAACGGGTTTTCCCGATAAAAAAGGGAAAACGCCTGGTTGGTAGCGAACATGAACGCGAAGATCGCAGGCATGGCGCATGCCACCACCACAGTAGCCATGCGCGTCCCCGCAAGCTCGCTGCGCAGCTCCTGCTGCATAACAGCCCGTCCCTGGGCATGCTCCGCGATCAGGTCCAGGACCGCCCCCATCGATCCACCGAAACGCTGCTGAATGCGCATGGCCGATGCCAACGCCGCAACATCGGCATCGCCGGTGCTCTGCGCCATGCGGGCAAGCGCCTGCACCAGCGGCGTGCCATACGAAACGCGCGCAAGCACCGCCATCAGCTCCGACCGCAACGGTTCCGGAGCATGGTCGGCGGAAACCCGCAGCGCACGTTCTAAGGTCAACGAGCTTTTCACGCTGGCCGAAAGCTGGGGAACAAGCCGCACGAACTGCTGGGAAAGCAGCTCTCGCCGTTTCACCCGCGCACGCAGCACGTACATCGCCGCCGCAGCGGCAACCAACCCCACACCTGCAACCGCGCCAAGCAAGCCGCTTGCCCGCATGGCGAAAAAAGCCACGAACGCGCCCACGGTGCCGAGGCACAGCGCGCACGAAACCGGGGACGCCTCGATGCCCGCGCCGCGCAGCATCTTGCCAAGCGGCCCCTCGGCATCCGCCTTCGCCGACTCGGCATCACGCTTACCCAATTCGTACAACGCCCGATCAGACATTCGGGCATCGCTTTCCTCGGCCCTGTGCCTCAACCGTAAGGACAAGGCGGCGCACGCCAGCACCGCCGCCGCCGAAAGCACGCCGAAGGCCAGCGCACCGGAAAAGTACCCCTTCATAGCCATCGCCTCCCTACGACCCGAAAAACCAAGACGGGTCGAACCTTACCCCCGCCGCGAGCATGCGTCGCTTGATGCGCTGCGGCTGGACGCCGCACGCGCGCCAAGCTCCGACGATGCGGCCGAACGCATCCGTCCCGCTCGGCTCGAATCGGAACAGCTCGGCACGGGGGATGATCGCCGCCCCCTCCGGCATCTGATCGACCGCCACAACGCTGGTGACGCGCCGCCCTCCGTCGCGCATGCGCTCCACATGAACGATCAAACCCCCCGCAAGCGATTCCGCGATCTGCTGCACGATAACGTCACGGCCCATGTCGGCGTTGGCGTAACCCACCATGGTGCGCAAGCGGCTCAACGCGTTTCCCGGGTCGTTGGCATGCACGGTGGTCATCGAACCGGGGTGATCGGTTTGCATCGCCTGCAGCATCTCGTAAGCCTCCGCCCCCCGGCATTCGCCCACGATGATGCGATCGGGGCGCCGACGCAGCGAAAGCGCCACCAACTCGCGCATGCCGACGGCCCCTTCGCCTTCGGTGTTCGCCTCGCGCGTCTGCATCCGCTCGACGTGCGCAGCGCGAAGGCGCAGCTCGGGCGTATCTTCGATGGTCAAGACACGCTCGCCATCGGGAATGAAGCCGGAAAGTGCGCCGAGCATGGTCGTTTTACCCGATCCGGTGCCTCCGGAGATGATCATGGGGCACCGAGCGCGCACCGCCGAGCCTAGAAACTCCGCCATCACAGGGCTGAGGGCGCCTCGCGCCGTCAAATCCTCGATGCTCATAACGTCATCGCCGAACAGGCGGAGGTTGAGCGCAGGGCCGTCCGGAGCCAGCGGCGGCACGATATACGTTGCTCGTGCCTTGCCGCCCGGCAGCATGGCGCATCCCATGGCATGCGCCTCATCGCAACGCATGCCCGCCTGCTCGGCGATTTTGTCGATGATGCGGCGGAGATGATCGGCATCATCGAACCGAACATATGGGCACGGTTCCAAGCGCCCTGCCCGTTCCACGAACACATGCGGCTCCAAATACCTTGCAACCCCAGCGTCCATCGTCACACCGCCGCCGTTGACGATGATCTCGGTGATGCCGGGGTCCTCCAATAGCCCCTGCAAAGGACCGTACCGAAGAAAATCGTCGCTGACCAAGCGGCATAAACGGGCGATATCGGGCTCGGCAAGGCCCAGGTTCCATGCCCGCACGGCCTCCTGCACAAGCGACTGGATCGCCGACTCCACCTCCGCCGGATCGAAATCCCCCTGCAACCTTGTCGCAAGGCCTTCGCGAACCACCCGCTTCAGGGCAAGCTCGGTCCCTCTATCCATCATGCTCGACCATGCCTCCCGACAACACCCCGCCCGCAACGAGCTGGACGCTGATGGTGCCCGACGCCTGCGCACGGCGAACCGCGTCGGCCTGCTCCGGCGTCAACTCCAACGTGATGGCGCTGTACGCCGCGCCCTCGCCCGCACCGTCGCCGCCTACAGACATCACGCGCGCCGAGGCGCAAAGCTCGTCCAAGTCGACCACGCCTCCAGCCGCCTCGGCGACGCACACCACGCGGACCTCGTCGAACGGCTGGACCTGCCCGGCTACGCCCGTCTCATCGTTCACCGACAGGGAAACCGCCTCCATGCCTGCGGCAAGCTGTGCGGCCAACCTGCCATCTGCCGCGCTGCCCGCGATCATCTGAGGCGACAGCTGCGTGTTCGCGGGAATGGAGACCAAGGCCCGTGCGCCCGCCACGCCGCCGGCGCCATCAAGGGCATCGGCGCCAAGCGCTTCCTCTTGACGGAAAGCCTGGGGAACCTCCGCAAGCCGCACCGCATCCGCGCCGAACGGCTCGCCGGCCGCGATATCGCGCGTGGTGACCACCACATTACGGGCGCCCTTCGTCGCCTGATCGACCGCCGCGTGGGAAACGCCCGCCTGCCACAGCCCATATCCCACCGCAACGAACGCAACGGCAACCGCAGCCGCGGTCACTGCGGACATCTGCTTGAAACGCGCAGTTGAAACGTCCGTCGAGCGCGCAGGCCTATCGGACGTTCGCTGCTCGCCCCCTTCCGCCGACCCGGCAGTTTTCCCATAAGCCGTCTCCAAGCGCCCGCCAAGACGCAGCCGCCTCGATGGCGCAGGCCGCGAGACGCGCCCCGTGTTCCTTCCGACCGCCATGATCGTCCCCCTTTCGCTATCCGCCCAAACGAGCTTGGGCTTCCTCGACCATCTCTTGAGGGAACCCCTCAAGCGCGCCTATCGCCGAGAACCTCCCCTGGCCCGCACCGCAACCATCGCCGAAACGATGCACTCCGCATATGCGGGAATCAGGCCGCCATACCTGCTGCGCCGCATACGGACGCGCGCTGAATATCCGGCTTGAAGCCACCTTGGCGCCCGAAGCGGAGCTTACGGGAAACGGAAGCGGCTGCGCCTCCTCCACCTGCATGCCCACAACCCAAAGGCGTTCGCTTTCAGCAACCGCCCGGGAAGGCGCCTCATAGAACCACACGCTTACCTCGCCCTGCACCCCTTGCGCCCTGACCTGCTCCGCTATAGCGTCGGCAAGGACCGCTCCCGCATCGTCGCCATATTTCGCGGCAGCCGATCGGCTTGCGTCCATGCAAGCCGATCTAGCAGCGTCTAAAGCCTGCTCTTGACGGGCTTTTGCGCCGTAGAGCACGGCGCAATCAGCCAAGAAGCCAAGCATCATCACCAACACCAGGCACAACGCCACGGCAAGAGGGGCAAGATTGCCCCCTTCCCCCCGATACCGGCTCATGCAAGGCTCACCTCCGTCACCCGCTCATCAACGACCATGCACGTGACATGGCGCGATAGCCTTCCGTCGCCGCATAACCCGGACAGCGCGATCGGCGCCTTGTAGGACACGTCATAGGAGACGGCAGTGTGCGCTGTGCGGCTCGACACGCCGCTTGCGTGAAGCACGTCCTCGCAAGCGGTCGATTCCACCCTCACCCCCGACACCGCCAAATCGCTTCGACGCAGCTGCGACGACTCGTCGAGGATCTGCTCGGCGACGAACGATTCCTTATCCGATGCCGTCCTCAAACCCATCACATCGATGCGTATGCATGCCTGGGTAAGCTCCGAAGACAACATGATCGCCGCCGCATTCATCATGGCCGCCTGCAATATGCCGAACGTCACGATGATGAGCAGCACCACGGCGAAGGAGAATTGCACGCTCTCGCTTCCCCGTTCATCGAAAACCATGCCGCACCCCCGTATCAGCCTCCACCGAGACCGTCCTGCTCGCCGTTGCCGACAGCCGCAACCCATCGGCCTGCCCCATTGCACCGAGCACCGCATCGCCGACAGGCGTCAAACACCGGGCGTTCACACGCATCTCCACGTCCACCTGCCGATAAGCGAATTCGACAAGCTGCTCTTCGAATCGGCCAGCTTGCGGGTCGAACGTCTTGCGCTCGACCCGCTTCGTCTGCACGGGCGGGCAATCGATTTCGATCGAGCAGGAAACGCCTTCGCCGGCAAGGCCGGGAGCCTGCCCAAGCGCCGCCGACAAGGCGCATGCCTTATCCGGCGCCTTGTCCCCCTGGGCGATACGCTGAGCCGCATCGCGGCAGGCGGCCTGTGCCGCAACATCCGCTTCCATACCCAGATACGCCGCCCTTCCGATATCCACGACGGCGCACAGCAGGCTCATCAGCAAGGGCAGCGCCATCACGAACGTGACGACGCTTGCCCCATCGACCCGAGCGCAGCGGCCGACCAGCCGGGAGGGTGCGGCTACTTGCTGCTGGCCGCGCCGCTCGTCACGCTCTTGAACATGCTCGTAACCGAACTGCCGGCAGACGTGATCGCCGTGTTGACCTGCGTTTGCAAAAGCATAAGCGCCGCCCCCAAGCCAACGGCGAAGCCCAAGGCGATAACCACCTGCACGATTTCCGATCCGCCATCCTCCTCGCCGCGATACGCCAGAGCGCGGGCCTTGTCCGCAAAACCCTTCAGGGAAACGCCGTTCATGTTCATATCCATGTTCGTGTTCATATCCAAACCTTTCCATTCGCTGCCTTTTCCTTGTTACCGAATCGAACCAGCGCCTAACCAGCCCAAAGGCACCACCTCCTTTCCGTACCCGTTCTCATCCGAGCACCGTCGTCCCCACCGCCAGCCATACGGATAAAAACGGCGCCATGGGGATGCCATCGCGGCGACCAAGCCGGTGCACCAACATCCCTGCAAGGGAAAACGCGCACGCCGACGCATAGCAAGCCGCCGCCCCTAAAAGCGTTGCGGGACCGCACGCGAACGCCAGCGCCGTCATGCAACGGATATCGCCGAAGCCCACCGATCCGCCGCTCTTGCGCGCAATGAGGTTCGCCACCCAGCACACCGCCAGCACCACCGCCGCGGCGACGGCCCCCTCCGCGATGCCGGCAGAGCCATGGCGAAGCAGCTGATAGGCGCCCCCGACGACGAGAAGCGCCGCGCAGCATTCCAAAGGGATCACCCTTGCCCGCAAATCGCACACCACCCCCGACGCCATGACCGCACCGCACACGCACAGCAGGCAGCCTTGATGCCACGGGGCGCCCGATAGCGGTTGGGCCGCGAACCACAACGCCATGGCCGCGGCAAGCACCGCCCGTTGCCACGCCCGCGCCGAAAACGAACAACGTCGCCGCTGCTCGGCCTCGCTTCGCGCCGAGGAACCCTTGCCCACGTCGATGCCTGCCTCTCGAAGCGCTTCGGCGCGTTCGTGCGTGAGCGTCCCTTTCAGAGCCTGGGAACGGCAATCCTCGAGCCACATGCCCACGGCGCCGGCAGACCCCTTCTCGCTTTGACGGGGAAGCCGGCCCGGGAAAGCATCGCGATAGCGGGAAAAATCATCCAAGCAGTGATACCACCAGGTATAAGAGCGCAAATATGCCCTGCTCAGCAGCATGTCGGCGATTCGGGGGACTGCAAATGCGCCCACCACGGCCCCGATGATCGCGTATACGGCCAGCACAGCCAGCGCATACCCCGTCATGCGCTGGCCTCCTGCAATTCGGCAGCATGACGCGGATAGGCCGGTCTCGCCTGTTCAGCCCCTTGCCCGGCCGATGCTCCTCGCTGCACATCGGCCGGGCGGGCGCCATTCGATCCCCTCACGGGCCTACCTCGACGCAACAGCTGGCAGGCAGCGGCCTGAGCTGCGCGCCGAGCCGCATCATCCTCGCCTGCGGCATTCGCCTCCAAAGCTCCGACCAGCTCGATGCGCACCACGATGTCCGCCCCTTCGGAGGAAACGTTCACGCTCCTAGCGACAACGGGAACGCCCACGGAAGACCCAGAGTCCAGGCGCTGTTCGGTGCTGGAAGCACCGTCATCGGGCGTCGGCGCCTTCGGCTGCTCCGCCGAACGACCCTTCGCCAGATCGACCTGCTGCGCATCGGCCCAAGGAGCCGCGCTTTGACCAGAGATCGGCATCTGAACGCACATCTGCGCCTCCTTGGGCAACGACCTGGCATTCCCTCCCTTGTGCGCGCCGCCTGGCACCGGCGAAGCCGCCGCATCCTTGATGCCGAAGCGATGCATGCACCCGTAACAGATCTCGGCATCATCGAATGCTCTCGCATGGCAAACCGGGCATATCCTCATTTCCCCGCACCGTCCTTTCTCGTTATCTCCACATGCTCCCCTGCCGAAAACCATGGCGGGTCGTTCACGGAAAACCGCTCTAAAACGGCCACCGCTTTACGGCACCTGACGCGTCTGCGCGGCCCGACAGCCCGGTACGACTCCAACACCTGTCCCCGCTCGTCCAGAAAAGCGATGTCGATCAGCTCGGCCATGCCGAATGTGTGAACATCGTTGCACGGTGCCAACATGACGAAGCCCTTCGACCGCTTCGCCCCCAGCAAACCGCGCACGCGCGCCCCGAAGCCGACCGCCAATCTCATCGACGCATCCTCTCCCTTCACAAAAACCCTTCCTTCTCGCACTCTGACCACTGCACCACCACGCTCGACCCTTGCGCCATCTGCACGCACTGGACAAACGCCCAGCGACAGGCTCCATCGCCTTTCGCGAACGTCGCGCACGAGCCCTCCCCTGCGGCGGTCGTGCGCCATCCGCCGCGCTCGAGGGCGTCCCGCACTTCCCGCAGAGCATCGGAGGCGCTGCCTTCATGGTCGAATCCCACCAGGCGCGATCCGGAATCGCAGCGCAACCCGCGCCTGCCCGCCACCGGCAGCAGCTCGATCTTGAACTCCTCGGGAACATCCGAGGGCGAACAGGCGGACCCGTCATCAACCGAGCCCATGACCGCATCGAAGCCGGCAAGAGAAGCGGATTCCGAGGTCGTCCGCCACACCGCCTGGGCATGAGCGGCATCGGAGATGGCGAGAAACGCGATTCCCGCTGCCACGATGAGCGCCGCGCGCAACGCGCGCCTTGCCGAGCGATCGCCATCGCACGCAGCACGCCCTTGACAGGCGCTCACAGCAGCACTCCCGGCTTATAGCAATCCACCACTAGCTCCTCGGTATGCGATAGCTTCGGCATCGCCACCCCCATCACCTCCGATCTCAATCCCAGGCCGAATAACGTGGGCATGTACTCGAGCGTGCCCGAAAACGATGTATGACCTGCTGAGATGCCATGCGCCGAAACGCTTACCGACAAGTTGTCCGCGCTCAACCGTTCATCGAGGGCCTGCTCGATGAGCGCACAGGTATCGCCTGTGCCCTGCCCGTACGCCGGCGATGCGGCATACACCCGGACAGAATCGCGGAAGTCGTTATCGAACGCCGCGCACCATCCGAAAAACGTCAGGGCGTTCACCGAAACGGCCGCAACCGCTATGAGCACGGGCAGCGCCGCCACAAACTCCACCGTCATCTGTCCGGACGACCTGCCGGCAGCACATATCCGATCGACCATCAATCCCATTGCCGCAATCCCGTCACGCTCGCGTACACGGACAGAAGCTTGTCGGCCACAGCCCCGATGGCGCCCGAGGCGTACTCCTTCACCGCCGGGGGCAAGGCCACCGTTACGGGCACCTGAACGCCACCTATGTCGATGGTCGCCACTTCCACGGAATCGCCCCACGCATCGAAACGCTGCAGCACGTCCCTGCGAACGGCGCCGACCACCGACGAGAACACGTCGTTGGACATCAGCGGATGCTCGACCGCCTGCTGCTTCACCTCGAGCAAACGGGCGCAAAACGCCCCATCGCCGGCCTGCGCGACGTGCGCCGTGTTCACCGTTGCCGGGCGCAGAGCATCCAGATTCGCCGGCTGAAGCCCCACGGCGCGAAACGCATCAGAAAGCGCATCGGCGGCCCAATCCCCCAAACCGGAGGCGCTTATAAGGGGCAAACCCCCCAAACCCTCGCGAACCGCCGTATCCAGCGCCGACTGTCCGTCGGCATAGGCGCTCAACGCCCCCGACCAAACGCCCGCCGCGGCTCCCAACACCCCTGCAAGCGCCGAATCCGACGCAAAGCTATCGGTCAAAGAGGCGATGACGCTTCGGCCCTCGCCGGACGGATCGGCCACCAGCGTTGCCGCCGATATCGCCACACGGCACCCTAGCTGACCGCTTGCCTGCACAAACGCGGACTCGAACCCCTTGTCGGGGGCATCGGGGCCCGTATTCACCGCAAGGCAGACCACCCCCTTGCCTCCGGGCGGATCCGCATCGATGCGAAACGATCCCACGCTTAAGCAAGCATCGCGCAACTGGTCGAGCAGCTTGGACACGCGGTTTTTCACCTCCTGCTTCGCCGGCGCCCCCTCTTCAAGGGCCTTTTGGTATTCCTCGGCGGCAAGCGCCACCTGCTCATAGTGATGCTCGAAACCGTTGCCTATCGACGTGGATGCTGCCGCCACCTTGCCAAGGCTTGCCGCCGTGAAACCGCATTCGGTGCACGTCTCCCACGCACCCGCCTCCATATCGTGAAGAGAGGCTCTCGATGACGACCCCGCCGCCTTCGGGCAGCCATCCCACGCATGCAGAACAGGGGAGCCGTCCACTACGCCCACCGGATACACCGCTTGCGTGAACAACTCGGTCTCCCGCATCTGCGCGGTATTGGCGGGCAGATGCGGGAACAGGGCCTCGAACGAATCGCCCTCCCTGACATATCCGCGCGACACCTCCTGTGCAGCGAAAGCGTAAAAGCGCTTGCGCAACGCCGACTGCGCCTGAGCTTGCACGCTGCCGTCCTCGGGCCGCTCGACCGCCAGACGCGCCGGGTAATACGCCTGCGCCCGACGAAGCGCTACGGAAAACGACCACGCATCCACGCTCGAGTACACCGGGTTTTGCGCGCCCGTCATATGCGCCAAGGTCTCGGCGCGCTCGGCCATGCACCAGCCCGGACGGGCGCCGCAATCATGCTCGAAGGCGCGCTGCTTGGCGTCTTGGGCCCGCACAGCCGCCTCCTCGGCCCGCTGCGCCAGCTCCTTTACCTCCTCGGCCTGGTCAAGCGCGTCTTCGCGAGCCTGCTTGGCGCGAGCGTCCTCTTGCGGCACCCGGATATCCTCGACGGAATCGGGCACCAACAAAGCGAGCGCCGTGTAATCGGACCCGTTCGATCCGTTTCCCTGCGCAACCGATGCCGCGCTGGCCGCCGCCAAAAAAGGGAGGGCCTTCTGAACGCGCGTCAAGCCCTCGGAAGCGGTCTTCGAGAACGAATCACGGGCATCTGCCACGCGTGCGCCGGCCTCGAGCAGCTTGGCGCCCACGCCCTGCCCGCCCGGAACGCAGCACGCGACGATCCCCAAACCCGTAGAGGTCAAGCTGGTCAACGATAAGGACAGGGCCACGGAATCGCACACGCGCACCGCCACCATGAACTCCGCCACCACGTTGCCCGCCGCAAGCGCGCCGGCATCGGCAACCGACTGCACGCGCGAGGACACGGATTGAACCCGATACACCTGGGCCGACGAGAAGATCAGCGATAGCGCCAACAGAAGCGACACCACCATGCCGACCGTGGTCATCCCGCCCTCGTCCCGCAGGGAAAACGCCTGCGCCATCCTGCGCGGCACGCTCATAGCCAAGCTCCTATCCAAGCTTCAGGGTCAAGCCCCTGCGGGCTGCCCATAACCCAATCGGGCTGCGTCGCCCGTTCGCAGCGGGCCTTCACCGTCAACAGCCCATCGCCGTCCGTCAAGCCGAGCAACGCAGCGCCCGCATCTAAAAACGGCAGCGGCTTGACCTTGCCGACAACCTCCACGCTCACCCTCCCGGAGCGCTCGTCCCCTTGCACGGACACTTCCCAGCTGCAACCTCCCTCGTGCACATGGAAGCAAGAGACGGGCGGGATGCAACCCAGCCTATGGCGGACGAACGCCTCCACAGCCTGCGACGAATCGCCTGCAGCATCGGTCTTGACGGCGACAAGCCTGCAGGCGTCGCTTACCGCCGCTTGCATGACCATCCGGTCGTACAAGACCATGCAGGGCTGCACGGACAGCAAAAGCACCGTGAACAAAACCGGGATGAAAAACGCCGCCTCCACGGTGGCCTGCCCGCGCTCGCCAACGCGCAAAACGTCCAAGCCCCGCCCCCTTTGCGAACCTCGAGAGCTAATACAGCACCGCATCCGCCAGCGCCCCGGGCAACGATCCCGCCACGCAATGGGATGCGCACGACAGCGCATGATCGACGAACGCGCCCGCCGAAACGCTGCGCCAAAGCGCGCCCATCCCAAGCACGACCGAAAGGAACGCCACGGTGACCAGCGCGAACTCAACCGTCGCCTGACCTGCGCAATCGCGTGACGCGACCCGCCTACAGGCTGTTGATTCCGTCGGCAATCGCATCCCACAGCTCCTGCAATTTCGGACGGAAAACCGTTATGGCGATAATGGCTATCACCACCAGCACGCCCACCAAGATGGCGTACTCGGTAGTTCCCTGCCCGTCATCGCCGCGTCGAAGGCGGGCAAGTTTGCAAGTGGCCTTCGCCAACGCCCGCCGATACGCATCCATAACCGCTCGAACCATGCCTATATCCCTTCCATAAGCTCCAACAACACGGGCCCCAACACCAAAAGCAGCATGGCGGGCAAGATCAGCGTCCCCGTGGGGATCATCATCTTCACGGGCGCCTTCGCCACCCGCTCCTCCACCTGCGCCTTTCGCGCCGCACGAGCCTGCTCCGCCGACTGCTCCAGCACCTCGCCGAGCGAAGTGCCGAACCGCAGCGAGCGGATAATGGCCGACACCGTGCGCGAGAACAGCGGGTTGTCGTACCCTTGCGCCAAGGCGCGCAAAGCGTCTTGACGGGTGGCAAGCCCCGCCTGCCACGACCGTTGCGCCGCAGCGCACTCCCGAGCCAGCCCATCATCGAAATGCCCCGTGTACAGCTGCAGGCTGCGATCGAACGAAAGCCCGCTACGCACGCCGAGCGCCACCACCTCCAACATCTCCGACATGCTGCGCTCCAGCTCCTGGGCGCGCAGGCGCCGAGCGCCGCGGACGGCGCGTCCCGGCGCAGCCGCACCTGCTATGCCGCCCGCCATGCAACCTACCGCCGCAAGCTCGTTCGATGCCGTGCAGCCCAACAACGCCCCCGCCGCAGCACCTGCCGCGGCGAGGCGCACCGCGCCCTCGCAACACGCCTGGGCCGACACCGTCCCGGAAAGGCCGGCCTTGCCCACCTGTTCCTCGAAGCGCGCACGGGCGCGGCGCAATGCGCCAACGGGTAGCATCGGGCGGGTGGCCCGCAACGCCAAACGCCTGCTCAGACCCTCCAAGTATGAAAGGCATGCGCCCGCCTGCGCGCCGCCCCGCCCCCGCCCGCCATCAGGCGCGCGGGCCCTCGCCGCCCGAGCTCGGCGAACCGATTTCGCACCCGCCCAACCCAGGCATGCTCCCGAAGCCGCACCGAGAACGGCCGCGATCGCGGGCAACGCCGCCGCATACGCCATCACGACACCTCCACGTTCAACATGCGGCGCACGGCGAGCACGCCCGCAACCTCCATCGCACACGCCAAGCCCAGCAGGCCCAATCCCAGCGGGCTTTGCAGGAACGGATCTAAAAACCCTTTGCTCACCAGCGAGAACACCGTAACCAAAGCGAAAGGCATCACCGTGACCACGCGCGCCGACAGCCGCGCCTGGGCCGTCTGCACCCGTAATGCACGGCGCAAAGCCAGCTCTCCTTCGACCGTCTCGCGCGCCGCCTCGAGCACCGGGCGCATGCTGCCGCCCGCTTGGTGCTGCACATCGAGCGCCACCGCCACGAACGCAAGCTCCGATCTCGTCCCGCCCGCGCGCAGCGCCCCTAGGGCCTCGCTCGAGCCATGGCCCGTCTCGAGCAGATGCGCACAGGCCGCGAACCTCTTCCCTAACGGCCCCTTTATCTCACCCGCCAGCTGCTGAAACGTCTGCAGCAGGGAAAAGCCCGCCTGAAAGCACGACCCCATGGCGTGAAGCGCATCCGGCACCGCCTCTCGCAAGGCCTCTTCCTGACGATCGCGCCAGCCGTGGATGCGCGCCACCGCAACGGCGCAGGCCAAGACCGCCACTGCGGCGCCGGCAAACGGCGATGCCGATACCAGGCCCACGCAAACCGCCAGCGCCGCTGCCGCCGCGACGGCAAGCGAGCACAGGCTTCGCGGCGTGCAAACCACCCCGCGGCCCTGCAACGCCGCCTGCGCATCGCCCGCAAGAGCGGAAACCCTGGGCACGGAAAGCAGATGCCGCGCAACGCCATCGGCGCAGCGCACGCCGTTGCGCGCAAGATGCCGCCCGATGCCGCCCTCGCCCGCCCTCCGGCGCCGGGTACGCCGCAACACCGCGCGGGCGCAAAGCTCGCCGCCGAAAAACGCGGCTATGGCTGCCGCCGCCCCGAACACGCCAGATGCTTCCATTCCAATACCTCCTCCCCATCAAGCCCGATGATTTCGGGCAGGTAGTCCACCCAATCGGGCAGGGCCTGCCACGACCCCGCTTCTTCGGGGGAACGCCGCTCGAACAACGTCCTCACGCTGCAGGCCCGCGCCCTTTGGTCGTACACAAGCTCCGACACATGGGTCACGCATCGCCTGCCGCTGAGCGCCCGCGACGTCTGCACCACCACATCGAACGCGCTCGCCGCGTTCGCCTCGATGACGTCCACGGGCAGATCGACGCCGTAGCGCACCATGGTCACCACGCGGGAAAGCACATCGCGCGGGGAATTGGCATGCAGCGTGGTGAGCGACCCGTCGTGGCCCGTGTTCATGGCAGTGAGCATGTCCACCGCCTCCGCTCCGCGACACTCGCCCACCACGATGCGGTCGGGGCGCATGCGCAACGCGTTGATCACCAAATCGCGGATGGTCACTTCTCCCGCCCCCTCGGCGTTGCGCGGGCGCGCCTCTAAGCGCACCACGTGGGGATGCTCGAGAAAGCGCAGCTCGGCCGTATCCTCGATGGTCACGATGCGCTCGCCTGCGGGAATGCAGCATGACAGCGCATTGAGCAACGTCGTCTTGCCGCTGCCCGTGCCGCCTGCCACCACCACGTTCTTGCGCGCGAGCACCGCCCATTCCAGGAAGCGCCGCAAATGCCCGTCGATCGAGCCGGAACGCTCCATCTCCTGCAGCGTTATCACGCGCTGCGTGAACTTGCGGATCGTGACGATGGGTCCGTCGGGCGCAAGCGGGGGGATGACCACGTGCACGCGATGGCCTTCGGGCATGCGAGCGTTCACCATAGGCGACGACTCGTCCACGCGTCTGCCGAGCGGCCCGAGCACGCGATCGATAAGCGCCCGAAGCTGAGCTTGGCTCGAAAACGCCCGGTCGCTGCGTACAAGGCGCCCCTGCCGCTCGAAGAACACGTCGCCAGGGCCGTTCACCATGATCTCGGTGATGGTCGGATCTGCCAGCAACGGCTGCAAAGGACCGAAACCGAACACCTCGTCCACCAGCTGCTCGGACAATCTCGATCGGCGCAGGGCATCCGCCCCTTGCCACACCGGCAGCGCGAACGCCTGACGGCACGCCCCCAAAAGCTCGCTTCGCGCCCGCGCCGGCTCGAAGGCCATCAACGCCGCTATGTCATCAACCGACACGAATAGGCGCACGTCCTCTTTCAAGCGCGCAAGCGTCGCCGTAGGCGCACGGCTTTCGCCGCCGCTTGCGCCCAACGCCTGCGCACGCTCTGCCAGCGTCACGATCATGCCTTCTTGCGTTTGCGCGAACGTTTTCCGCGCAGGAAGGGCATGCCCGGCCCCTCGCGGGAAGACGTCGCAGCAGCCGATACGCCGGGCAGCATCTCCGCCATAAGCTCCTCGATGCCTTCGACCAGCTCGTTACGCGAGTCGATCAGGTCCCCTACCAGCCCCGCCGCCAAAAGGTCCTCCACATCGGCGCCGCCATCGGGCAGCTCGCGCACATGAGCCCCCTTCAGCGCGCACGACACGTCCATCGACGACAACGGCGCCCCCTTGCCGCAGCCGTTCAGCGTGAACAGGAAAGGATTGACGGCGATACCGCAACGGGTGCACAGGTCGAGCGCGCGCTGCGCCGCATACACCGACGTGGCGCGTTGATCGACCAAGAACAGCACCTTCGAGCTGCGCTCCAACAACACCGCATGCTGCTCGGCCCACGCGCCGCCCGTGTTCGCCACGATCACGTCGAAACGCTCGCGCACGGCATCGAGAAGCGCCGGCGCCTGCGCAACCACCGCCTCGGCGGCGTCCACGTGCTCCGGAGCCGCCAGCAGCACCGGCGCCCTCCCTTCGCAGGAAAGTTCGGCCAGACGCTCAGGCCGGGCAAGCACCTCGTCGATGCGCAGGGGCTTTTTCACGCCCATGAGCTGGGCCATATCGCCGAACTGCAGGTCGAAATCGAGCAGCAGCGTGCGCAGTCCCAGCCCCTGGGCAGCATGTGCCGCCAACAAGGCGACCGCGCTTTTGCCCGCGCCCCCGCTGCCGCTCACCACCGGCAGCAAAAAGCCCTTCGCCGCCGGGCGCTGCGGATTCGCCGCCGAAGCCGAGGAGCTTCCAGAAACCCCCAACCCCGATGCGGCCCCATAGGGGGAAACGGTCGCAGAAAGGCCCTTCGCGACCGATGAAGCGGCAAGGGCCGACTGGGCGTTTGCCGACGCATACGATTCGCCCTGCCCCATCTCCGCAGGCGATGCCATCGCCCCCGCGGCCGTCCCCGCCCGTTCAAGCGCTTGCGAAAAACCGGCCGAATGCGTCGTCGCCACGCCATACGGGGAAGCCGTCGAAGACGCGAGGCCGAACGTCGCCCGCTGCTGCAGCGCCTCCCCCGCCGGTGTGCAAACGGTCCCGGGGCCGACCCCCGCCTGCAACTCGATCGCCCGCATGGCCACCTGCTTGCACTGCGCGTAACGCTCGACGAAAGCCTGCCTAGTCAGCGACGCATCCACGCCCGCCGCGGTCGTCCTTGATCGAAGCGACCCCGACTCCTGCGCCGTCAGCATGCATACGCGCCTGCCGGGCCGATCGCGTTTCAGCGCGGCCGCAAGGTTGATGGGCGCCACATCAGCGCAGGAAACGACCCACACCTCCTGCACACTCGCCGCATCGCGCAGCGCCGCGCGCGCCTGCTCGGCGGAGGTGAACGGCATAAGCCACTGCTGCGCCAGCAGGTTCTCCCCCTCAAGGCCCAGCAGCTCCGGATGCCGGAAGCATTCCTCATCGGCGCACAGCGCCACCAACGGCATGGACATCCTCTCTCCTTCCGCTTGTCTCAAAGCCTCTCTCACTGCGCACCCGCACCAGGCAAGGTCAGATACAGCTCGGTTCTCTGAGCCGCCGATACAAGCTCCTCGACCTGGTTCGGATCGACGGCAAGCGTCACCCACGTCACCTTCGACGCAGATTCCGACGCCTGCCGATCGTCCGTCCCGACGCTGGTCGCCAACACGCTCACGCCCCGAGCCAACACTTGCGTTGCCGCGCTCCCCGTGGCATATACATCAACCGACGAGCCCGCCGACACCGCACCGCCCACCGCTTGCACGTCCTTGGCAGGCACGCTGATCGCAACCTTGCCATCGGGCACGTCTATGGCCGACGAAGCCGCGCCGAACCTTCTTGCGGAAAGGACCTCTCCGGAAAGCACCGTGGAAGACGCCCTCGCGCCCACAACCTCCGACGCTTTCCGCACCGCTTCGGGCGGCAACAGGTCAGCCACCCACAAGCGCATCTCCACAGCTCCCGAATCAACCGCTTCACCTGCGGCTATGTCGCGTTTCGCCACGCATACCTCCACCTGATCGCCGCCGTAGCGGGCCAAGGCGTCGGCCCGTGCGCGCTCCGCCTCGCCGCGCACCGACTGGGTATATGCGAGCACGCACAACGCGCACAGCACGCCGCATATCGCGCCCGCCGCAGCGGTCTTGTTCCGTCTCATGCGCACCTCCTTCGCTTCGCATCACCCAGTATGGGAACGCCATCTTGCGAAACCCTTGCCGATAGCACCGCCTCTTGTCCCCAGAACCTTGCAGACCCGTCCGATTCAACGCCATGAGGACCCCGCTCCCCCGCCCCCAAACGCTTACAGAAGCAGGCGGCCCCGGTAATAGCCGATTCCGCAGCGTGAAAAGCCTTGTAGCAGATAGCCCCTCGACATTCAGGAACACCTCACTACGAATCGCCTTGCTGCAGACAGCCCCTCGATATTCACTGCCCGCACCGCAAATAGCGTTGCGGCAGACAGCCCCTCGCGCATTCGCGTACCCGCAAAGCAACGCAAGCCGTATGGCCCAGCGGAATGCCCCGATGCAAAACCCGCCGGCCCGAAAGGCAAGCTCAGACAAGCTCGGGCAAGTCCGGGGGGCATCGGCGGGTTGTGCAGTATTTGCGAAAGCGGGTTTGTTGTGCGACAATAAGCGTCACCCATTCGAGGAAATCATCCGGCCGGTTGGCGCAGCGGGAGCGCAGGTGCCTTACAAGCACAAGGTCACAGGTTCAAATCCTGTACCGGCCACCATCGAAACCGCAGGTCAGACGTTTTTCGTCTGACCTTTTCTTTTTTCAGGGCAACCAGGGGCTTATAGGACAAAGGCGCGTCTGAATTAGAGGCTTCGGCGCAGGCTGGTACCTCTTTTTTGCGGGTTTGAATTCGGCCACGCAAGCCTTCCATCCATGCGTCGCCCCATAAAAATGGACGCCGGCCTGCGCCGACGCCCGAAAACCAACGCGCTTTTCGCGCCGAAAACGGACGCGCCTTCCGTTTTACGAACCCGAGACGCGCCGGCGCCCGGGTGCGAATCCACCTTGCGCATCGCAAACCCGATTTTCTTCCCGCAAGCCAAAAAGGCCGCCGGCACAGCCGACGGCCTTCAAGTTATGCAGATTCCTTGCGACAGCCCGGGAAAACCCCGGTCGGACACGCCGAAACCCTGCGGGGCGGACGCGCGGCGCCCTATTCCCCTTGCACGCCCTTCACAGCGCCGAGCATCTCCCGCGCATGGGCGAGGGACGCCTCCGTGGCGTCGCCGGAGAGCATGCGGGCGATCTCGGCGGGCCGCTCATCAGCGGACAGTCGTCGCAGGCAGGTCTGGGGCATCCCATCGTCGCCGGCTATTTTGGTGACCGCATAGTGCACATCGCCGTGCACGGCAACCTGGGCCAGGTGCGTCACCACGATAACCTGATGGCTGCGAGCCAGATCGGCCAGGACCTCGGCCAACGCCACGGCCACAGAGCCACCCACACCGGCATCCACCTCGTCGAACACCAGCGTGTCCACGCTATCGGCCTGCCCGAGCACCACTTTTATAGCCAGCATGACGCGGCTGACCTCGCCGCCCGAGGCTATGCGGGCAAGCGGGCGGGCCTGCATGCCGGCGCCAGGCTGGAACATGAATTCCACCTCCGACGCACCCGAACGGGTCCACGAGGCACGCGGCAGCGCGCGCTGCTCGCACACAAGTTGCGCCGTGCCCATCTCCAATCGCTGCATCTGCGCCGACACCGCCTGGGAGAACCTTGGCGCAGCCGCGCCGCGCGCATCGTCAAGGCTCCGCGCCGCAGCTGCCAAGACCTGCTCGGCAGCGTCGACCGCTCGCTGCGCGACACGTTCGCGTTCCTCGGCATCGTCCACCAACGATACAAGGTCGGCCGCCTCATCACGCGCTGCGAGCACATCGGCCATGCGAGGACCGTATACGCGCATGAGCCCCTGCAATGCCGCCATGCGCTCCTGTCCGCGCTCGAGCTCCTCGGAGTCGAACTCCACCCCATCGCGATAATCCCGGGCCGTGCGCGCAACATCCTCCAGCACATAGCCCGCCTCGCGCAGGGATTCCGCAAGCTTGCCGAGCTCGGGATCGTAGCGGGAACCTTCGTCCAACGCCGCGACCGCACTGCCCAGCAGGTCGATGGCGCCCTCATCGCCTCCGAGCGCCTGATGCGCGCGATACGCCGACATCGCAAGCGTTTCAGCATGCTCGGCACGGGCAAGCCGGGCCGAGAGCTCCTCGTATTCGCCCTCGCGCGGGGCCACGGCATCGATGCGCTGCAACACGAAACGTGCCTCGTCGAGCTTCGCCGAAGAAGCCGCCCCGGCATCACGGACCCGGGCAAGCTCCGCCGCGGCGCGCGACGCCTGGGAAAACGCCTCTTGATAAGCGCGAAACGCCTCGGCCACGTCCTGCCCGGCCCATGCATCGAGCATGCCCACATGCGCTGCCGGCTTCAAAAGCTGCTGTTGGTCATGCTGGCCGCATAGATCGATCGAAGGGGACACGGCACCCGCCAGCTCCCGCACGCTTGCCATGCGGCCGTCCAGCGTGACGCGCGAGCGCCCATCGGCGCCCACGCGGCGCACCGCCACCAACTCGCCATCTTCGTCGCTTTGCCCATCGCTCTCCAAGGATGTGCGGGAAAGCCCGAAGAAGCGCCCGCTGACCTCCAAGCCGTCCTCGCCGTCGCGCACGGAATCCTTATCGGCACGGGAACCCATGAGCAGCTTCAACGCCGACAGCAACGCCGTTTTGCCGGCGCCCGTCTCGCCCGTGAGCACCGTCAGACCTTGCGCGGGGGCAAGGGCTGCCTGCTTTATCAGCGCCAGGTTCTTAACTTGCATCTCGTCGATCATCGCGGTTCCTTCTGCGTGCGGATCATGCGACCGTAACACGTACGGCTGTTCTATATAACACAGTATACCAGCGTTGCCGCACAACGAGCGCGCACGCGAGGGCTTTTCGGAGCATCCGACATAAATCGGCAAGAAACCTCCCCATACCCCGAAAACCTTGCACACCCGTCCCCTCTAAAGGGCGAACTTGCTCCTCAAGCTTGCAGGCGCGTCCTGTCCGCCGGCCTCATCGGCCTGCGCGCCGCTGCGATGCCGCCGCTCCATAAGGAACGCCACGCAATCCATGCGGTTGCCCTGGCGCAAAAGCTCGATCTGGGCGTCGAAGCGCTTGTCCTCCATAAGCCCCAGGTCGGCCAGCTGGCGCACCATCTCCAGGCTGCCCTCCCGGGCAATGCGCACAAGCGCCTCGCGACCCGCGGCGCGCACCTCGTCGGCGAAGACGGCCTGCATCTGCGCATCCAACCCCACGGGCCGCTCAAGGCGATGCAGCAGCGCCCCAAGCCTGTCCGGGACGTTCTTTCCCGACCTGAGCACCTCGTCGTAGCGAGAAAGGTCGAACGGGTCGGACCCGGGCTCGGCGTCAAGGACGAAGCAGCTGAGCAGCTGGTCGGCAGGCACGTGCACCGCAACGCCCGACCACGCCAGCCGGCATACAGAGAACTCGAAGCTGCCCTCGCCCACCGATCGAAGCGACTTCGGCAGGGCAACGGGCCCCTCGAGGGTACGCGAGCAGAAGCTGTGCGCGCCCACGCGCTCAAGGCCCTCGGGAAGCACCAGGCGCTTCGTCCCCCGGCATGCGTTACCGTCCCCGACTTCGCGAACCGATGCGGGGATGATCAGGGTCTTCGGCGCATACGGCAGCGCGCTCGGGGCGATGCGCGTCAACTCCGCACCCCGCACCTGGGCAGGCAAAGCCAGCGTTTCAGCGACCTGGGGCTGCGCGAGCACGGCCGCCGACGGGCCCTGGCCGACCGGGCCCAACCTGCCGCCCGACACAAGCCCGCCGCAATCGTTGGCCTCGGCACGGGCCGCCGCCTGCTTCGCATCCACCGCAACGCCCTCGTCGCTGGCCGCCGCGGCGCGCGCACGCGCCGCCACGCTGGCGAAGCGCTTCGATGCGGACTTCGGGGGCTGCGGGCCCGCCACCAACAAGGCGGCGCCATCGCGGCAGTCGAACCAGCAGCCGTCGGCCTCGATGGCGTCGGAGCCGCACACGCGCACGCCACGGCGGCGCAGCCGGCGCGCGCCGTCGCATCCCGCCGGGCACATCCACAGCGCGGCATCCCACTGCTTCGCGCGCACGTGTTGCAAGCATGCCGGCGCCGAGACC
>URQU01000016.1 GCA_900550055.1 uncultured Coriobacteriaceae bacterium | reverse complement strand
CGACCTGACGGGCGAGCAGGATGTGCTCGCGGGTCTGAGCCATGGGGCCGTCGGTAGCAGCGATAACCAGGATAGCGCCGTCCATCTGGGCAGCACCGGTGATCATGTTCTTAACGTAGTCAGCGTGACCAGGGCAGTCAACGTGAGCATAGTGACGCTTATCAGTCTCGTACTCAATGTGAGCAATGGAGATCGTGATGCCACGCTCGCGCTCCTCGGGAGCCTTGTCGATGTTCTCGAAGGCGGTGAAGTCAGCGTGAGCGGTGCCATGGGAGCCATCGTTCTCAGACAGCGTCTTGGAAATAGCAGCAGTCAGCGTCGTCTTACCGTGGTCAACGTGACCGATGGTGCCGATGTTAACATGCGGCTTGGAACGCTCGAACTTCTCCTTAGCCATGTTTCATCCTCCTTATAAGGATCGCTTTCGCGAAACGAATCTAAAATAAAGCGCCCGATAAATCGGGCGCAGTGTAAGTATTGGTAGCGGTGACTGGATTCGAACCAGTGACGCCACGGGTATGAACCGTGTGCTCTAACCAACTGAGCTACACCGCCAAAAAGCTGGAGCCTGCGATCGGACTTGAACCGACGACCTCTTCCTTACCAAGGAAGTGCTCTACCGACTGAGCTACACAGGCGAAAGATGGTGGGCGCGCTAGGATTCGAACCTAGGTAGACAGAGTCAACGGGTTTACAGCCCGTCCCCTTTAACCACTCGGGCACACGCCCATGTTTCGCTGCTTAATTCATGTGCATTTATCAAGCTGCCTGCTTGCGGATCGGTGAGAACCCGAACGCGCGAGCAGTGGAATCATACGCTAGCTGAGAAACCGTGTCAACCCTTTACACGGCCCCGGGTGTATCCTCTTCAAACCTTCACAAAGCTTTGAATCCTCGTTTACCCGTTGCTGTTGGCCTTTTGGCTTTCCAGCAGGCGTTCCACTTCGAAGCTCGCTGTCGTGAGCTCCGCAAGCGAGGAAGTATATTACGGGATAGTGGGCGTTGTGGCAACCCCTTTTTTCAACTTTTTTTGAAAGATGGAACTTTTCCTGCATCAAGAGATCTGCCTCCTACGCATAGCAGGCATTGTTTTCCCTGTTCAGCTTATGGCAACGCGGCCCTGACGCCATTAGAGCAGTTCCCTTCCTCTATCCTGGCATCGATTACGGTATCCCGCAATGAAGGTTCTCGCCCATTGGACCCCAGCACTTCCCTCTTCCGAAATTGCGCATGGTCCATCGATCGCATGCCTTAAAACAAATCGGGGGAAGGCTTATATGCCTTCCCCCGATTACATACTCATCAGGTTTTGTCTTCTAGAACCAATGCCATCTAGAACTGCAGCGCATTCGTGAAGTTCGACCACGAAAGCGAGTCGGTATTGCGCACATATGCGCCAAACGTGGGAGCATGCACGTAAGGGGTTCCGCCGTAGCCGCCGGCGATTCCCACGTGACCGTAACGCCACAGAACGTCGCCAGGACGCGCCTCGCTGACAGGCACTACGCGAGTAGCACATGCCATCTGAGACTCGCTTTGGTGCGGCAGCTCGATGCCAAGCTGACGATATGCCCACGTGACCAAACCGGAGCAATCGAACGAATCCGGTCCCTCGGCGCCCCATACATACGGGCAACCGATACGCGAGCAAGCATAAGAATACGCAGCACTGTTGTCGCCGGCAGAACCGCCGCCGCTAGGATAAACGATGGTGCTTCCGCCGCCGCCCCAGCTGCTGCCACCGCCAGTGCTTCCGCCGCCGTTGCCACCGCCTTGGTTATCGCTGTAGCCGCCATCATCGCCGCCTCCGCCGTTGCCGCCGTCAGCCGCTGCCGCAGCCTCTGCCTCCGCCTGCTGCTGAGCTGCAGCCGCTGCCGCAGCCGCCGCCTGCTCCTGCTCGAGCAACGCACGGGCCTCGTCATCGAGAGAGTTCATGAGCTCGGTGGCGTTCTGCACCTTGACCTGAACCTCGTCGTGGATCTGCTTGCATTCCGCAGCCTTCTGTGCGGCGATCTGCTCCTGGCGGGCAAACTCGTCCTTGGCAGCCTGAAGCTGCTCGCGAGCAGCCTTGGTTTGATCGACCAGGTCGGCATCGTTGGCGTTGATCTGGTTCAGCAGTTCCCAGTTCTGGGTGAACTCGGCAAAAGACGAAGCACCGAGCAGGAAGTCGATGAACGTAGTGGAGCCGGAGCGGTACATGCTGCGGGCACGCGTGCTCAGACGATCTTGCAGACCCTCGATCTCCTCGGTGGTCTCGTCGATCTTGACCTGCTGCTCCTCCATGGAGCGCTGGGCGCTTTCCTGCTCGTCGAGAGCTGCATAGTAGTTTTCGCCGGCGGTTTCAAGATCGGCCTGCAAACCGACCAGCTGATTGCGAACGGCATCCGCCTCGGCCTGCTTTTCAGCGGCCGTTTCAGCAAATGCGAACTCGGGGATGATAAGCGACGTGGCGCCAAGCGCCGCAGCGCCGCCGATAAATGCTCGCCTGCTGAGATCGATTATAGATTGGCTCATCCAAGAACCTCCTAGATTGAGCTTAGGTACTGTAATTACGGGCATTAGCATCGCATATGATAGCACGGAGAGCGGTTGCGGGAAAAACGCTTGTGTGCTTGCGTTCATAAAGCCAGCTCACGAGTATGCTTTAACGCAAATCTCCGAAAACTGGAAACGGGGAAGGACGCTCAAGGCCCCTTCCCCGTTTCGTTACCTTTATATGCGTCGCATTCGACTATGCAGCCGCGGGATTCACATCCTCGTCCATGCGCGCCTCGGTGTAGTGATCGAACTCGTCGTAAATCTCCTGCGAGGGCTCTGCCGTGAGCTTAGAGACCACGAAGATGCATATGAGCGAGACGATGAAGGCCGGCAGAAGCTCGTAGATACCGAACACACCGCCGAGCGGCTTGATGAAGTTGTGCCAAACCACCACCGTGATAGCACCGCCAAGCATGCCCGCAAGCGCACCGGGCAGGTTCGTGCGGCGCCAATACAGGCTGCACAGCACAAGCGGGCCGAAGGATGCGCCAAGGCCGGCCCACGCGTAAGAGACGACGCGGAAAATGACGGAATTCTCGTCCAAGGCGATGATGATACCGATGATCATGACCACGGCCAGCGTGATACGGGAAACGATCATGACCTGGCGATCGGTAGCATCGCGCTTGATGATGCCGCGGAAGATGTTCTCCGCCACAGACGAACCGGTGATAAGCAGATACGACGAAGCCGAGGACATGGAAGCCGCCAGGATGCCGGATACCACCACGCCGCACATGAAGGCGGGAAGAATCATCTGAGCGATGACGATGAATATGTTCTCAGCAGCAGCGTTGGTGCCGAAATACGTGGGCAGCATGGCTCGGCCGATGAAGCCGATGCACAGGGCGCACACCATGGAGATAACGACCCACACCACGGCGATGATGCGCGACTGGCGAACCTCCTCAGCGGAACGGATGCCCAGGAAGCGCACGAGCACCTGCGGCATGCCGAAGTAGCCAAGGCCCCATGCCAAGGTGGAGATAATGGTGAGGATGCCGAAATCAGTGGCCTCGCCGAACAGCGGCTGATCGCCCTCGACCGCCTGCAGGCCCGTATTCGCATCGATGATGGGCGTGGTGAGCTGTCCGCCGTTCAAGAAGCCGGGGATGCTCTGCAGGAAGGCCACCGTGGTATCGACGCCGCCGACGGATGCGATGGAACCGATGAGCACAACGGCCAGCGCGAAGAACATCAGGCAACCCTGGATGAAGTCGGTCGCCACAACCGAAAGATAACCGCCCACCAGCGTGTAAGCGAACACCACCACAGCGCCGAAGATCATCATCACCGCATAATCGATGCCGAACAGCGTATGGAACAGCTTGCCGCAAGTGACGAAGCAGCTACCCGTGTACACGCAGAAGAACAGCAAGATGATCACCGCGGCCACCGTTGACAAGATGTTCTTCTTATCATGGAAGCGGTTGGAGAAGAAGGCCGGAATGGTGATAGCGTGCACGCGCTCAGAGTACTGACGCAAACGCTTGGCCACGAACAGCCAGTTCAAATAGGTGCCGATCGCAAGGCCGATGCAGGTCCACATGGCCTCGGATGCACCGAAGAAGTAAGCAAGGCCGGGGATGCCCATAAGCAGATAGCCCGACATATCGGACGCTTCGGCGGACAACGCCGTAAACCATGGCCCCACCTTACGGCCGCCGATAAAGTACTCGTCGGTAGAGGAGTTCGAGCGCTTAGCGTAGGAGAAACCCACCGCCAGCACCACGACGAAGTAGATAACCATGGCCAAAACGACCAGCAAATCATTTGATCCCATAATCTGTGCCCGCCCCTTATGTCGTTTTCAAGCCCCCGCCCCCCTGGCAAACCGCACGGCCCTCCAGCCGGCGTCGCCGAAATCCGGGAAACGAACGCATTTAACGACCAATCGATTGCTTACATTGACGCTGGGATTATACTTGACTTTGCCTACCTCAGGTAGGTGTTTTCGATTGTTCCTACCCCGCAAACGGCGAAAGGATGCACCACGATGCCAGTTTACGCAGAGCTTGCCCGAGAAGCGTTGGAATCAACGCACGATGCGCTCACCCGCGAATACGAGTCTTTCAAGGCAAAGGGGCTAGCTCTGAACATGGCGCGCGGCAAACCCTCCCGTGCGCAACTTGACCTGAGCATGCCCATGCTCACCTGCATCACCGATGTCGATGACTGCACTGCCGAGGATGGCACGGACTGCCGAAACTACGGCGTGCTTGACGGCATCCCTGAGGCGAAGCGCCTTATGGCCGTCATGCTCGACGACAACGCCGAGCATGTAATGGTGTTCGGCAACTCGAGCTTGAACATCATGTACGACACCATGGCGCGTTGCTGGATGTTCGGCACGCTGGGTCATACGCCTTGGTGCAAGCTTGACGAGGTGAAATGGCTGTGTCCTTGCCCGGGTTACGATAGGCACTTCGGGGTGACCGAGGCGTTCGGCATCAAGATGATCCCCGTGGCCATGAACGAAGACGGTCCGGACATGGACGAGGTGGAGCACCTGGTGGCCGAAGACGCCTCTATCAAGGGCATCTGGTGCGTGCCGAAGTACTCGAATCCCAGCGGCGCCACCTATTCCGACGAGGTGGTGCGCCACTTGGCCGCCATGCCTTGCGCAGCCGACGACTTCCGTATCTTCTGGGATAACGCATACGGCATCCATCATCTGAGCGACGACGCTGCCGAGCAGGATCAGCTACTCGATATCCGCCTTGCCTGCGATGAGGCCGGGAACTCCGACCGCTGCTTCAAGTTCGCTTCCACCAGCAAAGTCACCTTCCCAGGCGCGGGCATTTCGGCGATGGCGGCAAGCAGCGCCAATATCGCGGACATGAAGGCGCATATGAGCCCGCAGATCATCGGCCACGACAAGCTCAATCAGCTGCGTCACGTGAGGTTCCTTCACGACGGAAAGGGCTTAACTGAGCACATGGCGAAGCATGCCGCCATCCTGCGCCCCAAGTTCGAGCTGGTGGACCGCAAGCTGTCCGAGGGTCTACGCGACATCGGCGGCTGCACCTGGAGCAAGCCGCGCGGCGGGTACTTCGTCTCGTTCGACGCCCCTGCCGGATGCGCGAAGAGGATCGTGGAACTTGCCAAGAACGCCGGCGTCACCATGACGGGCGCGGGCGCCACCTGGCCGTACAAGCAGGACCCGGCCGATAGCAACATCCGCATCGCCCCCAGCCTGCCGCCCGTCGAGGAGCTGGATGCGGCGTTCGACGTGTTCGTTTGCTGCGTGAAGCTGGCATACACGGAGAGGCTGCTGCAGGATTAAGCCGAACGCCCTGAGCAGATGGTCGCTTTCGATGGGAAACCCATCATCGCACCGAAGCAATAGGTCCGTTGTTTTTTCGCGCCTGAACCCGCATGCCCTGTTAACGCGATAAGAGGCACATCATTCGCAAGGGCGCACTGCACGACACCGCATATAAATAGGTAGGGCCCGCTCGATCGAGCGGGCCCTTTTCGTGCTTGCGTTAGCTAGCTTGCTTCGCAGCGTTCCATGCTTGCACGAGCTCTTGAGCGGCTGCATGCGGGTCAGGCGCGGCACATACCGCAGACACCACGAAGAAGCCGTCGACGCCCGTTTGCGCAACGGCGGGGATATCCGCCACCTTCACTCCCCCGCCGACCACGATGGGAACGGGGCTTGCCTGATGAAGCGCCACCAAGTCCTCGAGGCTTTTCGTGATGATGGTGCCATCTGCCGCCAAACCGCAATCGGTTTTCGTGGGCGTCTCATGCAGCGGGCCGACGCCCAGGTAGTCTACTAGCGACATATCGGCGGTTTTCACGTACTCGAGCATCTCATCGGCACGAGCGGAAAGGCCCACTACCGCATCGGGGCCGAGCAGAGCGCGACACGCCTCGACGGGGATGTCGGTCTGGCCCACATGCACGCCATCAACCTTGATTCCCTGCTGACGGGCGGCATACACCGCATCCAGACGGTCGTCGATGAGCAGCGCCACGCGATCTTGCGCGCCGGCCTGCCGTATGACCTCGGACACCTGAGCCGTACAGGAGATAAGCTCACGAGCCGAGCACTCCTTCGAGCGGACCTGCACGCAGGTGAAACCCGCAGCAATGGCCTGGGCGACCACATCGGCAACGGGTCGGCCCAAGGTGTTCTCCGGCCCTAGGACCAGGTATGCGGAAATATCCAGATTATCTCGCATGCTCATGCTATTCCCCCTTTTCGGCGTCTCCATCGACAATGTCGCTTTCCAGGATGGCATCGACGCTTCGAACCTTCTGCTCCATCATGTTCTCGAACCCCGGGCGCACGTCCGCCTTCAGGATGACCTCGGTGCGGATGCCCTTCTGCGCCAAGACGAACGTGGCGTTGCGAACCACGGCCATAACCTCGTCCCATTCGCCTTCGATCTCGGTGAACATCGAATAGGTCTTGTTGGGCAGACCCGATTCGCGGATGACGCGGACCACCTCGGCCACCTCGGGTGCAAGCTCATCGCCCACGCCGAACGGGGCGATGGCCACGGCAACCAGCGTGTTCATGATGCTACGCCTCCTGGATCTCGATGGAGTTGCCGGCAACCGCCTCGGGGGTTGCGCGGAACAGCTCGTCGATGAAGGCCACCTTGAAGCTTGCCGGAGCATCGGCGGCAGCGGCAGCTGCAACGCCCGCCAGGTTGTAGTGGTTCACCGCAGCGACGGCTGCCGTGAACGGATCGGTTTGCGTTGCGTACACCGCGAGCACGCCGCCCTGCGAGCAGCCGAAGCCGGTGACCTTGCCCATGAGCGCGCTGCCGCCATGGCTGATAACGACCGAATGACCGTCGGTTACCAGGTCGGACTCGCCGGAGATGACGACGGCGCCTTCCGTATAGCGAGCCAGCGCGACAGCCGCCGCACGCGCAGCCTCCACCGTGTCGGCGGTGTCGACGCCGCGGGCGCGCGAAAGATCGTCGGCAGTGCCCTCAAGACCCCATAGGCCGGCAAGCGCGATGATCTCGGAGGCGTTGCCGCGAATGATAGCGGGCTTGTACTGCTTCAGGCCGGAAAGCAATTTGGTGCGCAGGCTGCCGATGCCGATGCCCACCGGGTCGAGCACCCACGGCTTGCCGGCGGCCTGAGCTGCGGCGGCCGTGCGCGGGATGGTTTCCTCGTAAACGGGGAACAGCGTGCCCATGTTCAGGTACACGGCGCCGCCTGCGGCAACCAGGGTCTCGCCTTCGTCAGGCAGATAGACCATGGCCGCAGAGCCGCCAACGGCAAGCTGGGCATTGGCCACGAAATCGATGGTGACGGTGTTGGTGATGGACCCGGCCAGGGGATTGTTGGCGCGCACGTCCGCGGCCGCCTTCGCGATGGAAGCTTCGAGCTTGCTTTGTTCGATCATATTCTCTCCTTTGCAACGAAAAACGAGGACGCTACCGTAGAAAATAGCGCCCCCGTACGTGCACGAGAGATGCTCCCTACGCCAGCGTTACCTGGACAGGTTCAAAGGGTTAGGCTTACGCCCTCTCAGCGCCGACGTTGCCGCCGGGCACCCCTGCATCGAATCTGTTGAGCATATATTACACCGCAGCGCCTGTCTCTTTCATAGCAAACCGCCGAATGGGCAAAGGAAATCGCAATAGCCGAACGGCTGACGTTATCGCACGCGCTTCGGCCTGCGGGACAGGCGCAACGCAGCGATTTCCGCGGCCACCGCGCAAGCGGTGAAGGCGGCGGAGACGAACGGCATCGCCAAAAGCGGCATGCAGGTGATGAACACGCCTGCAGCGAACGACCCGAGCGCGCTGCCGAGCTGCAACGAGGAGTTCGACAAGCTGACGGCAAACGCCGCCTCGTCACCCGCGTTGAGCATGATGAACGAATTCTGCGCCGGCAAGAAACCCCAGGATATGCCCGTCCACAGACATGCCGCCGCCAGCGCCGCGGGCCACGACCCGGTGACAAGCCCCAGCCCCACAAGCGTTACCGCCTGAAGCGTCACGCAACCGATGACCGCCGAAGCCGAGCCGAAGCGATCGGCTGCCCAGCCGCTTGCCTTCGAGCCGATCATGCTCATCAGCCCGAACGCGAACAGAGATCCGCTTACCCACTCAGGCTGAGGAAGCACGCTTTCCATGAACGGCGTGATGTAGGTGTTCATGGAGGCATACCCCACGAACATGAGCACGGTGCAGATCAAGGGCAGCACCACGCAAGGATTGCGGAACACGCGGAGCGCATCGGTGCTGCGACGGCCCTGCTCTGCCGGCGAGCGCGGCGCTTCAGGCACGTGCACGACGAGCGCTATGACCGCGAACGCGATGCACGCCGCGATGACGAGCACCCAATACGCCTGCTGCCAGGTGATGACGTTACGCAGCATACGCGCGGCGGGAAGCGCGAACACGAAGGATGCGCTGAAGCCCAGCGCCACGTTCGACATGGCCGATGCGGCGCGCGAAGGACCCGCGATGCGGCTTGCCGCGATGTAGGCGGTTGCCGCGAAGGTGCCGTTGCCCACGCCCATGACGGCTCTGCCCGTCAAAATGACGGGATAGATGGGCGTGGCGGCGCATATGGCCATGCCCACCGCCATAAGGGCAAGGCTGACCAGCAGCAACGTTTTCGGTCCGCGCGAGGTGAGCGCCATGACCAGAAGCGGGGTGCCGACGGCGTTGCACACGCCGTAGACGCCCATCATGAGGCTGACCTGTGAAAGATCGATGCCGGCTATCTGCGCGACCTGGTCGGGCACGCCCAGGATGTATTGGTAGGCGCATCCGAACACGAAGCAGCTGAGCGCCAGCACCAAGATCATGAGGTTGCCACGGGCGCGACTGGGCGCCTCCACCGCAGATGCCGTCTCGGAGCGGCTCATGCCCTCACTTCCTGCGCGCCTTGAGGGGCGGAATCAACGCGGATGCGCAGCAAATCGCCCGGCTGCAATGCGATATCGCTGGTGAACGCATAGGTTTCCATGGTACGATTCGCCACCGGCACGGGCTCGGGAGACGGATCGGGGCGATCGTCGCTTGGCCGCACCAGCCAGGAAAGGCCCTTCACCTTCGCCGTTGCAATTGCTTTTCGCGGCGAAAGCGCCTCAAGTTCATCGCCTTCGCGGAACCGGTTATGGCACGTGGCCTCGATTCGCCACCTGCCCTCCCCTTCGGGGCTGCATGCGGTGACCGAAGCGGCATGCAGGTAATCCTTGTCGTAGCCGTCGCGCTCCTGGCGTTGGCTTGGCTGACCGAAATAGAAGCCGGTACCATAGGGGCGATGCGAAATGGCGTGCAAGTCGGACATGACCGCAGACGGATCTGCGCCATCCATGACCGCCCGATAGGCATGCACCACCGTGGCAACGTAGAACGCACGCTTATTGCGGCCCTCGATCTTAAACGAGCTGACGCCAGCTTGCGCCAGCTCATCGAGATGCTCGATCATGCACAGATCATGCGCGTTCATGACATAGGTGCCGCGCACGTCCTCCTCGATGGGGTAATAGGCACCCGGACGCTTTTCCTCCACCAGCGCATAGCTCCATCGGCACGGCTGCGCGCAATAACCCTTGTTACCCGAGCGCCCCGTCATGGCAGCGGACAACATGCAGCGCCCCGAGAAGGCCATGCACATGGCGCCATGCACGAACGCCTCGATCTCAAGATCGCGCGGCGCCTGCGCGCGCAGCTCGGCGATATCCTCCACGCTCATCTCGCGCGCGACCACCACGCGCGATGCGCCCAGGTCGTGCCAGGTGCGCGCAGCTTCGGCGTTCATCACGGAAGCCTGCGTGCTCACATGCAGCTCCATATGCGGGGCATAGCGTTTCGCCAGGGAAAATGCACCGAGGTCGCTGACGATGAGCGCGTCAGCGCCCGAGGCGTCAAGGGCTTCTAGATACGGCGGCAAAGCGGCGATATCGGCCTGGCTCATGAGCGTGTTCACCGTCACGTATGCCTTCACGCCCGCCTTATGCGCGAAGGCGACGGCGGATGGGATGTCATCAAGCGTGAAGTTCTCGGCACGTTGGCGCATGCCGAACCTATCGGCGGCCAAATACACCGCATCCGCCCCGAAACGGACGGCGGCCTCCAGCTGGCTGCGGCCGCCCGCGGGCGCAAGAAGCTCGGTTGTTGAAAAATCAGTCATCAGCAGTAATCTTCGTAGTAATCGATCCAGTACAAACACGAAAGCCGCCGCGCGCCTCGAGCCCATCCAACCGGACGCCGCACGGCAAGTCCAGCACCTTTTGCCCAAGGCCCGGCAAAACGTATCTTGCGTCAGGCCAGACCGGGCGCAGCCTTTCGGCCACGCCCGCAAGGTTGAGAATGGGAACGAAGCGGCGCAGCGGCCCGCAACGTCGGTTTTAGCCTACTTGCCCTCAGAGGGGTCGTAGCTGACGCGAGCACCCTGAGGGGTGTCCTCGATGGTGAAGCCCAGCCCCGTCAGGCCATCGCGCACGGCATCGGCCACGGCCCAGTTCTTCTCGGCACGCGCGGTGGCACGGGCATCGAGCAGGGCATCGACAGCCTCATGAGCATCCGAGCCCTCGTAGCCGGCAACCTGTTTCGCCAAGTCGACGACCTCGACCGGGTATGCGTCGGCCTGCTCGTCCTCCCAATCCTGGGGAGCGACCTCCACGCCGAACACGCGCATGAGCGTGGTGATGGTCTCGCGCAGGTCGCGCACGGCAGGAACGTCGGAGAGCGAAAGCGTCTTGTCGGCGATCTGGGTGTTCGCGAAACCGACCAGGTCGAACACCTCGCCCAGCGCACGGGGAGCGTTGAAGTCGTCATCCATGGCCAGGACGAACTCGACGCGCGTGGACTTCGCCTGCTTCAGGATAGCCTGGGTGTCAAGCGGGCTGGGCACTTCCTGGGCGTTCTTCATCTGCCAATCAAGGTTGCGCACAGCGTTCTCGATGCGGGAAAGCGCGGATGCGGCCTCGTCGAGGCGCTCATCGGAGAAATCGAGCGGGCTGCGGTAATGCGTTTGCAGCATAAGGAAACGCAGCACATCGGGGGACGTGGTCTTGAGGATGTCGCGCAACAGCAGAAAATTGCCCAGCGACTTGCTCATCTTCTCGTGGTTGATCTGCAGCATGCCGCTGTGCATCCAGTGATTGGCGAAGGTGCAGCCGCATGCGGCCTCGGACTGGGCACGCTCGTTTTCGTGATGCGGGAACACCAGGTCGGCTCCGCCGCCGTGGATGTCGAAGGGCAGGCCCAGGTACTTGCGCGACATGGCCGAACACTCGATGTGCCAGCCGGGACGACCCTGGCCCCACGGGCTTTCCCAAGAAGGCTCGCCGGGCTTGGCCGCCTTCCACAGCGCGAAGTCGAGATGGTCGCGCTTGCGGTCTTCCAGACCCTGGCCGTCGGCGCGCAGCTCGCGATGGCCGCCTTCCATCTCGTCGATGTTGCGACCGGACAGCGCGCCATAATCAGCGTAGCTGCGCACGCTGAAGTAGACATCGCCTTCGACCTCGTACGCATGGCCGCCGTCGATGAGCTCCTGGATGAGCTGGATCATCTCGGGGATCTCCTCGGTGGCGCGCGGTCGCACATCGGGGTCCTGCACGTTCATGGCGTGCATGTCGTCAAGGAAGGCCTGCGAATATTCAGCGGCAACCTCGGCTGCGCTGCGGCCTTCTTCGTTGGCCTTCTTGATGATCTTGTCATCGACGTCGGTGATGTTGGAGACGAACTTCACGTCGAAGCCGCGCCAGGAGAGGTAGCGGCGGATGACGTCGAAGCTGACGAAGGTGCGGGCGTTGCCGATGTGGATGTAGTTGTACACGGTGGGACCGCACACGTACATACCGATCTTCCCGTGCTCGAGCGACTCGAAAGGTACCTTCTCGCGAAGTTTGGTGTCGTAGATCTTAAGCATTTGCATTCCTGTTCTATATGCATGCCGCATGGTGCGGCGGGATGACGAAGGCTGTGAAGGGGCCAGGCGTCGCGAAAACCGCGCCCGAACTAGCTACATCGCGCCAGCAGGGCCACGGCCGTGGCGGAGATGCCCTCCTGACGGCCTTCGAAACCCAGATGCTCGGTGGTGGTTGCCTTCACGCCGACGTTGTCGACAGCGATGCCCATGGCGGCTGCCAAGTTCTCGCGCATCTGCTGGCGATGCGGCGCCATCTTCGGTGCCTGAGCTGCAATGACGCTATCGACATCGATGATTTGGAAGCCCTCTTCGCGCACCTTGTCCGCAACGGCCGCCAACAGCTTCATGGAATCGGCCCCCTCCCATTCGGGATCGGTGTCGGGAAAGAGCTTGCCGATGTCGCCGCCGCGGATGGCGCCGAGCAGCGCATCGGCCACGGCATGCGCCAGCACATCGGCGTCGGAGTGGCCGAGCAGCCCCAGGGTGTGCGGGATATCAACCCCGCCGATGATGAGCTTGCGGCCCTCGACCAGCTTATGCACGTCGTAGCCCTGCCCTATGCGCAGGGCGCTGAATCCGAGGCTCATTGCTCCTGCTCGCCTTTCTGCTTGAGATAACGCTCGCGCACGGCGGCCACGAGCATGAGGTAGTCCTCCGGGACGGTGAGCTTGATGTTGTCGCGCTTGCCCTCTACCACAAGGACGCGGCCGCCGAGACGCTCGATCAAGGAGCTGTCGTCGGTGCCGACGAACCCGTCGGAGAGCGCCGAGGCGTGCGCGCGGCGGTAGATGCCCGCGCGGAACACCTGCGGGGTTTGCGCGTTCCAGAACACGCTGCGGTCGGGCGTGCCGACGATAACGCCGTTTTCCACCACTTTCAGCGTATCGATGGCGGGATGGGCCACCACGGCGCCGTCGGCGTCGATGTTGCCCTTGAGGGTGGCGATGGTATGGGCGATCAGGTCGGCCGAGATGAGCGGACGGGCGCCATCGTGCATGACCACGTACTCGAACTCCTCGGGCACCAGCTCAAGGCCGGAAAACGCCGATTCCTGACGCGTGGAACCCGCCGCGGCGACCACGATGGGCGTAGCGAACGAGAAGGGGTCGACGGCCTTGCTCAGGTACTCGCCCTGACGTTCGGCCGGGCAGACGATGACGATGAGGCCGATATCGCCTACGGCGTCGAAGGCCTCGACCGACCAGGTGAGGATCGGCTTGCCGCCGATTTCCACCAGCTGCTTGCCGCCCTCATTGCCGAAACGCTCGCCCGTGCCGCCGGCCAAGATGATGGCCGCCGTCTTCGGGTTCTTGTCGACCTTGCCCTCAAGGCCGGCCAAGGATTGCGTGAGCGCATCGATGTCGAGCGCTGTTGCCAGATCGGCTGCGGCGAGCACCGAGGACGAGAACACCGGGTCAACGGTCTTGGGCATGGTTTCCTCTTTCCGTCGAAAACAAATGAGGCGGCCCCTTTCGGGACCGCCTCCCATTCTAAAGCAACTGCCGCGTTTTCGCAGGCACGCTACGCGCTGTATGGAAAAAGAGCGCGTGACGTGCGTGCTCGCAAGCCTTAATCGAACGCTGCAAGGTTTCCTAAGGCCTTAGTCTGCAGCGCCTCCGCTTGCCGAGCCGCCCGAGCCGGAGACGCCGGCGTGGCCCAGATCGAAGTTCGTGAGCAGAAGCTCGGCGTCGCGCGCGATGTTATCGTGCTTGCGCGGCGCAGGGATGGAGCCCGTGCCGGGAACGAACGCAAGGCTTTCGCCGTCCTCGGAAACGCTTGCCTGGATAACCGAACCCGACGTCCACTTGCCCTCGAGCAGCTCTTCGGACAGCGGGTCTTCCAGCAGGCGCTGGATGGCGCGGCGCAGCGGACGAGCACCATAGGCTGCATCGGTGCCTTCCTTCGCGATGAGCCTGTAGGCGTCATCGGTGAGGTTGATGGTCATGTTCTGGGCGATCAGGCGCTCGCGCAGGTCGGCCACCATGAGCTTGGCGATCTCGACGATCTGCTCCTGCGTCAAGGACTTGAACACGATGATTTCATCGATACGGTTCAAGAACTCGGGCCTGAACAGCTTCTTCACCTCGCCCATGACGCGGGACTTGATCTCCTTGTCGGAAAGCCCGGCCTTGCCCTCGGGGCTGAAGCCGAGCGTGGTGGGCGCGGAGATCTCGCGGGCGCCGACGTTGGATGTCATGATGATGACCGTGTTGCGGAAATCGACCGTGCGACCCTGGGCGTCGGTCAGGCGGCCTTCCTCCAAGATCTGCAGCAAGATGTTGAACACATCGGGATGCGCCTTCTCGATCTCGTCGAACAGCACTACCGAGTACGGGCGCTGACGCACGGCCTTGGTGAGCTGGCCGCCCTCATCGAAGCCCACATAGCCCGGAGGCGAGCCGACCAGACGGCTGACGGAGTGCTTTTCCATGTACTCGGACATATCAAAGCTGATGAGCGCGTCCTCGGAGCTGAACAGGAACTCGGCGAGCGCCTTGGACAGCTCGGTCTTGCCCACGCCCGACGGGCCCAGGAAGATGAAGCTGCCGGCGGGGCGCTTGGGGTCCTTCAAGCCGGCGCGGCTGCGGCGGATGGCCTTCGATAGCGCGGTCACGGCCTCTTCCTGACCGATAACGCGCTCGTGCAGCACGCCCTCCATGCGCAGCAGCTTCTCGGTTTCGGCCTCGGTGAGGTTGGACACCGGCACGCCGGTGGTCATGGAGACGACGTCGGCGATGTCCTGCGCCGTTACCTGATGCACCGACTTCTGGGAATCCTCGGCCCACTTCTTCTCGGCGGCGGCGCGCTCGTCTTTGACCGCCGATTCCTCATCGCGCAGCTTGGCGGCGCGCTCGAAGTCCTGCTCGGCGATGGCCTTGTCCTTATCGGAGCGGATCTGACGCAGCTTGTCGTCCATCTCGCGCAGCTCGTCGGGCAAGGTCATGTTGCGGATGCGCATGCGGGCGCCCGCCTCGTCCATGACGTCGATGGCTTTGTCGGGCAGAAAACGGTCCTGGATATAACGGTCCGACAGCGTGACGGCCGCCTGAAGCGCCTCGTCGGTGAAATGCACCTGATGATGCGCCTCATAGCGGTCGCGCAGCCCCTCCATGATGCGCAGGGCCTGCTCCTCGTTGGGCTCGCCGACCGTGATGGGCTGGAAACGGCGCTCGAGGGCGCTGTCCTTTTCCAGGTGCTTGCGATACTCGTCGATGGTAGTAGCGCCGATGACCTGGATCTCGCCGCGCGACAGCGGCGGCTTGAGGATGGCGGCGGCGTCGATGGATCCCTCGGCAGAACCCGCGCCGATAAGGGTATGCATCTCGTCGATGAACAGGATGATGTCGCCGGCGTCCTTGACCTCCTTGATGCACTTCTTCAAGCGGTCCTCGAATTCGCCGCGGTACTTGCTGCCTGCCACAAGGGCGGACACGTCGAGCGTGAGCAGGCGCTTGCCGCGCAGGATATCGGGAACCTGGTTGGACACGATGAGCTGCGCCAAGCCCTCGGCGACGGCGGTCTTGCCCACGCCGGGCTCGCCGATGAGCAGCGGATTGTTCTTCTGACGGCGGGAGAGGATCTGCATGACGCGCTCGATCTCGCCGGCGCGGCCGATGACCGGGTCGAGCTTGCCGTCGCGCGCCTTCTGCGTAAGGTCGGTGCCGAACTCCTTCAGGGCGCTATCGGGCACGGTGCCGGCCGCCTCGAAGGGGTTGCGGCCCGCGTACACGGGGCTTTGACCCACCAAATCGTTGAGCGCGGTGCGGATATCATCGCCCTTCACGCCAAGGCGCGAAAGCACGTCGAGCGCCGTGCCCTCGTTCTCCCGCACGATGCCGAGCAGCAGATGCTCGGTGGAGATATAGCTCTGCCCCATCTGCATGGCCTCGCGCAGGCTGTTCTCGAGCACACGCTTGACGCGCGGGGTGAACGAAAGATGGCCGGACACGTCGGCGCCCTCGTCGATGGAGGCCACCTCGCGAATGCCCTTCACCACGGCGTCGTAAGCCACTCCCAGGCGCTCAAGCGCCTGGGCGGCAAGGCCGTCCTTTTCCTGGATGAGGCCCAGCAGGATATGCTCGGTGCCCACATAGGGCTGATGCAGGGCGCGTGCCTCGTCCTGGGCCAAGACGAGCACCTTGCGCGCCTTGTCCGTGAACTTCTCAAATGACATGAAGCCTCGATTCTCGCGGCATATGATTATGGTCTCGGTTGTTCATGTTAGCACTCCAGTCAAGGGACTGCTAAGCCGTTAACGTATCGTATACATAATAAAGTAGCCCGGAGCCGCACAGCGCCCGTTGCCCTTGCTACGTGCAATCCGCACACACCAGAAGCGCTATTTGACCCCTTTTGCCCCTTTTTACCCGGATTTCGCAAGCGGTTCTTCACGAAAGGTCGACAAGCGCGCAAGCACGGCGCCTTAACCGATGCACACGCTTATACTGGTTGCGAAACGCGCGACAGCGCGGCCCATCCCCTTCAACCGACAGGATCACATGAACAGGCACTCCATACGTTACGCCCTTATCCTTGTCGCCGCCCTTGCGGTGGCGGCGCTGGTCGTCGCACGGTTCGACGGCCTCTGCTCCATCCTCTCAACCGTCTGGTCCGCCCTTGAGCCCCTGGCCATCGGCGCGGTACTGGCATATCTGCTCAACTTCCTAGCCGGCGCCCTCGAATCGCGATGGTTCCCCCATACCAACAACGCGCTCGCGATCAAGACCCGCCGCCCCATCTGCGTCATCCTGGCCATCACCGCCGTCACCTTGGCGCTTACGGCGCTGACCACGTTCGTGGGCGGCGAGTTCAAGTCCGTGGGCTCCGCCATCATCACCGGCGTATCGGAGGCCGCGACCATGGCATCGCAGGCCATCGCGAACCTTCCCGGAGCGCAAGCCATCCCGATCTTGAACAATGCCACCTGGAACTCTATCGGGCAAAAGGCCCTCGATGCCGTAGGCGGCACCGACCAGGCGCTGCGCATCGTGGCGCAGACCAGCGGAGAGGTGGCCCATCTGACGCTTTCGATCCTGCTGGGCATGGTGTTCGCTCTGTATCTGCTGCTTGACAAGGACCGCGTGCACGCCGGCGCCATGCGCGCGGCCAGCTTCATCCCCGGCGAGGACCTGCGCCGACGCGTGCTGCACGCTTGCGCCATCACCAACGACTGCTTCTCGCGCTTCATCCGCGGGCAATGCATCGAGGCGGTTATCTTAGGCGCCCTGTGCGCCATCGGCGGCACCATCCTGCAGTTCCCCTATGCTGCCTCCATCGGCCTTATCGTGGGCGTGTCGTCGCTCATCCCGTTCGCCGGCGCATGGATCGGCGGCATCATGGGTGCGGCGATGATTTTATCGCAAGACCCCGTGCAAGCCCTGCAGTTCATCGTGTTCCTGGTGATCCTCCAGCAAATCGAGGGACACCTCATCTACCCGAACGTGGTGGGACAGTCGGTGGGCCTGCCGAGCATCTGGGTGTTCGTGGCGGTTATCGCCGGCGGATCGCTGTTCGGCCTTCTGGGCGTGCTTTTGGGCGTGCCCGTCATCTCCACGATCCGAACGCTTGCCATGGAGCACTTCGCGAAACAGGACGCGGAACGCGCATTGGGGCGCGAAGACGGCGCCGCATCGCAACAGACGCGTTCGGCATAGCGACGTTGAGCGGGGCATCATCGCCGCAGGACGCATCGGATGCCCCGCGCCCTGCTCCGCCTTGCCTTTCGCGACAACCAGGCAGGCGCGATTCCCAAGATGCCCTTCGTAGGCCGCAGGCCTTAACGCTTTCCCATCCGCTAAGCTCGGACCGTCCGAGCACCACCCCTCCCCGACCGATCTGCCGCCAAACACACGAAGGCCCGCCCGGGATCACCCAGACGGGCCTTCGTGTGTTTATGCGACGATGCGCGGGGCTTAGTATAGCTTGGCGCCGGCCGGGATGCGGTCGGAGACCATGAGCAGGTTCAGACGCTCCTCGGTGGTGTCGTCGTCGACCTTCTCCTCGTGCACGGCGGACAACAGCATGCCGCAGGAGGCGATGCCCATCATCTTGCGCGGCGGCAGGTTGGTGATGGCCACGAGCGTGCGGCCCACCAGCTCCTCCGGCTCGTAGTACGCGTGGATGCCGGACAGGATGGTGCGATCTTCGCCCGTGCCGTCGTCAAGCGTGAACTGCAGCAGCTTCTTGCTCTTCGGCACGGCCACGCAATCCTTGACCTTAACGGCGCGGAAGTCGGACTTGCTGAACGTGTCGAAGTCCACCTCGTCGGCGAACAGCGGCTCGACGACCACCTTGGAGAAGTCGATAGGCTCCTCGGCGGGCTGCTCGACCGGAGCGGCCGGACGTGCGGCGGGCTTGGCACCGGCAGGGGCCTCGTCGCGCATGTGCGGGAACAGCAGCACGTCGCGAATGGTCGGAGAATCGGTAAGCAGCATGGTCAGACGGTCGATGCCGATGCCCACGCCGCCTGCCGGAGGCATGCCGTACTCGAGCGCGCGGATGTAGTCGGCGTCGTAGCCCATGGCCTCGTCGTCGCCCATGTCCTTGGCCTCGACCTGCGCACGGAAGCGCTCGGCCTGGTCGACCGGGTCGTTGAGCTCGTTGAAGGCGTTGGCGTACTCGTGGCCGCAGATGAACAGCTCGAAGCGCTCGGTAAGCTCGGGGTTGTTCGGCAGCTTCTTGGCCAGCGGGGAGATCTCCAGCGGATGCTCGGTGACGAACACGGGCTGGATAAGCTTCTCCTCGGCCACGGCCTCGAAGATCTCGGAGATGAGCTTGCCCTTGCCCCACGCGTCCTCGGCGCGTCCGCCGTTCTTCTCCAGGATGGCCACTAGGTCCTCACGGCTGCGGTCGAAGGAAACCTCTTCACCGGCATAGCGCGTTGCCAGACCGCACATGGTCTCGCGCGGCCACTGGCCGGACAGGTCGATGTCGACGCCCTGGTAGCTGACCTTGAGCGTGCCGCAGGCGGCTTCGGCGGCCGCCTTGATGAAGCCCTCGGTGAGGTCCATCATGCCGTTAAGGTCGGAGAAGGCCTGATATGCCTCCATGGTGGTGAACTCGGGGTTGTGGTACGGGTCCATGCCCTCGTTGCGGAACTGACGGCCGATCTCGAACACCTTCTCGAAGCCGCCTACGAGCAGGCGCTTGAGCGGCAGCTCGGTGGCGATGCGCAGGAAGTAGTCGCGATCGAGCGCGTTGAAGTGCGTGACGAACGGCTTTGCGTTCGCGCCGCCCAGGATGGGGTGCAGAAACGGCGTTTCCACCTCGTAGAAGCCCTGGTCCTCCATGTAGCGGCGGATGGCGGCAACGATCTTGAAGCGCTTCTCGAAGACCTGCTTGACCTCGGGGTTCATGACCAGGTCGACGTAACGCTGGCGATAACGCGTCTCCTTGTCCGCCAAGCCGTGGAACTTCTCGGGCAGCGGGCGGATGGACTTGCTGAGCAGCTCGAAGGACGAGACGGCAACCGAGAGCTGGCCGCGGCGCGTGCGCATCATAGCGCCCTCGACGCCGATCCAGTCGCCCACATCAAGGTCCTTCAGGCGGCCGAAGGCCTCTTCGCCCAGCTCGTTGATGCGGCAGAACAGCTGCATGTCGCCCGTGGCGTCGCGCAGACCCAAAAAGGCGATCTTGCCCTGCACGCGCTTGGACATGATACGGCCGGCGACCTTGACCAGGTCCTCGGTGGAATCCCCGTCCTCAAGGTGCGCATAGAGCTGCTCGAGCTCGGCCAGATGATGGCTGTAGTCGAACGCATGGCCATAGGGGTTCTCGCCCGCATCGAGCATGGCCTGGCGCTTGGCCTTGCGCACCTCGATGGGATCGTCTTCGATAACTTCAGGGGTATTGCTCATGGGAAAGCCCTTCTAAGTACAGGGATTTGGTTTGTGTAAGCGAGAGCGGCTGCGGCGCGCCGGGTTCGGCCGAAGCATGCGGGCATAGGCCCGTGGCCTTGTCCGTGAAACCAAATGCGCATGCGACACGAAGCCAGCCGTAACGTCGGGCGGTCCCGCTTGCCTGCAAGCAAGCGGGACCGCACATTTGCTAGTGCTCGATGTTGACGATCTTCATCTTGATGACGCGGCCGGTCGGGCCGGTGGTCTCGATCTCATCGCCCTTCTTGTGGGCCAGCAGCGCGGCGCCCACCGGGGACTCGTTGGAGATCTTGCCGGCATGGCTGTCGGCCTCGGCGGCGCCCACGATGGTGAACACGCGCTCACGGCCGCCCATGTCGACGGTGACGGTGGAGCCGATGTGCACGGAGTTGGAGCGCTTCGGGGTTGCCACGACGGTGGCCTCGCCCAGGATGCGGGTGATCTCGGCGATACGCGCCTCGAGCATGCCCTGCTCGTTTTTCGCGTCGTCGTACTCGGAGTTCTCGGAGATGTCGCCGAACTCGCGAGCTACCTTGATGCGCTCGCCCACCTCGGCGCGCTTCTCGGTTTCCAGATAATGCAGCTCCTCTTCGAGCTGCTGTTTGCCCTCGGGGGTAAGGATGTAATTGTCAGCCATGTTGTTCACCTATCTATACGAAAAAAGCGGTATGCGCCGGACCGCAGCCCGTTGCGCATACCGCGTACCAACCTTGTGAAGCTACGATCTACTCGCTCTTCTTGCGGGCAGCGGTGGTCTTCTTCTTGGCGGCGTCCTCGTCGTCTTCCTCGACCTCGACTTCGTCGGCCTCTTCCTCGGCCTTCTTGGAATCGCCCATGCCCTCGCGCAGGTTCTTCACGGTCTTGCCCAGGGCGCTACCGAGTTTTGGCAGATTCTTCGGGCCGAAGATAAGCAGGATCACCACAAGGATGATCAGAAGCTCAGGCACGCCCATTCCCAGAAATTTCATGTGTCCTCCAAGTACTCGTCCCAGCCCGGGCATCGGGCCGTGATATGCAACGCCGCGAACTTTACCATAACCGCAGCATAGCGGCGCACCTTCGATGAAAAGCACACGCGTCCGAGGCGACGCTCCAACGAATATGCGCACTTGCACGAAAAAGGCTCGGTGCGAACACCGAGCCTTGACCATGCAATGGTCGGGATGACAGGATTTGAACCTGCGGCCTCTGCGTCCCGAACGCAGCGCTCTACCAAGCTGAGCCACATCCCGATTGCCGCTTTCGCAGCGGGGAATATATTAGCATAACCATCCGGCATCCGCGACGACTTTTTTCAAAATTTGTCGCCATATGCGCGCTTATCGCTTGATGCTCGACAAGATTCCCGGTCTGGCCTGGGGTTTCGGCAGATAGATAAAACGCGGCTCGAAGTCGAACAACTCGGCGGTGCGCACCTGCGGGCTTACCGTGATGCACTTCTTCATGCACGCATCCACGCATAGGCCGCATTGCACGCACTCGGCACAGGAGAACTCCAGGAAGCTGCCGCCATCGGGCGTGCCGTCGGCATTGGGGCTGGGCTTGATGGGGCTTTTGCTGAGCGCGCCCGTAGGGCAGAACACCGCGCACATGCCGCACGAGTTGCACGCGGAAGCGTCGATCTCAACCCTGCCGAACAGGCGCGTCTCGACCTGCTCGACCACAGGCTCGCCCAAACGGTCCATGGCATCGAGCACCTGGCTGCGGCGCCGCTCCTGAAACTGGGGCAACGTGCCCGAAGCGCCCGCCCCCAGCTGCTCACGCAGCGTGGCTTCCTTGGCCTGCATGCCAAGGTTTTTGCGGATGACCATCTCGGCGGTCTTGCCCGCCGCGCTGGCCGTCCACGAAGTTGCGCTGGTGAAGAAGCCGCGGCGAGCCTCGCCGAGCAGGCTGTTCGCGTTCTTGAGCGCCAGCCCTTCGGGGAACTCCGACGCGCGGGAGACCATTGCCGGCGCCCCCTGCGCCTGCATCAAGCTGTTTGCGGAAGCGATGGTTTCGTCCACGCCGGGCGAGGTCGCCCTGAACCTGCACGTTTTGCAACACCCGTCCACCAACACGATGTCCTTGGCGCCGACCGCCGCCAAGCCGAGCAGCAGGCTTTCGTCGACGCGCGCCAGACAGGGCGCTTCGGCGAACTTGTGCGGGTCGGCCAGGCCCTTCGACGCGATGCGTGCGCAAGCGATGACCGCGCGCCCATCAAGGGCTGCCATGGCCTCTGCCGCCGCCTGCTCGAACGCCTCGTCGGCAGGGCGAATGGGAATCAAGGCCTCGGTGGGGCAAACCACCGTGCAGGCGCCGCACGCCACGCAGGCCTTGTGGTCGACGCTGAGCACGTTGTTGTGCACGCTGATGGCGTCGGCCGGGCAGGCGTCGATGCACTTGCGGCATGAGGCGTTGCGGTTTCGCACGGCCACGCAGCGCTTCGAAGCCGGCACGACGGCCTTGTCCTCAAGCTCCTCGGCCACTTCTATGATGTCTGCGATGTTCGGCATTCGCTATCCCCCTCGTTGACTTCCACGCGCATATGCCGCAGCGAAGATTAGCGCACGACCGCTGCGCGCGACGGGTTCGCGCCATAATCTGCGCGAAATCGGCGCGGGTCGGTCACGCGCCTTACATGGCGCTACTCGCACTCGATGCGATCTTGTATGATGCGCTCAAGCGCTGCCAGCTCGTCTGGCGTGTTCGCATTCATGAAGCAGCCGCCCATGGGCTCGGCCGCCAGCACCTTCCTTTGCGGGAACTCGCACACGTTGACCCGGCTGAAGAACACCTGGGCGCGCTTCTCCCCTTCATTGAGCGCCTCGCGCACGGCCGGCAGGCAGCCCATACGGCGATAGATGGCATGAAACGGCTCGAAGCCGTGTTTGTTGACGGGCACCACGGCGTCGGCCCCCGTCCTGGTCATCTCAAGCGCTTCGGCGACCACAAGCGACGGCGACGCGAGCACCATGTCGCAAGCCACGACGGCCACATACGGGTTACGGGCGCAGCGAAGGGCCGTGTAGAGCCCTGGCAGCGCACCGCGCTCCTTGATAAGGTCGGTTTGGAAGCGGATGCCCAGCTCAGGATACTGCTCCTGCAAAAAAGCAAGCTCATTCGGCTCGTTGGTGGTGATGATGAGCTCGTCTGCCACCGGCGAGAGCCTCTCGACAAGGCGGCAGATAAGCGGCCGGCCGCAGAACGGGACCGTGGCCTTGCTACGGCCCATGCGGCGGCTCTCGCCGCCGGCTTGGATGACCATCGAAACACGAGGACGCGCGAAGCGGGCTTCCACATAATCGGCCAGCCCCGCCACATCGTTTATGTCGAATGCCGGGATGCCGTATATGCCCGCCGCCTCCGCGGCCATGGGGATATCGGTGACCACCGCGACGGTTGCCGCCGTGGGCATCTTGTTGGATAGGTCGTCGTGATCGGGATAGGTGCGCGCCAGACGATCCTCCTCGGCCCTGCCCAAAGGCTGCGCGACGGGATGATCGTCGGGATGGACGTCTGCCGCATGGGGCATGTCGCCGCGTCCGAACTGGGTGAAATCCGTGCCCAGCGCCCAACCCTTGCGGGCGCCCTCGGCGAATGCCTCGGCGGTACGGGCATCGGCCTTGTTGCCGGCGCGCATGATCTCGATGGTGGGCAGGCCGCTTTTTCGATAACCCTCGACGATCACCACGTCATGGCCAGGCATGCTCGCCACGATGTCGGCGCATTCCGCTTCCCCATCGGTGGTTTGGATCCTCGCCATCTGACCGGGAGCCGCGATGACGGTTTCGCTGGCGCCGGCGTGTCGATGCCGCCACGAGTCCTTTCCGGGGATATCGATGTCGAACCCCACATGACTATGGTGCTTGACGCTGCCCACGTCCAAGCCGCGACCGACCAGCTCGGCTATGAGCTTCTCGATAAGGGTTGTTTTACCTGAGTTGTGACGCCCGACGATGGAGACCGCGGGGCTTGGGAACTTGATCATGAGCATATCCTTTCGTGCGAAAAGTATAGCACGCGCCTTTTCAGCGCACGCCCAGCGCCCAAGACCGGACGCGAGGGCTTCCGCGCGACGAGCCCAAGAAAACGCCTATGATTGATAGAATTTATTGATATTCCGTGAAGACGTTGCTATAATAAATTTGCTTTTTTCGATAGCTTCGGCTTCGATAAAAGGAAAAGGAGGGATTCCGTTTTTTGGAGGGGGCGGAATCCCTTTTTCTATGCCCAAAGCGCAACCATCAGGCAAAACATGAGGGCCCCGCAGCTGTTCGGCTGCGGGGCCCGATTCGTTCCCACATTTTTCGATGCGCTTGAGAACGCGCACATGGCGAAGTTGGCGCTACAGCACGCGCCTGGCCTCCAACGCCCGTCCGAGCGTCACCTCGTCGGCAAACTCCAGGTCCCCTCCCACGGGAAGGCCGCTGGCAAGACGCGTGACCTTGATGCCCAAGGGCTTGATCAGGCGCGCCAGGTAAGCTGCCGTGGTCTCCCCTTCCACGTTAGGATTGGTAGCCAGCACCACCTCCTGGATGTCCTCGCTGCCCAGGCGCTGCATCAGCTGGAGGATGCGAAGGTCATCGGGGCCGATGCCATCCATGGGCGACAAGGCGCCTCCTAGCACGTGGTACACGCCCTGGAACACGGCGGTGCGCTCGATGGGCGGGATGTCGCGCGGTTCGCTGACCACGCACAGCAGCTGCTGGTTGCGGCTGGAAGAGCGGCAGATCTCGCACAGGTCGCCCTCGGCATAGTTGAAGCAACGGCTGCAGAAATGCACCGTGTCCTTCACCTCCGCTATGGCCTGCGCCAAGCGCAGCGCCGTGGCGCGGTCGGAGTTCAAGATCCAATACGCCATGCGTTGCGCCGATTTCGGCCCTACACCGGGAAGGCGCTCGAGCTCATCGAGCAGTTTTTGGATTGCGGGAGCCGATTGCACGGAACCGCTTCCCTACATCAAGCCGGGGATGCTCATGCCGCCCGTTGCGGCATTGATGCGCTGGGCGCCCAGATCGGCCACGCCGCGCAGCGCCTCGTTGACCGCCGCGGTGATCATATCCTGCAGCATCTCCACGTCCTCGGGATCCACCGCTTCGGGGTCGATGGTCAGGCTGACCAGGCTGTTGTCTCCCTGGGCGACCGCCTTGACCATGCCGCCGCCGGCGGAGGCCTCGAAGGTCATGTCCTTGATCTCCTCCTGCGCGCGGGCAAGCTCCGCCTGCATCTTCTGAGCCTGCTTCATCATGGCGCCCATGTTGCCCATGCCGCCGCCGGGGAATCCGCCTTTACGTCCCATTTCGTTTCCTGTTCTAATCGCGAATGTACGGGTTTCAAACCATTGCATTGTACCGGGCATGCGCCCGGATGTGCGCTATTCCTTGACTTCTTCGAACGTCACGCCGCCGCCGAAGCCCGCCTGCAGCACGGCCTGCAGCTCATCGGGAGTTTGCGGGGCGCCCTCGCAGGAAGGCGCCGGCTGGGCCGCGAAGGGAGCGCCGGCAGGCTGCGGTACCGCCGCAGAGCGCGGCGCAGGAGCCGGCTGGGCCGGGAAAGGCGCAGCAGGCTGCGCGGAGGCCATGGGGCGCTGCGCAGGCTGAGGCTGCGGCATGCCGATCTGAGGAGGCGCCGGGCGTTGCGCTGCCACCGGTGCCGCCTGCGGGCGCGCCGCCGGACGGGGAGCTCCCGCCGGATGCGGCTGCGCGGAGCGCGCGGGGCCGGCCGGCGCGTTGAGGAGCTCGTCCTCGGGCATGGGCGCGTCCATGTCGCCATAGGGAACCTGATCGTCCTCCCACGGCGGCATGTCCGCTGCAGCCCGTTGCGGACGCTGCTGCGCCGCGGGGGCCGGAGCCGCAGCGGGGGCAGCCGGGCGCTGCTGGGCCATGGGGGCCGGCGCCGCCGCAGGTGCCGCCGGACGCTGCTGCGCCGCCGGCATCGGACGTTGCGCGGACTGGGCCTGAGGCTGCGGACGCGAGGGCGCGGGTTGCGCGGGCATCTGCGCCGCAGGACGCGCCTGCGCGGGCTGCGGGCGGGAGGGCGCAGGGGCCGCCGCGGCGACGGGGGCCGCACCAGCCTGCTGATACGCGAACGGCACCGCCTGACCTGCGCACGACTGCGCCAAGGCATCGGCGACCGCCGCCTGCACGTCCGGCTTCTGGACGGCCTTGAACGCGAAGGCGTTCTCCTTCGGGAACTCGATGGCGAGCATGCCCGTCTGCGCGTTCCACACGGCCTTCGTGCCCAGGAACAGCACGCCGTAAGCGGCCTTCTTGCGCTTAAGCTCGGCAAGCGCCCCCTGCCACATGCGCTGCAACGCTGCAGGGTTTTCCATGGTGGCCGCCAGCTGCGGGCTTGCGCCGCCCGCCGCAGGCGCGGCGGGAGCGGGCGCGGCCGCCGGGGCCAACGGAACAGGCGCCGGAGCCGCAGGGGCAGGAACCGGGGCCGCTGCGGCAACGGGCGCGGCGGCAGCGGGCCGCTCGGCAGCAGCCGGGCGAGGAGCCGCCTGCGGTGCGGCCGCCGGGGCCGCAGCCGGAGCGGCAGCAGCGGGCGCCGGGGCCGCGGGCGCAGGAGCCGAAACAGAAGCGGCCGAGGCGGCCTGCACCCCAGCGGCCGGCGAAGCCACAGCAACTCCGGAACGCTCCAGGGCCTCGACTCGTTCCGCAAGCGCGGCGAGCGTCAGGTCGCCTTCGGGGCGCACCATGCGCGTGCAGCCGATCTCGAACGACAGGCGCGGATTGGTGGAGGTTTTCAGCTCGGCCATGACGTCGCCGAGCACCTGTAGCATGCGCGCCAGGCGATCGGCGCCGAACAGCGGCAGCTCATCGGCAAGCTGGCGGCGCTCCGACGCGCTGACGTCGAGCGCCACATCGGTCCCTGCCAAGCTCATCACGTACAGATTACGTACGTGCTGGGCAAGCTCGCGCACGAATTGCGCCAGGTCGGAACCCGATTCAACGAATTCCGCCACCCAGTTGAAGCATGCTGCGGCGTCGCGCTTGCCCAGCGCCTGCACGATGTTGGCAAGATCGCCGGAGTCCACACCGCCGAGCATGCGCTCGGCAACGGCCAGCGTGACCTTGCCCTCGCCGAACGCGATGGTCTGCTCGAGCGAGGTGAGCGCGTTGCGCATGCCGCCTCCGGCATGATGCGCGATCAAGTCGAGCGCATCGCCTTCGAATTCCACGCCCTCGGCAACGCATACCGCGCCTAGGCGAGAGACGATGGACTCGTTGGATATGCGGCGGAAGTCGAAGCGCTGGCAGCGCGAATGAATAGTCTCCGGCACCTTCTGGGGATCGGTGGTGGCCAGGATGAACACCACATGATCGGGAGGCTCCTCGAGCGTTTTGAGCAGCGCGTTGAACGCCGCGATGGACAGCATATGGACCTCGTCGATGATGTAGACCTTATAACGGCCGCGCGTAGGCGCGAACTGCACGCGGTTGATGATCTCCTCGCGCACGTTCTCCACGCCCGTGCGGCTTGCCGCGTCGAGCTCGTAAACGTCGGGGTGCACGCCCTCGGCGATCATCCGGCAATCCTCGCAGGTGCCGTCCGGGTCGGGCGTGGGGCCCTTCTCGCACAGCAGCGTCTTGGCAAGCAAGCGCGCCGTGGTGGTCTTGCCCGTGCCGCGCGGACCGCAGAACAGGTAGGCGTGGCTGACCTTATCCTGCTCGATGGCGTTTTTGATGGTGCGCTCGATCTGCTCCTGCCCTACCACGTCCTCGAAGATCTGCGGACGGTATTTGCGGTACAGCGCCTCTGCCATATGGTTGCTCCTTGCCCTGCGTGCGGATATGCGAAAGCCCGGGAAACCCGGGCGTTGTGGTCTGCCTTCCATTATACGGGCATCGCGTTGCGGGCGCGCGCCAGACGCCGCCGAACACGAAAAACGCCCGGAGCCCGTAAGCCCCGGGCGCATTCCGGCGCATCCTGCAAAAGAGGCACCGCGAATATTCCCGCGAATAGGCGCGAAGCCGCTCTACGCCTTCTTCTTACGACCGCTCATGGCCGCCTTCACCGCGCCGATGACCGCCGGCGCGACCGACACCGCCACGATGCCGAGCACGATGACCTCGAAGTGCTCCTGCACGAACGGCACGCCACCGAAGAAGTAGCCCACCAGCACGAACAGGCTGACCCAGGAGATGCCGCCGATGGCGTTGAACAGCGTGAACTTGGCGAAGTTCATGTGCCCGGTACCGGCGATGAACGGGGCGAACGTGCGGAAGAACGGCATGAAGCGCGTGATGACGATGGTAAGCCCGCCGTACTTCTCGAAGAAGCTATCGAGCTTGGCCATGCGCTCGGGCGTGAGCGCCTTCACCTTGCCGGAGTCGATGATGCGCTTGCCGAAGAAGCGCGCGATCCAGTAGTTGGAAGTGTTGCCCAAGATGGCCGCTGCGTAGAACACCAGCAGCGTGGCGCCCAGATGCAGCCCGCCGCCATCGGCCGAGAAGACGCCCGCTGCGAACAACAGCGAATCGCCGGGAAGGAACGGGAAGAACACCAGGCCCGTTTCCACGAACACGATCAAGAACAGCGGCGTGTACACCCACACCGCGCCCAACGTGATGATCCATCCGGCGATAGCGCCGCGCGGGTCGCTTAACAGGTTAAGGAAGAAATCGATGATACCCATATGTGCCTTTCCAACGCCGTTTCACCCCGGTTTGCACGCATCCGAGGTGCAGCCCCTGTGTTTTTGGGCGCAAAAAGAGCATCCTATATGGGACAGGGCGCTCGTCAGAGGCCCCTTATGGCTGCTTCCTCCCGGACCTGACCAGGTTCGGAACTTGGCGCCGCCCCGACCCATATAAGATGCTCGTTTCGACTTGGCATAGTATACCGGCGCCCTGTGCCCGCAACGGGCGCAGGGCGCAAGCGTTACCAAATGCACACAGGCGCTTTACGCAGGCTTGACGCTTGGCAGCACGCCGTTGAGACCGTCGAACAAACACGCGCTGGTCGCCCCGGCAAGGCTTTCGAGCGGTATCTCGGAATCGGCGATGAGCCAACGACGGTACACCGCCACCAATCCCGCGCAGAAAAACGACACGATATAGGGCACGTACGGATCGTCGCGGTGCAGGCCGAGCACGTTGTCCTCCATGAGCACATCAACCAGGCTTGCCTCAAGACGGTCGAGCACGTCCTGCAGCGACACATGCTGCAGGACGTGCTTGCTGCGCGTCATGTCGGGTGCCAAGGCCAAGCTGATGCTTTGGAATAGCTTGCTTACGTCAAGCCCCTTGTCGCCATCCGAGCGCAGCGCCTCGCGGCAGCTGGCAACGATGTTCTCGGCTTCGTCGTGGATGATCTCGTCCACCAAATCGCTTACCGAGCGGTAATGCAAGTAGAACGTTTTACGGTCGATATCGGCCTCGCGCGCCACGGAGGCGATGGTGATCTTATGGTAGTCCTGGTTCTCCATCAGCTTGAAGAACGCCTCGCGGATGGCCTTGCGCGTGCGCACCACGCGGCGATCGGTGGACCTGCGCAGGTCTTTTGCCGTCGGTTCGCCCTTTGGCGCAATCGGGTCTGACACCTTATACCCCTCGTTTCCTGTTTACTCGCCGGCATCCGGCGTCCCTTGTTCGTCTTGGCGCGATCGCTGCAGCGATAGCTTCACGCGTTAGTCAACATTAGACTATTATATGGCTACTTATCTTCGTTCGTTGCAAAACGGTCAATTGCAGAATATCAGAATCCCGCTGCACTTGAGGAGCGTAGATTACTACCCATCTGCGTATTATCCAGGATAGCCGTCGGAAACGGCTTGGCACAGGTTGCGAGCGGCTTTCGCTCAACGGCGAAAAAACGGGCGCGGCATGATGCCGCGCCCGTATGCGTTACACCACCTGGAAGATGAAGAATTTCAGGTAGTCGGTTTCGGGAACGCCCCAGACGATGGGGTGGTCGGGCGCCTGCTGGCGCTCCTCGATCTGCCGCAGCTGCACGCCCGCGTCGTGCGCGGCGCTGGCCACCACATGCTTGAAGCGCTCGGTGTCCATGAAGTGGCTGCAGCTGCAGGTTGCCAGATACCCGCCGCGCGGCAGCAGCTTCATGGCGCGGTAGTTGATCTCCTTGTAGCCGCGCGAGGCGCTTTGGATGGTTTTGCGGCTCTTCGTGAACGCTGGCGGATCGAGCACGATGAAATCGTACGTGCGGTCATGAGCGGCCTCAAGCGCCGGTAGCAGGTCGAACACGTTCGTGGCCGTGAAGTCCATACGCTCCTCCAGGCCATTGAGCTGCGCGTTCTTGCGCGCCTGCGCCACGGCGAGCTCGGAGATGTCCACGGCGTTCACGTATGCCGCGCCACCGTGGGCAGCGTTGAGCGCGAAGCTTCCCGTGTGCGTGAAGCAGTCGAGCACGTGCTTTCCCGCGGCAAGCTTGGCCACTGCACGGCGGTTGTACTTCTGGTCCAGGAAAAAGCCCGTCTTCTGGCCGTTCTCGAAATCAACCTCGTAGCGCACGCCGTTTTCCACGATCTGCGTGGCGGTGGAACCGAAGTCCTCAGTACCCGGCGCGCCCGGTGCCAGCGGATCGAGACCTGCTTTGCCGGCTTCGTCGGCCGCGCCTGCGAACCATCCCGCCGTCAACTCAAGGCCTTCCAGCTTGCGTGTTGCCACGTCGTTGCGCTCGTACAGGCCGCGGATGGAAACGCCATCCTCGGCGAGCACCTCGAGCAGCACCGGGAAGATCACCGGCTTGAGCTGTTCCATGCCCACGGACAGCGTTTCGGCGACCAGCACGTCGTTGAAGCGGTCCACCACCAGGCCCGGGAAGCCGTCGGCTTCCGAAAACAGCACGCGGCAGCAGCTGGCGTCTTCGCCCATGACGGTTTTGCGGTACTCCCACGCCCACGCCACCTTGCGCTTCCAGAACGCGCGGTCGAACGCATCGTTGGCGTTGCGCGTGATAAGGCGGATGCGGATCTTGCTGCTCTTCGACAACAGGCCCGTGCCCAGGTACGACCCCTTGCGGTTGACCACGTCGATGAGGCTGCCGTTGGCAACCTCATCGCCCTGCCCCGGCGCGCCCTCCATGAACAGCACCTCGGCCTCATATACCCACGGATGCCCCTTGGCCAGCGCATGCTCGCCCTTCGGCGTGATGGTGGCGCGAGGATACGGACGTTGAGCTTTCATGAGGGTCCTTTCGGGAACGGAGGATACAAGAATCGCAGGTGGCGCAAAAATCAGCGAAGGCCGCTACGGAACCCCTGATCCGCGGGAACGCGAAGGCGCAGCGTGCTTTGGCACGCAAGTCCTCAGGTTCGCGCGAAGGCGGGGTGCCGCAGCGGCCCACAGCATCGAGCAATCCGGCTGCCGTCAGGCGGACGGAGCTACAGCAGTCGCAGGGAGACTTCCTTGAGCTGGCGGCCGGTGACGGCGTTCGGGGCGCCGGTCATGGGGTCGGAAGCGCTGGAGGTCTTCGGGAAGGCGATGACGTCGCGGATGGACTGCTTGCCGGCCAGCAGCATGACCAGGCGATCGAGGCCCAAGGCGATGCCGCCGTGCGGCGGGGCGCCCAGCTCGAGCGCGTGGATGAGGTGGCCGAACTTCTCCTCCATCTGCTCATCTTCCACGCCCAGGCGGCGAAGCACGCGCTTCTGCAGCTCGGCGTTGTGGATACGGATGGAGCCGCCGCCCATCTCGAAGCCGTCCATGACGATGTCGTAGGAATAGCTCGAGCACGCCAGCGGATCGGTCTCGATCTTGTCCCAATCTGCCTCGGGGATCATCGTGAACGGATGATGCTCGGCAGCGTACTTCTTCTCCTCCTCGTCGTACTTGAACATGGGGAAGTCGACGACCCACAGCAGGGCGTGGCCCTCGCGCGGGATGTTCAGGGCCTCGGCCATGTGCAGGCGCAGGGCGGAGAGCACGGCGGAAGCGGTGTCGTAGGTGTCGGCGGCGAACAGCAGCAAGTCGCCCGGCTCGACGCCGGCGGCCTGCTTGATGGCGCCATGGACCTCGTCGCCGAGGAACTTGATGATGGGGCTCTTGCCCGCAAGCTCGGCATCGGCGTCGGTGTAGGCGATCCAGGCCATGCCCTTCGCACCGTTGGCGGCAGCCACGTCGGCCAGCTTCTCGATGTCGCCGCGCGACCAGTTGCCGGCGCCCTTGGCGTTGATGCACTTCACGACGTTGCCCGCCTCGACGGCCTTGGAGAACACGCCGAAGCCGCAGCCGCGCACGATGTCGGTGAGCTCGACGAGCTCCATGCCGAAGCGCACGTCGGGGCGGTCGCAGCCGAAGCGGTCCATGGCCTCTTTCCACGGCATGCGCTGCAGCGGGAACTCATGCTGCACGCCCGCGGCGGCCAGGACCTCCTTGAACACGCCTTCCATCAGGTCCATGACGTCGGTTTCCTGAACGAAGGACATCTCGATGTCGACCTGCGTGAACTCGGGCTGGCGATCGGCGCGCAGGTCCTCGTCGCGGAAGCAGCGGGCGATCTGGTAGTAGCGCTCGATGCCGCCGACCATGAGCATCTGCTTGAACTGCTGCGGGGACTGCGGCAGCGCGTAGAACTTGCCCGGGTTCGGACGGGAGGGCACCAGATAGTCGCGAGCGCCCTCGGGCGTGGAATTGGCCAGGATGGGCGTTTCCACCTCGATGAAGCCGCGCTCGTTCAGCGCGGCGCGCATGGCCTGGGCCACGGTGTGGCGCAGGCGCAGGGACTGATACATCTCCGGACGGCGAAGGTCCATGTAGCGCCACTTCATGCGCGTGGTCTCGTCGGTCTCGATGCCGTCCTCGATGGAGAACGGCGGGGTGACGGATTCGTTGAGCACGTTGACCTTGCTGGCCAGCACCTCGATCTCGCCGGTGGCCATGTTCGGGTTCACGGCGTCGGCGCCGCGGTCGCGAACCGTGCCGGTGATCTGCAGGGCATACTCGCGGCCCAGATGCTCGGCCTTGTGGAAATCCTCCTCGGACACGCAATCGGGGTCGACGACCACCTGGGTGTAGCCGGTGCGATCGCGCAGGTCGCAGAAGATCAGCCCGCCGTGATCGCGGTTGTGCCACGCCCAACCGCACAGCGTGACCTCGCGGCCCACGTCGGACTTGCGCAGCTCGCCGCACGTTGCGTCGTGCATGCAAAACTCGTTGATGTAATCCGTCATTCTCTCTTGCTCCTTGCAATGCTTTACGGGCGCCCGGCCGCAAGCGCGGGCCCGGGTTGTTGCTCAAACCTAGCCATTGTACATCACGAAAGGAGCTGGAAACCACACCGGCTTCCAGCTCCTTTGAAAATGTCATGGTCGCAGCGCCGCGGAAGCGGCTTCCGACTGCCAACGAACAGGGTGAGGGCACCTCCGTCCCCTGTTCACGTGGCTGCTCGGCGCTTGCGGGTTATTCCTCGCCGGCGAACACGTCCTCGATGCTGGCGTGCGCGCCTCCGAAAGGCTCGCCGCCGAACTGGGCCAGCAGCATCTTGGCCTGATCGAGCTTCACCAGGCGCTCGTGATGGGTGGCCATGTTGCGCACCTTCACCTCGCCGGCGGCCAGCTCGTCGGGGCCGAGCACGGCGACCATGCGCGAACCCACCTTGTCGGCCAGCTTGAACTGGCTTTTCAGGCTGCGGTGCTGGTGATCCATCTCGGCGGTCACGCCCGCATCGCGACATGCCTGCACCAAGCCGAACGCCTCGGCGCGCACGGAATCGTCAACGCACGCCACGAAGATGTCGCAATGCTGGGCGCTCGGAAACGCCTGACCTGCCGCCTGGATGGCCAGCGCGCAGCGCTCGTAGCCCAGCGCGAAGCCGAAGCCCGGCGTGGGGCGTCCGCCCACTTCCTCGGCCAGCTTGTCGTAGCGACCGCCGCCGCCGATGGCGTTTTGGCTGCCCATACCCTGATCGACCTGCACCTCGAACACGGTGCGCGTGTAGTAGTCGAGGCCGCGGACCAGCGTGGGGTCCTCGATGTAGGAGACGCCCGCGCCGTCCAGATAGGTTTTGACGGCCTGGTAGTGCTCGCGGCAGTCATCGCACAGGTAATCCGAGATCTTCGGGGCGCCCTCCATGACCTCGGCGCAGCCGGGGTTTTTGCAGTCGAAGGCGCGCAGCGGGTTGATCTCGGCGCGGCGCATGCACTCCTCGCACATGTGCTCGGCATGGGCGTTCATGTACTCGCGCACGGCCTCGCGGTACTTCGGGCGGCACTGCTCGCAGCCCATGGAGTTCACCAGCAGGCGCGTGGCGTCCATGGGAACGCCGATGGCGGCGTAGAAGCGCATGAGCATGATGATGCCCTCGGCGTCGACGCTGGGGTCCTCCGCGCCCAGGCATTCGATGCCGACCTGGTTGAACATGCGCTGACGGCCCTTCTGCGGGCGCTCGGCGCGGAACATCGGGCCGGCGTACATGAGCTTGGCCGGAGCCGCGCCCTGCGGCACCAGGTCATGCTGCACCACGGCGCGCACCACGCCCGCGGTGCCCTCGGGGCGCAGGCTCAGGCGGCTTTTCGCCTTGATGGTGCCGCCTTCCATGACGCGCTTGAAGTTCTCGCCGGAGATGGCGGTGAACATCTCCTTGGACACCACGTCGGTGGCCTGGCCGATGCCGCGCACGAACAGGTCGGTCTGCTCGAACAGCGGCGTTTCGATGGGCTGATAGCCGTAACGGGCGAAAATGCCGAACGCGGTATCGCGGAAATGCGCCCAGAACTTCGCCTCGTCGGGCAGAAGATCGCGCGTTCCCTCCGGGGAGTTGATTGCCATGACGGTTCCTTACTTCCAATAGCTTACGTTCCGATGGTACGGACGATTGAAAACGGTTAACCCTTGCATTGTAGCGCAGACGCCGGTATACGGCGGCCCGCCTGCCGTGGCCCCACGCAATCAGCGCGGCGCGGGGGTCGCAAACGGGCGCGTCGGTTGCGCGCAGACAGCGGCTGGCATGCTCGGCGGATGCGCACAAGCAGCGGAACGGCTTTACGCGGGTTCGCCGAAGCTGCGCAGCACGCCCATGAGCGCATCGTCGGGTCGATGGCGCAAGCGGGTGGCGAGCAGGCTGCGGGCCACGTTGGCAAGGCCGGCGTCGCAGGCGGCGGACAGGGCCGCATCGATGACGTCGAGCGTCTCGGATGCGGGCGCGCAAGGGATTCCCTCGGCGGCAAGGGCCGCCTCCACTCCGCCTGCCGGCGGGATGGATGCGCCGGTCTCGGCCACCAGCTCGCGCAGCTCGGCCGTGGCCTGCATGGCGATGGACGGCGATGCCTCGACCGCCTTCAGATAGCATGCCACGCCAGCGTCGGCGCTGCCGCGCTTCCACATCACGTATCCCAGCTGATAGTACATGAGCGCGATGTCGGTAGGCTGCAGGGAGACGCGAAGGCCCGCGCGCAGCACGTCGAAGGCGCGGCCCATATCGCCTTGGAGCATATAGGCGCGCCCGAGCACCCGATAGCCCATGGCGCACGACGGGCCCATGGCCACGGCGGCGCGGCCGTAGCGCAGCGCCTCGTCGGCGCGCTCGAACGAACGCTCCAGCAAGTGCGTGACCTCCAGGTGGCACAGGTAGAACGAGTCGGGCACCACGCGCACGCGCTTGCCGGCATCGGCCGCGGCATCGGGGATCGCGACGCTTTCGACCGCCTCGTTCGCGGCGCCATCTTCACCGTTAAGCGGTACCGCCTGTGTTGCACGGGAAACGTTGTACAGCACCCTGGCGCTGTAGCTGTCGAACGCACGGTACACCTCTTGGGAGCCGTCAGCGAAGCCGTCAAGCAGCTGAGCCTCGGCGATGGCGCCGGTAAGCGCCTCCACGGCCGCTGCGGGATCGGCCTCGGCAAGCGAATGCGCGCGTCCGAGCGCCACCAAGCAACGGTCCTCGCCCAAGAAGCGCCCCACCACCGCGTTCTGGTCGGCGGCGTCGATGGAGCCCTCGGCAAGCGCGGCCATCAGGCGAGTGCACGCCGAGACGGCGCGCCCATCCTTCGCTTCGAGCGCGGCGGACTGCACGCGGCGCACGGCGGCGATGGCCTCGGTGGCGCTTTGCGCTTCCACGAGCGAATCCGCCAGGCCCTCGGCCATGCGGCGATACGCCGTGTCGTATTCGATATCGAGATCGCGCTCGCACTTCGCGCCCAAGGGCCCTTGCGCCCACGCCGGAAGCTCGCCCGCCTGGTCATCGGCGCTCCACGACTCGAACACAGGGTGCATCACGCGCTGGCGCGGCACCTGGGCGTCGGCAACGTCATAACGCGCTCCCGCGGCATCGAGCAGCTCGCGGGGATCGCCCCCGACGGCCTGCTTGAAACCGCCGCGCTCAGCGTACAGCGCACGGTCCAGATCGACCTCGAACAGCGCCGTTTCCCGGGAATCGCGCAACTGCTCCGACGCGGCCGGCGCGCCCAGCACCGCGGGCACGGGCTGCTGCGATCCTGCGGCAGGCGCATCCTGCGGCGCCTGCGGGTCGGGCAGCGGGAACGCCATCAGCTTCACCTGGGCAATGCCCGGCTCGGTGGCGAAAGCGTGGTCGGCGAGCAGCAGGCCCACGCGCATGACGTAGGGAAGCGCCGCCCCCTGTTCGCCGCCCGCAGCGCCCGGCACCATGCCCTCCGGCGGCATGGTCAGGCAAAACGCCGCCTGACCGGCGCCGATATCGCCCGCAAGCTCCACATCCACGCGCACGGGAAGGCGCAGCTGCTCGATTGCCAGCGCCAAGCGACAGCGCACGCCCCATTCGCCGCCCTCATGCCCGGACGGGGCGCCATCGGGCATGCCGCCCGCCAGGTCTTGCTCGCCCACCGCGACGAACAGCTGCGCATCGGCTTGGCGGCACTCGTCGAGCCCCGCAGCATCGGCGCGATCGCCCATGCGCTCGCACAACAGGATGAAGCGGTTGAGCGCCGCCTCGATCCCCCACAGCTCCTGATCGGAAATGTCGGCATCCTCCTGGTTGCGGACCAGATAGGCCAAGTGCGCATACTTCGTGGAGCGCACCAGGCGCACCGCTTCGTCGGAAACGCCGCGCTCATGGATGGCGAGCAGGCCCGCCTGCTCGAGGTTCTCCAGCAGAAGCCTGACGGCACCGGGGGCCTCGAGCTGAGGGTCGGACAGCGCACGCTGAACCTGGCCCGCAAGCTCGCGCAGCGCCTCGAACGGTTTTTCGGGCCCCAAAGCGTCGAGAACGCCCATGACGCCGCGACTGGGAACGGCGGGCGCGCCCATGGCCGGCCGAAAGCACAACGCGAAATACGCGC
>URQU01000015.1 GCA_900550055.1 uncultured Coriobacteriaceae bacterium | reverse complement strand
GCTGCGGGAGGGCAGGGCGTCGCGCTCGCGGAGGGCGCTTTTCTATATGCGCCGATCGGACGCCGGCCCCCGACGGGCCGGCGCCCGCTGCGCCCGGGACATGCGCGCGGGGCGCCGCGCGCCGCGCGCGCCGAGAAGGCCCGCGGGGGGACCGCCCCCCTGCGGGCCTTTGCGCGTCTTGGGGCCGGGCTTCGGCTTTTGGGCGGCCCTGCGCGCGCCGCCTCGCGACGGGCGCAGGGGGCGCAGGAGCGCCGCGCGGCGGTCTGCGGCCCTTGGCTGTGCCGTCGCCGCGCCCGAGGGGCGCCGCGGGACGGCTTGCCGGAGGGCGCGCGCCGCGTTGCCGGCGGCGGCATCGCAAAGCTTCTTGCGTCGTCTCGGTCCTGCGCATCGAGCTTGGTTCTGCCAGGGTAGTTGCGTGCGCGCGTTGCAGGAGCCAAGCGGACTACGGAGGTTCTCGTGTGAATCCTCTCTGTGGCTAGGGGGTGTTCGCGACGCGGTCATATCGTGTTGGCGGTTGCCGTGGTGCTTTGCGAGGAATTGTGGGTTGAGTTGCGATTCCGTATACATAGATTCCTTCCTCCGTTATACGGCTTTCGGTTTCAGCTCTTGTTCGTGCTGTCTCTTGCGCTGTATGCGCTCCGTGTAATCGGCCCTGGTCTTGCAGGGGCTTTTCTTGTATTTGGTACCATAGGGACAACTACTGTTCGGCACTTAGCTCAAAGGGGAAACGCATGAAGCTGTCCCATTATGATTATCTTGTTGTCGGCGCCGGCATCTCCTCGGCGGTGTTCTGCCATGAGGCCGCCAAGCTCGGCAAGGCCTGCCTCGTCATCGACCGCCGCGACCACATCGCCGGCAACATCTACACCGAGGACGTGCAGGGCATCAACGTGCACCGCTACGGCGCGCACATCTTCCACACCTCCCTGCGACCCGTGTGGGACTACGTCAACCGCTTCGCGGAGTTCAACAACTACGTGAACAGCCCCGTGGCCGTCTACAAGGACGAGCTGTACAACCTGCCGTTCAACATGAACACGTTCTCGAAGATGTGGGGCATCCGCACCCCGGCCGAGGCCGTCGAGATCATCGAGCGCCAGAAGGCCGAGGCCGCCGACCTCATCGGCGAGGGCGAGCCGAAGAACCTCGAGGAGCAGGCGCTGTCGCTCATCGGCCGCGACGTGTTCGAGAAGCTGATCAAGGGCTACACCGAGAAACAGTGGGGCCGCAGCTGCACGGAGCTTCCCCCGAGCATCATCAAGCGCCTGCCGGTGCGCCTGACCTACGACAACAACTACTTCAACGACCGCTGGCAGGGCATCCCCATGGGCGGCTACACCGCCATGGTCGAGCGCATGTTCGGCGACGTGGAGATCCTGCTGTGCACCGAATACCGCGAGTTCCGCGAGCAGAACCCCGGCATCGCCGACCGCACCATCTACTGCGGCCCGATCGACGAGTACTTCGACTTCAAGCTGGGCACGCTGGAGTACCGCAGCCTGCGCTTCGAGTCCGAGACCGTCGAGTGCGAGAACTGGCAGGGCAACGCGGTGGTCAACTACACCGAGCGCGAGGTGCCGTGGACGCGCATCATCGAGCACAAGCACTTCGAGTCGCAGTCCTCGCCGGTCAGCGTGATCACGCGCGAGTACCCGGCCGACTGGAAGCCCGGCGACGAGCCGTACTACCCGATCAACGACGAGCGCAACTCCGCGCTGTACGCGCAGTACGAGGAGCTCGCCAAGCAGGAGGGCGACGTGGTGTTCGCCGGCCGCCTGGGCGGGTACAAGTACTACGACATGGACAAGGCCATCGACGCGGCGTTCGACCTGGTGAATGCCGAGCTGGGCGTTGATCTGCGCGCGTAGCGCTATTTGGGACGATGGCTGCTCCTGGGTAGCATCGTTTCTTCGAATGGCTTTTTCGGATTAATCGTCGGCACCTCTCTGAATGGTTTTCGAGAAGCGCCCGTGATGATTTGAACGAACGGCTAGGGCTTCGGCCCTGGCCGTTTTTCTTTATAGGGTCTGACCGCTTTTAAGCGAGATGTGGTTGAAGGCACCCGATGCGGTGCTTGCTGAGTGTTGCTGGTGAATCAAACTTGTAAACAAGTTTGATTGATTCAGCTTAGGGTTGGATTTCTGCCAATGCGATTCGCGCTGCGAATCGGGTGTTGGCGAGTATCGCGAACGTAAGAACGTGGGATATTCGATCGAAGTGGCAAATTGCTCAAATGCGTTCTGCCATTTTTGACGTTGGTTGTTGCTGCGGCATTGGGTTTTGTTTCCTTCGGGGAGCGCGAAATCTTGCTTGCTTGACGGCGGGGCGGTTTGTCGCGCTCGGCTTGTGGGGCGCAGGGCGCGGCGCGTTGTTTCTCTTCCCGATCGTGCTTTTAGGTGCAAGTCCATTCTGGAGGTAGGTGATTAAAACCCTCTACGGATTCACGGGTCTTGCCGGCACGAGACCTTCGCTGCAAAACCCCGTAAAACCCAGTTTACCGCCGTGTTAATTCTGCGCTGAATATGGGGCTTGTAATTGCAAAAAGGTATAATGACCTTGGAAAATACTAGGTGGTATGGAGGATTTTTACATGGCTGGAAGCATGGATGTCATCGAGTTCGTGGCGCGTGAGGCGCTTACGAACGAGGACAAATTCAAACGATTAGTCACGCAGCTGGGCGACTCGTCGCGTCGTAATCGACAGAATGCTGCAGGATCACTGGCTTTTATCGCGAAGGTTAGCCCCGAGCTGCTTGTTCCCTATGCATCGGATTTGGTCGATGCCCTGAATCGCCCTGAGGCCCAAACTCGTTGGGAAAGCCTGGATGCGCTGACCGCGCTCGTTCCCGTGGAGTCGCGCTGCACCGACAAGGCGCTTGCCGGTGCCGAGAACGCATTGTTCGACGAGGAAAACGGTTTCGTTCGCTTGGCGGCTATGCGCTTCTTCTGCGCGTATGGCGCCACCACCGAAAAGCGCAGCGAGAACGTCTGGCCGCTTATCGATGAAGCCATCCAGTGCTATCACGGCGATGTTGAGTTCAACGATATGCTGAACGCCGTTGCGGAGTTTGCCACTGGCAAGCTTTCGGAGCACGTTAAGGAAGCACTTGTTGAACGTATGTCGTTTGATGCGCATAATGGCAAAGGTGCCTTGAAGCGCAAGGCGCAAACCATCATTGACAACGTTCAAGGCCAATAAGCTTGGATCCTCGGGCTGTGCCGCGTTGCGGTGCAGCCTGTTTCTTTCAACCCGTATGCGCTGCGGCGCAGGACAGAAGGAGTGGCAATGGCACAGCATACTGTAACCTTGATTCCGGGTGACGGCATCGGCTTGGAAACGTCTGCTGCAATGCAGCAGGTCGTGGAAGCCGCAGGCGCTGACATCGTCTGGGAAGTCGCTGAGGCCGGTGCGGCATGCGCCGAGAAAACGGGCACTCCGTTGCCTGATGAGACCATCGAGGCGGTGAAGCGTAACAAGGTTGCCATCAAGGGCCCGTGCACCACTCCTGTTGGAACCGGTTTCCGCAGCGTTAACGTTGCGCTCCGCAAAACGCTCGATTTGTACGTGTGCCTGCGTCCGGTGCTTTCCATGCCCGGTGCCGGCGGCCGTTATGACGACGTCGATCTGGTCATCGTCCGTGAAAACTCCGAGGACCTGTATGCAGGTGTGGAATTTGAGGAAGGCTCCGAGGCTGCTTCGAAGCTCATCAAGTTCTGCGAGGACGAGGGCGCGGGCGTTATCCGTCCCGATTCCGGCATCTCCATCAAGCCCATCTCCATCACGGCTACCCAGAACATCGTGCGCTATGCCTTCGAGTATGCGCTGAAGCATGGCCGCAAGAAGGTCACTGCGGCTCATAAGGCCAACATCATGAAGTACTCCGATGGCCTGTTCCTGCGTACGGCGCGCGAGGTGGCCAAGGAATACGAGGGCCGCGTGGAGTTCGACGACCGCATCATCGACGCTTTCTGCATGAACATGGTCATCGACCCGGCGCAGTTCGACGTGGTGGTGTTCCCCAACCTGTATGGCGACATCGCCAGCGACCTGGCTGCAGGCCTGGTCGGCGGCCTGGGCATCGCCCCGGGTGCGAACATCGGCAAGGAATATGCCGTGTTCGAGGCCGTGCACGGCTCCGCTCCCGACATCGCTGGTCAGAACAAGGCCAACCCCACCGCGGAGATCATGTCCGCGGCCATGATGCTCGATCATCTTGGGGAGCTGGAAATCGCCGAGCGCATTCGCCGCGGCGTCCGCGCCGTGTACGCTGACGGCTCCGTGTTAACGGGCGACATCCGCAAGGCCACCGGCAGCAGCGCTCCCGCCGCAAGCTGCACCGAGTTCACCGAGGCGCTCATCGCCGCCATCAAGGCTCAGGCGTAACCGTGCGGTAGACGTGGGCCGGTGATTTGCGCGAAGCGGAGTGCCGGCCGGCGCTTATTCCCACGGTGGACTTTCGCCGACGTGCATAGCTGCTGGCAGAAACCGATTCCCGATAGGGCTTTCGCCGGTGAGCGAGATTGCCGGCTGAATCGTGTTCAGCAAGATCGATATCAGAGTGCAATACGCACCAAGAGGGGACGATATGAAGAACGAGAAGTTCGCCGCTACCCTGTCCGTGGGCGATGCGGCTTACACCTATTATCCGGTTGAGCAGGTTGAGGGCTCTGAGAAGCTTCCGTATGCGCTGAAGGTGCTGCTGGAAAATGTGTTGCGCAACGCTGAGAGCCCGGAGGCGGCTTCCGACCTGGCCAAGCGCGTGGTCGAGGCCGGCTGTGCAGGCGAGGTGGGCAGCGAGGTGGAGTTCAGCCCCGCGCGCGTGCTGTTCCAAGACTTCACGGGCGTGCCGGTGTTCGTCGACTTCGCCGTGATGCGCGAGGCCTGCGCGAACCTGGGCGGTGACCCTGCGAAGATCAACCCGCAGATCCCTTGCGACCTTGTCATCGATCACTCGGTCATCGCCGATGTGGCGGGCTGCTCCTGCGCCATGGAGAAGAACATGGAGCTGGAGTTCCAACGCAACGGCGAGCGCTATAACTTCCTGAAGTGGGCGCAGAAGTCGTTCCAGAATGTGCGTATCGTCCCGCCGGGAGCGGGCATCTGCCATCAGCTGAACATCGAGCAGTTCGCGCAGGTTGCCATGACCTCCACCGCGGCCGGTGTGGAAACGCCGGAAGGGGAGAACCCCACGGTGTACTTCGACACGCTGGTGGGCACCGACAGCCACACGCCTACCGCCAACGGCATCGGCGTGCTGGGTTGGGGCGTCGGCGGTATCGAAGCCGAGGCCGCCGCGCTGGGCCAGCCGATCACCACGCTGGTTCCCAAGGTCGTGGGCGTGCGCCTGACGGGCAAGCTGTCCGAGGGCGTCGCGGCCATGGATGTGGCGCTGACGTTCGCGAAGATGCTGCGCGAGAAGGGTGTGGTCGGCTGCTTTGTCGAGTGCTTCGGCCCTGGCCTGGACAGCCTGAACGCCACGCAGCGTACGTGCATCTCCAACATGACGCCGGAATACGGCAGCACCTGCACGCTGTTCCCCGCTGACGACCAGACGCTGGCATACCTGCGCCTGACAGGCCGCAGCGAACAGCAGGTGGCGCTGGTGGAGCAGTATGCGAAGGCGCAGGGTTTCTGGAACGATCCGCAGGCGCCCGAGCGCGTGTACGCCGACGTGGTCGAGCTGGACCTGGGCAGCGTGAAGCGCAGCATCGCCGGCCCGTCGCGCCCGCATGACCGCATCTTCCTTGAGCAGGCGCAGGAGCGTTTCCATGAGATTTGCGCCGATCGCGGCCTTGACCTGGGTAAGAAGGAAACGGTCGACGTGAACGGCCAGGCATGCGAGCTGGGTCACGGCGCGCTTGCCATCGCCGCGGTGACCAGCTGCACCACCGCCACCGATCCATCCATGATGCTGACCGCTGGCCTGGTGGCGAAGAAGGCCGCCGAAGCGGGGCTGAAGCCCAAGCCGTGGGTGAAGTGCATCCTGGCTCCGGGCAGCCATGCCACCGAGCTGCTGCTTGAGCGTGCCGGCCTGATGGATGGCCTGCGCGACCTGGGCTTTTACACGTGCGGCTTCGGCTGCATGAGCTGCATCGGCAACTCCGGCCCCATTCTGCCGGCGCTGCACGACATCGCCGACAACCTGGAGCTTGCCAGCGTGCTTTCGGGCAACCGCAACTTCGAGGGCCGCATCTCGCCCGACGTGTCGCAGAACTACCTGGGCGCGCCGGCAACGGTGATCGCTTACTCGCTGGCTGGTACCATGGACGTGGATCTGCCCAACGCCGTGCTGGGCGAGCGCGCCGACGGCACGCCGGTGAAGCTGGCCGACATCTGGCCGACCGACGCCGAGGTCGCCGACCTGCTGGAGCGTTTCGCCACGAGGGAGCTCTTCGAGGAGGGTTCGCGCGGCCTGTACGACGGCGACGCCGCCTGGCAGCAGCTTGGCAGCGATCCGTCCGACACGTTCGCGTGGGACGAGGCTTCCACGTATGTGCGTCGCGCGCCGTACTTCGATGGCATGGGCGCGCAGCCTGCGCCGGCCGAGCCCATCAAGGACGCGCGTGCGCTGGCGTTCCTGGGCGACTTCATCACCACCGACCACATCTCGCCTGCGGGCAGCATCGCGCTGGACTCCCCGGCGGCGAAGTACCTGGAGGAGCGCGGCGTCGTTCCGGCGGACTTCAACACCTACGGCGCCCGTCGTGGCAACCATGAGGTCATGATGCGCGGAACGTTCGCCAACGTGAAGCTGTCCAACAAGCTTGCGGAAGGCAAGAAGGGCGGCTGGACCCGCGACTTCATCAAGGACGAGATCGTCCCGCTGTTCGATGCTGCCATGGACTATGAGCAGGCAGATGTGCCGCTGGTCGTGGTGGCCGGCAAGATGTACGGAAGCGGCAGCTCGCGCGACTGGGCGGCGAAGGGCCCCATGCTGCTGGGCATCCGCGCGGCGTTCGCGGAGAGCTTCGAGCGCATCCATCGCTCGAACCTTATCGGCATGGGCGTGATGCCGCTGCAGTTCGAAGAGGGCGAAAGCGCCGAAAGCCTGGGTCTGGATGGCTCTGAGCAGTACACGGTCGGCGCCGTGGACTTCTCGAAGGGCCTGCCCGAGCCGCGCGTGGTGGACGTGACGGCGAAGAAGGCCGACGGGACCGAGATTGCCTTCAAGGCGACGGTTCGCGTGGACACGCCTACCGAGGGCAAGTACTTCGAGCATGGCGGCATTCTGCAGTACGTCCTTCGCCAGCTGGCGAAATAGGGGCGGCGGCCGAACGCGGCGATTCGCCAAGGGGAGCGCGGCGTTTCCCGAAAGGGCGTGGCGTTGACGGGCCGTCATCGCAACGAATATAAAAGGTAACGGAACGCGTTCGGTTTCAAGGGAAGCTGGACGCGTTCCGCTACAATGTGGAACATTGTTCATCCATCAATGGAGAAAGGGATGCCGTGAAACAGACATCCGGTTTTGAGTCGCTCATCGATGCCCTGAAGCAATCGGGCTTCGACATGGGCGCAGGCTTCGGAGGGACCGCTGGTGCCTCTGGCGAAGGGGGTGCCGGCAGCTCGTCGGGCAACGGCGCCGGCGGCCAAGGTTCCGAAAACCCGTTCACCGCGTTCAGCGGCGGCCGCGGCAACAAGGGCGGCAACGGCGGGGGCATCCCCGAGTTCTCGTTCGGCGACAAAATGGGCCAGATGGGCAAGAAGGCGCTCATCATCACCGCGGTGCTGGTGCTGCTTATCGTGGCGGCAGCCTACTGGTGGTTCCATCCGCCGATCAACATCCACAGCGTGGACACCTGGATGTTCGTGGTCGTGTTCATCCTGCTGCCGCTGTTCCTGCTGTGGAACGTGAAGTCGCGCACGTACGAAACGGGCAACAGCAAGGTCGACCCCAATCGCACGAAGGCGAAGGCGTTCAAGGTGGCGTCCTGGATTCCCGTGGCCATCGCGCTGGTCGGCGTGGTGGGCGCCGTGGCGTCGCTGTCGGTGTTCCCCGGCAACGCGGCCAAGTACGCCAGCGTGCTGGATACGCAGGACGCCGACTTCGCGCAGGATATCCAGCAGGTCGACTATTCCGAGATCCCCATCATCGACCGCGATTCCGCGGCGCTGCTGGGCAATCGCGCCATGGGCAATATCCCCGAGTATGTCAGCCAGTTCGAGATCGCGGGCACGTATAGCCAGATCAACTACCAGGGCACGCCCGTGCGTGTGAGCCCGCTGGGCTATGCCGACCTGTTTAAGTGGCTGACGAACCGCGCCGAGGGCATCCCGGCGTACGCGCTGGTGGACATGACCACGCAGGATGCGCAGATCGTGAAGCTGGGCGATCGCGCCATTTTCTATTCGCGCTCTGAGCCTTTGGCCCGCAACATCGATCGTTACGTGCAGCTGAAGTACCCCTTCTACATGTTCGATGAGAAGTCGTTCGAGATCGACGAGGACGGTCAGCCCTGGTGGATCTGCCCGGTGCAGACGCGTACCATCGGCCTGTTCGGCGGCACCACCATCGAACGCGTGGTCATGGTGAACGCCACCACGGGCGAGTGCACGGACCTGGCCATCGACGATGTGCCCCAATGGGTCGACCGCGCCTATCCGGCCGAGCTGCTTATCCAGCAGTACAACTGGTCGGGCAAATACCAGGACGGCTGGCTGAACAGCTGGTTGGGCCAGAAGAACGTGGTGCAGACCACGCCGGGCACCGATGGCAACGTGGGCTACAACTACATCGCCAAGGACGATGATGTGTGGGTGTACACGGGCGTGACGTCGGCCACGGCGGACAACTCGATCGTGGGCTTCGTGTTGGTGAACCAGCGCACGGCGGAATCCCATTACTACCCGGTGGCGGGCGCTACCGAGGAATCGGCCATGCAGTCGGCCGAGGGCGCGGTGCAGAACCTGCGTTACTCCGCCACGTTCCCCATCCTGATCAACGTGTCCGAGCAGCCGACGTACTTCATGGCGCTGAAGGACAACGCGGGTACCGTGAAGAAGTTCGCGATGGTGGACATCCAGCATTACCAGAACGTGGCAACGGGCGACACGGTTGCGGAGACGCAGAAGTCCTATCAGGCGATGCTGGCAACCAGCGGAACGCTTTCCGGCGATGCCGCGGAGGCCAACACGCAGGAGCAGACGGGCGCGATCCGCAGCATGACGCAGGCGGTGCTGGACGGCAACTCCCACTTCTATGTGACGCTGGAAGGCGTTGAGGGCATCTACGATTTCGCGTTGCCCGCACAGCTCGGCATCGTGGGCTATAGGGAGGGCGACACCATCGCGTTAAAGTACATCGTCGGCGATACCACGAATTCCGTCCAAGAAATCGTTGACACGCAGAATAAATCTGATACTATAGATAAGTCATCTTCTGAGCAGGCCGCGAAGACGGTTGAACAAACCGCGGAAACGGCCGACCAGCAGAAGACGGAGCAACAACAATAGTTCCGCTGCCCGAGACAGCAGGCACCGAAAGGTTCAATCGCAAGCAATTGCGGCCCGCCGAGGTGGTTGTTAAGTATCGCACTTCAACGACCCCTGTGTCTTAGGACGGCAGGGGTCGTTCTTTTTCTCAAGCGCGACTCCACCCGCATGGGGCGGAACCCGAGTTTGAGAAGAAGGAGGTGTAACAATGCCGAACGCAAAGAACCAATCCATGCTTTCCGCGATCAAGGAGGATCTGGAGGGTGCGGGTGCTGTGTGGGTCGTCGACGCCTGCGGTCTGACCGTCAAGGAGGTCGAGGCTCTGCGCAACGCAGTCCGCGAGTCCGGTGCATGCATGAAGGTGTACAAGAACACCGTTATGCGCATCGCCCTGTCCGAGTCCGAGCTGCCTACGCTGGACGACATGCTGCATGGCCCGAGCGCATTCGTGTTCGCCGGTTCCGATGTGGCTGCTGCCGCGAAGGCCGTTAAGGAATTCGCCAAGTCCAACGAGAACTTGCAGATCAAGGGTGGCTTGATGGAGGGTGCTGCAGTCAGCGCCGCAGAGGTGGAGGCCATCGCTTCCCTGCCCTCTCGCGAGGAGCTGTACGCTCACATCGCCGCTGCCATCAACGGTGTGGCTCAGGGTCTGGCAACCGCTATCAACGGTGTGCCGCGTGGCCTGGCTCAGGTCGCAAAGGCCGTTGCCGATCAGAAGGTTGCGTAAGCAAGCTTCTTGCGGCATAAGACGTGCCGCGTAATGCATTTGAAATTTCGGCTGGAACATAAGGATGATCCAGCCCCTTTGAAAGGAAACTAACATGGCTGTTTCTCGCGAAGAGATCATCGAGGCTCTGAAGGAAATGTCCCTGCTCGAGGCTTCTGAGCTGGTCAAGGACATCGAGGAGACCTTTGGCGTGTCCGCTGCTGCTCCGGTTGCCGTTGCCGCTGCTCCGGCTGCTGGCGCTGCTGCCGCTGAGGAGAAGTCCGAGTTCGACGTCGTGCTCGAGGGCTTCGGCGACAACAAGATCGCTGTCATCAAGGCTGTCCGTGAGATCACCGGCCAGGGCCTGAAGGAAGCTAAGGAGACCGTCGAGGGTGCTCCTTCCACCATCCAGGAGGGTGTGGCCAAGGACAAGGCTGAGGAGATCAAGAAGACGCTGGAAGAGGCCGGCGCTGCTGTGACCCTGAAGTAAATTCAGTCTTCCGACTGCTTTTACAGGACCCGCTGCTTGCAGCGGGTCCTTTTTTTGTTTGGGCTTGCGTTCCTGCTTCGGAACGCAACAGAATGGTTACGGATGCGGCGTTGCTTGCATAGGGCGTGTAACGTTCCGGGAAGACGATTATGGTATTCCGCATAAAGAAACACGACGGGAAGGAAGCGCCATGCAGACAGGGTATTTCAGCGCCGCATGGAACGATGTGAAAAGCTCGCAGGGCTGGCTGGGGAAGATGTTTTTGCTCGGCCTTATCGCGTTCATCCCGGTTTTCGGCCCGGTGGTGCTGCTGGGCTATGCGTTTGGTTGGGCGCGCGATATCGCCTGGGGCGTGCATATGCCCATGCCTGCGCGCATCTTCGGGAACGAGGACGGCCTGCTGTATCGTCGCGGGCTGATCGTGCTTGCAATCTGCATCGTGTGCTGCGTGGTGATCCCAGGCGCGCTCGAGGGCTGTTGGGATGCGCTTGCAGGGCGCGGCTTGAGCAACGTTTCGCATGCCGTCTGGGGCGGTGCAGGTGGTGCTGTGGTCGTGAGCCCGGTGTATTCCCTGTTCAGCCTTGCCGTTTTCTTGGCATCCGTCATGTTTTTCCTGGTTGCTTCCATGCGTGCGAGCATCTATGGCAGGTTGGGGCCTGGTTTCCAGGTTCCGCGCTTGTGGGCCATGATGCGCCACGACATGAAGGGCCTGCTGCGTGTGCTCGGGCTTTCGATCGTGCTTGCCATCGTGCCTGCAGTGGTGACGGGGGTCATCGGTTCGCTTTTGTTTGCGGGCGTTATCGGCGTGGGGGCGTATGGGCTCTTCTGGAACGGCGCTTCGCCTGACATGATGATGGTCGTTGCTGCAGGCATGGGGCTGATCGTCTTTTGTCTGGCCTTGGCTGTGGTGGTTTCGGCGGCATCGGCGTTCGCGGTGGTGATACAGGCGCGCGCCGTGGGATACTGGACAAGGCAATTCGACGTTCCGGCGTGGCGTGGTCAGGATGACCCCATGCCGTTCGAGATGGCGTCCAACGGGGCGCCGAGATAGGCGGTTCCGTGAAACAAGGGAATAGAAGCCAAGGGTCGCGCGGTGCATCCGAGGGGCATGCTGGCAATCGCAGCGGTAAGCCGTCGCGCCGCAGCGGCGCTCAGGATAGCGCGAAGCGCGGCTCGGGGCGACAGGGTAAACGGACTGCGTCGGGAAAGCAGGACTCCTGGCACGCGTCGCGTGAGGATAAGCGTTTGGGCGAAGGCCCTGTTGCTGGCGCTGGCCGTCGCGATTCCGAGAAGGCGCATGGCTCGGGCAAACCGAAGAGCGCGCATGGGTTGGGCAAGACGCAAGGTTCCCGAGGTTCGGGCAAGGCGCATGCTTCGCGCAGCGTCTCCGCGGCAGCACCTGCGGCCAAGCAGCCCAAGCATCAGGGGTCCCTACCGCCGCGCAGCGCATTCTTGCCGGTTAGCCGTGCCGATATGGAGGAGCGCGGTTGGGACTGCTGCGACTTCGTGTTCGTGTGCGGCGATGCGTATGTCGACCATCCCTCGTTCGGCATGGCCATCATCACGCGCCTGCTTGAGGCGAACCACTATAAGGTGGGCGTGATCTGCCAGCCCGATTGGCGCGACCCGGAAAGCGTCACGGTGCTGGGAAAGCCCCGGCTGGGATTCCTGGTTTCCGCTGGCAATATGGACTCGATGGTAAACCACTACACGGTAGCGAAGAAGCATCGCAGCACCGATGCGTTCTCGCCCGGCGGCGAGATGGGGCTTCGTCCCGATCGCGCGGCGGTGGTCTACGGAAACTTGATTCGCCGCACGTACAAGGACGTTCCCATCGTGCTGGGCGGCATCGAGGCATCGCTTCGCCGTTTGGCTCATTACGATTACTGGTCGGACAAGCTGAAGCGTTCGATCCTGCTTGACTCCGGCGCCGACCTGGTCAGCTACGGCATGGGCGAGCATTCCATCGTGGAGATCGCCGATGCGCTGGCGGCTGGGCTCGACGTGTCAGACATCACGTTCATCGACGGCACGGTGTATCGCGCGAAAACGCTTGAGCACGTGTACGATTACGAGCTGCTGCCCTCGTTCGACAGCATGCAGAAGGATAACCTCGAGTATGCGCGCAGCTTCAACGCGCAGTACGGCAACAGCGACCCTTTCACGGGAAAACGCCTGGTGGAACCTTATTCCGACCATGAGTTCGTGGTGCAGAACCCGCCGAGCAAGCCGTTGACCACCTCGGAAATGGATGCCGTATACCGCTTGCCGTATGCGCGTGCCTACCATCCCATGTACGAGGAAGCCGGCGGTATCCCTGCCATCCGCGAGGTGAAGTTCAGCCTGACCAGCAATCGCGGATGCTTCGGCGAGTGCGCGTTTTGCGCGCTGACGTTCCATCAGGGGCGTATCGTGCAGGTGCGAAGCCATGAGTCCATCGTGGAAGAGGCGAAGCAGATGATCGCCGACCCGGAGTTCAAGGGCTACATCCACGACGTGGGCGGCCCCACGGCGGATTATCGCCAGCCTGCGTGCGATGCGCAGCTGCGCCGCGGCGCCTGCCGCAACAAGCATTGCCTGACGCCGCAGCCGTGCCGCAAGCTGAACGCCGACCATACGGACTACCTGCAGCTTCTGCGCGAGCTGCGCGAACTGCCGGGCGTGAAGAAGGTGTTCGTGCGCTCGGGCATCCGCTTCGATTACGTGCTGGCCGACCGCAACAAGGGCGAGGCGTTCGTGCGCGAGCTGTGCGAGCACCATGTGAGCGGACAGCTGCGCGTGGCGCCCGAGCACGTTTCCAACGCCGTGCTCGGCGTGATGGGCAAGCCGCAGCATCAGGTGTACGAGAAGTTCGTGAAGCTGTTCCAGCAGGCCAACGACGCCTGCGGGCTGAAGCAGTTCGTGGTGCCGTACCTGATGTCGTCGCACCCCGGCAGCACGCTCGACGAGGCTATTGAGCTGGCGGAATACGTGCGCGACATGGGGTTCAACCCCGAGCAGGTGCAGGATTTCTACCCCACGCCGTCCACCATGTCCACGGCCATGTACTTCACGGGCGTGGACCCGCGCACCATGGAGCGCGTGTTCGTGCCGAAAAGCCCGCACGAGAAGGCGCTGCAGCGCGCGCTCATCCAGTATCGCGACCCGAAGAACCACGACCTGGTGATGGAGGCGCTGCGCAAGGCGGGCCGCGCCGACTTGATCGGGTTCGGTCCGAAATGCCTGATCAGGCCCTATAAGGTCGAAGGCGGGCACGGCGCTGGCGCGAAGAAGGGCGTGGCGGGCGCGAAGAACGCCGGCAAGCGCGGCGGCTCCTCGAACGGCAAGCGCGGCGGCAAAGGCGATGGAGCCCGTGGGAAAGCGCCCCGACGCTAGCTGAATCACAGCATATTCCCTAGGTGGAGAGGGTATACTATAAGGGTTGCAATCAACGGCGTCGGCGCTTGAGCCGCTGACGCCTTGCCTCTGTGGAAGAAAGGCGGCAGCGCGCATGAAAATCTCAACGAAGGGCCTGTACGCGGTTCGTTTGATGCTGTATCTGGCGGAGCACGACGGCGGCGGCCCTGTGTCGCTGAAGGAAGTGTCCGAGTCGCTGGGCATCTCGAAGAAGTATTTGGAGCAGATCGTGTCGAACGTGGTCACGGCGAAGCTGGTGCGCTCGGTGCGCGGCGCCGCCGGCGGCTATCAGCTGGCCAAGCCTGCAAGCGTGATCACCGTGCTGGATGTGCTGCGGGTAACCGAGGGTTCGCTTGCGCCGGCATCGTGCCTGGAAGATGACACCTTCGACTGCAATATGCCGGTTCCCTGTATGGAGCTGGGCGTATGGCGCGGGCTGTATAAGGTGATCAACGAGTACCTGGGCGGCATCACGCTGCAAAGCATCATCGACGAGCATTCGGCGGTGGCGGCGGACAGTTATTCGATTTAACGGAAGGGCGTGAGCGTTCAAGCTTGCGCCCTTTTCGCTATTCATCAGGGGAAACGGTATATAACCCACTAAACCACCGGAAATATGGGATGATATTTCGAAATAGATATTGACATTGCCTAGAGACATAGTAGGATAACAGGCATGAAAACGGCGTTCCGCACGTGGCAATCAACGGCGGACAAGCGAGAGAGGAACATCATGACCATCCACAAGAGCGTGTCCGAGTTGATCGGCGGTACTCCGTTGGTGGAGCTGTCCAACTACGAGAAGAACCATAACCTTGAGGCCACCATCGTGGGCAAGGTGGAGCTGTTCAACCCTGCCGGTTCGGTGAAGGACCGTATCGCGAAGGCGATGCTCGACCAGGCCGAGGCAGAGGGCAAGCTGGATGCCGACACCGTCATCATCGAGCCGACCTCCGGCAACACCGGCATCGGCCTGTGCTCGCTGGCCGCCGCCCGCGGCAACCGCATCATCATCACCATGCCGGAAACCATGTCGGTCGAACGTCGCAACCTTATGAAGGCCTACGGCGCCGAGCTGGTGCTCACCGACGGCAGCAAGGGCATGAAGGGCGCCATCGCCCGCGCGTCCGAGCTGGCCGAGGAGATCCCGAACTCGTTCATCCCCAGCCAGTTCACCAACCCGGCAAACCCCGCCGTCCATGAGCGCACCACCGGCCCCGAGATCTGGGCGGATACCGATGGCAAGGTGGACATCCTGGTCGCCGGCGTGGGCACCGGCGGCACGCTTTCCGGCACGGGCAAGTACCTGAAGTCGCAAAACCCCGACATCCAGGTGGTCGCCGTGGAGCCCGCCGGCTCCCCGGTGCTGAGCGAAGGCCATGGCGGCGCGCACAAGATCCAGGGCATCGGCGCTGGCTTCGTGCCCGACACGCTGGACCAGTCGGTTTACGACGAAGTGATGCCCATCACCGACGACGAGGCGTTCCAGGCCGGTCGCGAGCTGGCGGGCAAGGATGGCCTGCTGGTGGGCATCTCCTCCGGCGCCGCGGTTGCCGCCGCAACGAAGCTGGCGCAGCGTCCCGAGAACAAGGGCAAGCTGATTGTGGCGGTGCTCCCCGACACCGGCGAGCGTTATCTGTCCACGGCCATGTTCAACTTCTAGGGAACGCAAACCGCCTGCTTTGCGGCGAAAAGCCGTAGGTCGGCGAATATGAAAAAATTGGCGAAAGCGCCCCGCTCCAACTGGAACGGGGCGCTTTGCGCGTTAAGCGGCCTTTTGCGGCGGTTGTGGGCTACGGTCCCGTTACGGTTCGTTCGCCGATTGCCGCGCCTGCGCGACCTTGGGTACAATAAAGAAATAGCGTAGGGACGGGGGAGCCTGCCCAGCGCGATAGGGGCGGGATGTCCATCTATTGCGAAAGAGGCGGGGGAGCCCGCCAGGTGCGATAACGACGGGAAAGCCCGTCTTGCGTGAAAGGCTATCGGGGAAAGGGGCGCATCATGAGCGCGAGCAAACACGATTGGGGATTGATCTTCGCAGGCGTCGCCTTGGCGGCGGCCGGGTTCTTCTGCATGTTGGCACCGGGGCTGACCATCGTGACCATTGCGGCCGTGGTGGGCGCCTTCTTCCTGGTGGCGGGCGTGTTCGACATCATCAGCTACATCAGGCTGCGCAACATCTTGCCGCGTAGCGGCTGGGAGCTTGCCTACGCCATCATCGACGTGCTGCTGGGTCTGATCTTCCTGCTGCATCCGCTTGCGTTCTCGGCGGTGGTGCCGTGGCTGGTGGGCGTGTGCTTCGTGGCGTTCGGCGTGTTCGAGGTGATTGCGTCGGTGAAGGCGCACGGCTGGGGCGTGCCGATGTGGGGATGGGCCCTGTTCAGCGGCGTGCTCAACGTGCTGTGCGGCATCGCGTTCTTCGTGACGCCTCAGATGCTCAGCGTGTTTTTGGCCATCATCCTGCTGGTGCGCGCTGCAAGCCTGATGGTGTACGGCTGGAACGCGGGACGCTATATCACGATGTAGCGTGTACGCTGCGTCGGGTTTCGGCTGGCGCTGTGCGCGCGTGATAAAATCGCAACGGAAAAATGGGCCTCGGGCATGTGCCCGAGGCTTTCTTGTCGGCGGGCATCGTGCGGTTGCGCGGTGTTGTGCCGGACGAAGCGGCGGATGAGGCTGCGAACGAGGCAGCGGGCGAAGCTGCAGACGAAGCGGCGAGCGAAAGGGCTTGAGATGGCGAATGAGCAGGTGGACGGCCAGATGAACGATCGGGCGAACGGGCGACCGAGCGACGAGGCGGGCGACCTGGCGGGCGGCCAGGTGGGCAATTCCGCAACCAGCCAGGCGAACGACCAGGTTGTCGAGCAGCAATCCCTGCTAAGCGGGGAGGCGCTGGCGGAAGCGACCGGCGATCCGGCCGCGCGCATCGAGGCGCTGCGTCGCGAGATCGAGCACAACAGCTATCTGTACTACGCCAAGGACGCACCCGCCATCAGCGACGCCGCGTTCGACTCGCTGATGCACGAGCTGCGTGCGCTCGAGGCGGCGCATCCCGAGCTCATCGACCCGTCCAGCCCCACGCAGCGCGTGGGCGGCTACGTGGGCGAGCAGTTCGCGCCCATCCAACACGAGCGCCGCATGTATTCGCTCGACGACGCCATGGGCGCCGAGGAGCTTGACGAATGGCTGGCGCGCGTCAAGGAGTTCTTCGGCACCATCCCTGAACTGGTGTGCGAGCTGAAGATCGACGGCTCGTCGGTGGCGTTCACCTACGAAGGCGGCCGCCTTATCCGCGCGGCCACGCGCGGCGACGGCACCACGGGCGAGGACATCACGGTGAACGTGCGCACGGTGAAGGACGTGCCGCTGCGTCTGCGCGACGGCGCCCTGTCCGGCATCCGCGACGCCGATGCCTCCATCGAGCTGCGCGGCGAATGCTACATGCCCAAAACCAGCTTCGAGGCGCTCAACGCCGCCGCCGAGGCCAATGGCAAGCAGCCGTTCGCCAACCCGCGCAACGCCGCTGCCGGCAGCCTTCGCCAGAAGGACCCGCAGATCACGGCGCATCGCGACCTTTCCACGTTCGTGTACGCCGTGGGCGACGAGCGCAAGCTGGTGGCGGAAACGCAGTGGGACCTGCTCAAGTGGCTGGGCGAAGCGGGATTCCACGTGAACCCCGACATCGCACTGGTCGCCAGCGCGGAAGAGGTGCACGAGTTCTGCCGCAAAAGCCTGGAGCGCCGCGATGCGCTGCCTTACGACATCGACGGCGTGGTGGTGAAGGTGAACTCGTTCGCGCAGCAGGAGGCCATGGGCTACACCGCCCGCGCGCCGCGCTGGGCCATCGCGTTCAAGTTCCCGCCCGAGGAGAAGACCACGCTTTTGCGCGACATCACCGTGCAGGTGGGGCGCACGGGCAAGCTGACGCCGGTGGCGGAGATGGACCCGGTGCTGGTTGCGGGGTCGACCGTTGCCCGCGCCACGCTGCACAACGAGGACGAGGTGCTGCGCAAAGATGTGCGCGTGGGCGACACGGTCATCGTGCGCAAGGCCGGCGACGTGATCCCCGAGGTGCTGGGCCCCGTGCTTAGCTTGCGTCCGGACGATGCGCGGCCCTGGAGCATGCCTAAGGAGTGCCCGAGCTGCGGCAGCCCCGTGGTCCGCGAGGACGGCGAGGCCGATTATCGCTGCATTTCCATTGATTGCCCTGCTCAAGCGCTTGAGCGCTTGCTGCATTGGGTCAGCCGCGGTGCCATGGACATCGACGGCATGGGCGAGGAGATCGTGCGCCGCCTGGTGGAATCCGGCCGCGTCAGCGACGTGGCGGATTACTACACGCTCGACGAGGTTGAGCTGGCGCAGCTGCAGACGGGCCGCACGAACAAGGAGGGCGAGCCGATCTGCCTGGGGCAGACCATCGCGAAGAAGCTGGTGGCGGCTATCGACGAGTCGCGCACGCGCCCGTTCGCCCGCCCGCTGTTCGGCCTGGGCATGCGTCACGTGGGCAAAACCATGGCCGAAACGCTGGCACGCGCGTTCCCGAGCATGGACGCGCTGATGGCGGCTACCGAGGAACAGCTGGCGGCGGTGGACGGCGTGGGCCCGAAGATCGCGCATTCCACGTACCTGTTCCTGCGCACGCCCGACAACGTGCAGGTTATCGAGCGATTGGCGAAGCACGGCGTGCGCCTGGCCGACGACGTGGACGCGCAGGCCGCCGACGCGCTGCCGCAAACGCTCGAGGGACTGACGTTCGTGCTGACCGGCAGCCTGACGCAAAGCGGCATGAAGCGCGACGAGGCCGGTGCGGCGCTGAAGGCCCGCGGTGCGAAGGTGTCGGGCAGCGTGTCGAAGAAGACCAGCTTCGTGGTGGCCGGCGAGGCGGCGGGCAGCAAGTACGACAAGGCCGTGGCGCTGGGCGTCCCCGTGCTGGACGAGGCCGCGCTGCTGCACATCATCGAGACGGGCGAAGTGCCGACGGCGGACGGGGAATAGCACGCGGCGGCTCCGTTTGGGCCGCTTCGCAAGCGTCGACTGCAAACGCCCCGGTGCGCATTCGCGATATTCGCCAGATGACGAAGCGACCGGCGTGCGCGTGCTTTGCCTGCGGCGGCACCCCGTGGGACGTTTCGGCGGGTGGGGCGGCCGCGCAAATCTACCGGACGCCGGCGCCCCGGAGCCGTTCACATGAAGGAGTTACGAATTTGACATTCGTAACATCGAATCGGCGGGCGCGCCTGCTATAGTGTGTTACGGAATCTCACCTCGTAACACCAGGCAGGCGCGCAATGAAATCGCAGACGTCGCGCGCCTTCGCCTGGTCGATGAAAGGATATCTTGATGAAGACCTTCTCCAGGCGTACGTTTTTGCAGGTGGCGGGCGTAAGCGCCGCCGCAGTGGGCTTCGGCGGCGTGCTGAGCGCCTGCGCCGGCGGCTCCAATGCGGGCTCCGGCTCCGCCGCTAGCGGTGAGCACGCATCTCAGGTTACCGTCTCCATGCCGGTGAGCAGCGAGCCTGCTGCCGGCTTCGACCCGTTCGTCTCCTGGGGCTGCGGCGAGCATGTGCACGAGCCGCTTATCCAGTCCACGCTTCTGACCACGAAGGCCGACATGGGCTTCGAGAACGACCTTGCAACGGCGTACACGTGCAGCGACGATGGCCTGACCTGGACGTTCACCATCCGCACCGATGCCAAGTTCACCAACGGCAAGCCGGTTACCGCCCATGACGTGGCGTATACCATCAACGGCGTTGCCAGCAACGAGGCCAGCGAGTGCGACCTGACCATGGTCGACAAGGCCGTCGCCGTCGACGACGAGACCTGCGAGGTTCATCTGAACAAGCCGTTTAACGCGCTGCTGTACACGCTGGCGGTTATCGGCATCGTGCCTGATGGCGGCCATGATGCCGATTACGGCAGCAACCCGGTGGGCAGCGGCCGTTACATGCTCGAGCAATGGGATCGCGGCCAGCAGGTCATCCTGAAGGCCAACCCCGACTACTATGGCGAGGCGCCGAAGATCGAGCGCGTCGTGGTGGTGTTCATGGAGGAGGACGCCAGCCTGGCGGCCGCCCGTTCCGGCCAGGTGGACGTCGCGTTCACGACGGCCACGTTCGCCGACCAGCAGCCAAAGGGTTACGACCTGCTGAACTGCGCTTCCGTCGATTCTCGCGGCATCTCCCTGCCCACCATCGCGCCGGGCGCCACTAAGAAGCAGACGGGCGAGGAGTATCCCGCTGGCAACGCGGTCACGCAGGACCTGGCGCTGCGCCGCGCCATCAACTACGGTGTGAAGCGTCAGACGCTCATCGACAACGTGCTGAACGGCTACGGCCAGATCGCCTACAGCGTGGGCGACAATATGCCCTGGTCGTCCGAGGCCATGAAGTGCGAGGAAGATCTTGCTCGCGCAAAGGCCCTGCTCGACGAGGCGGGCTGGGTAGCCGGCGCCGATGGCGTGCGCGCCAAGGACGGCGTGACGGCCGCGTTCGACCTGTACTATTCGTCCTCCGATTCGGTGCGCCAGGCCATTGCCATGGAGTTCGCCAACCAGATGAACGAGCTGGGCATCAAGGTGACGCCGAAGGGCGCAAGCTGGGATGACATCTACCAGCATCAGTTCAGCGACCCGGTCGTGTGGGGCTGGGGTTCCAACAGCCCGATCGAGGTGTACAACCTGAACTACTCCACGGGCAACGGCAACTACTCCTGCTACGGGAATGCTGCGGTCGACGCGCACCTGAACGCCGCACTGGCCAACCCCGTGGTCGCCGATTCGTATGACGAATGGAAGCTGGCCATGTGGGACGGCGAAAACGGCCCGGCGCCGCAGGGCGATGCCACGTGGGTGTGGTTCGCCAACGTCGACCACCTGTACTTCGTGGCCGAGGGCCTGAAGGTTGCCGAGCAGAAGCCGCATCCGCATGGTCATGGCTGGTCGATCGTGAACAACGTCGATAAGTGGAGCTGGTAGCAACCGGCTGAACGCCGCGGGGGCGGGGCGTGCGAACGCACCTCCGTCCCCTGTTCGCCGGTAGGGGCGGGGCTTGCCGTAGGGCTTGCCCCGCTTTTGCGGTTCTAGCGGCTTGGCTTGGGGCGGCGCGTTCGCCTGCTCGAAGGCGGGCTGCGCGCAGGCCTCTTCGGCTGAAGGGGCTTTTGGGCTCGGGGGCCGAAGGGCTTTCGAGCGGCTTCGGTGGCTGCTCGAAGGTGGGCCGGCCTCAGGTCGTAGGGCCTCTTCGACAGCCGAAGGGGTATTGAGCTTGGAAGTCGAAGAGCTTCCTGGGTGGATTTCGAGATTTGGGACATTAGTAGGTATGACGAAGTATCTTGCCCGACACATCGTGCGGTTCGCGCTGCTCATGTTGGCGGTGGGGTTGGTGGTGTTCGCGCTGGTGAGCGCCTCGCCCGTCGACCCTGTTCAGGCCAACGTGGGGCAGGCTGCCTATGTGAACATGTCGGAGGCCAAGCGCGCGCAGCTTGCCAGCTATTGGGGCGGCGACGTGCCGTTTTGGGAGCGGTTCGCCAACTGGGCGGGCGCGCTTTTGCACGGCGACATGGGAACGTCGCTCAGGTTCAACGCGCCCGTGTCGGAGGTGGTCGCGCACCGCGCGGCCAACTCGCTGGCGCTCATGGGCATTGCGTGGCTGATCAGCGGCGTGCTGGGCTTCGCGCTGGGGGTCGTTGCTGGCGCACGCCGCGGCGGTGCGGTCGACCGCGTGGTGCGCGGCTACTGCTTCCTGCTGGCGTCCACGCCAACGTTTTGGCTGGGTTTGCTCATCCTGATGATCTTCGCCGTGCAGCTGGGGTGGTTCCCCATCGGGTTCTCTGTGCCCATCGGCGTGTCGGCGGCCGACGTGACGCTTGCCGACGCGGCGCATCATCTGGTGCTTCCCGCGCTCACGCTTTCGGTGACGGGCGTGGCCAACATCGCGCTGCATACGCGTGAGAAGGTGGTGGACGTGCTGGAAAGCGATTACGTGCGCTTCGCGCGCGCCCGCGGCGAATCCGATCTGAGCGTGGTTTTGCACCATTGCCTGCGCAACGTGGCGCTGCCGGCGGTCACGCTGCAGTGCGCGTTCATCTCCGAGATCTTCGGCGGATCGGTGTTGGTCGAGCAGGTGTTCTCGTATCCGGGCCTGGGGCAGGCGGCCGTTATCGCCGGCCTGGGCGGCGATGTGGCGCTTCTGGCCGGGATCGCCCTGGTCAGCGCCGTGTTGGTGTTCGGCGGCAACCTGCTGGCGAACATCCTGTACGGCGTTTTGGACCCGCGTATGCGCGTGAGCGAAGGGAGGGCGTAATGGAAAACGTGCTCCATGCCCCTGCGCAGCGCAGGGCGGGCAACCGCACGGCCACGCTGGCGGCGTGCGTTTTGGCGGCTTTTGCGCTGCTGGTCGTAGTTGCGGCGGGTATCGCGCTGTATGGCCAGGCAACGGTCACCGATTTCACCGCGAAGAACCTGGCGCCCTCGCTCGAGCACCCCTTCGGCACCGACTGGATGGGCCGCGACATGCTGGCGCGCACGCTGGCCGGTCTTTCGACCAGCGTGCTAGTGGGCTTGCTGGCGGCCACCGTGTCGTCGGTGATCGCGTTGATCCTCGGCTGCGCCGCCGCGCTCGGCGGCAAGCGCGTGGACGCCGTGGTCAGCTGGATGATCGACCTGATGATGGGTGTTCCGCACATCGTGCTTTTGGTGCTCATCTCGTTCGCGCTGGGGAAGGGCTTTTGGGGCGTGACCATCGGCGTTGCCGTGACGCACTGGGCCAGCCTTGCCCGCGTGGTGCGCGCCGAGGTGCTGCAATGCCGCCAATCGAAGTTCGTGGAGGTTGCGCGCAAACTGGGGCAGAGCCCGGCGCGCATCGCGCTTCGCCATATGGTGCCGTATGTGCTGCCGCAGTTCGTGGTGGGTTTGATCCTGCTGTTCCCGCACGCCATCCTGCATGAGGCGTCCATCACGTTTTTGGGCTTCGGCCTGCCGCCCGAGCAACCGGCCATCGGCGTGATTTTGAGCGAATCGATGAGCTATCTGTCCACAGGCGCCTGGTGGCTGGCGGTGTTCCCTGGCCTGGCGCTCATGGCGACGGTGCTGTTGTTCGACGTGGCCGGGCAGAACCTGCGCAAGCTGGTCGACCCGCATACCGCGCAGAAGTAGGTAGGGAAGATGATGACGAAGACGAACGGCGGTGCGCCTATGGAGGCGTCGTCGGCGGGCAGGGCAGCCGAGCTGGCGCATGAGCGCACCGCGCACGAGAGTGCGCAGCTGCACCATCATCATACGCATGCGGCCACGTCGAGCCACGGCGGCGGGCATCACCTGCTGCAGGTGGAGGACCTGAGCGTGAGCTTCCGCATGTACGACGAGGGTGCGCCGTATTTCAAGGCGAAACAGCACGATGTGCAGGTGCTTCACGAGCTGAGCATCGCCGTGCATGCGGGCGAGATCGTGGCCGTGGTGGGCGCGTCGGGCTCGGGCAAGACGCTTCTGGCCGATGCGGTTTTGGGCCTGTTCGAGCCCAACGCCACGGTGACGGGGCGCATCTGGTTCGACGGCGAGCGCATGGATGCGGCGGGTTTGCGCGCGCTGCGCGGGCACGGGCTGTCGCTCGTGCCGCAAAGCGTGAGCCATTTGGACCCCATGATGCGCGTGGGCAAGCAGGTCGAGGGTTTTGCGAACGACTTGTCGAAGGCCGAGCGCAAAACGCGTCGCGCGCAGCTGTTCGAGCGCTATGGGCTTGGTCCCGAGGTTGCGCGTCTGTACCCGCACGAGCTGTCGGGCGGCATGGCGCGCCGCGTGCTTTTGTGCTGCGCGCTCATGGGCTCGCCGCGCGTGATCGTGGCCGACGAGCCTACGCCCGGTCTTGACCTTGACCTGGCGATTCGCGCGCTCGACGACTTCCGCGCCTTCGCCAACGAAGGCAACGGCGTGCTGCTGATCACGCACGATATCGAGCTGGCCCTGCGCGTGGCCGACCGCGTGGCGGTGTTCAAGGACGGAACCGTGGTGGAGGAGACCGCGACGGCGAGCTTCGCCGACCCCGGCCTTTTGCGTCATCCGTTCACCCGCGAGCTGTGGCACGCCCTTCCCGAGCACGATTTCGCCGTGGGCGAAAGCGCGGGCGGGAAGGTGCCGGCGCACGAAAGCGGGAAGGAAGGTGACGCATGCTAGAGGCAAGAGACATCACGTTCGGGTATCCCGGCGCAAAGCCCCTGTACAGCGGGTTCAGCCTGCAGGTGGAACCTGGCGAACGTGTGGCGTTGCAGGCGCCCTCGGGGTTCGGCAAAACCACGCTGTGCCGCGTGCTCGCCGGGTTTGAGCGTCCGCAAACCGGTCAGGTATTGGTGGATGGGCAGCCGCTTCCGCGTCGCGGCGTGTGCCCGGTGCAACTGATCCAGCAGCATCCCGAGCAGGCGGTCGACCCGCGCCTGCGCATGCGCAAGACGCTGGCGGAGGCGGGCGAGGTGCCGCAGCAGCTGCTTGACGACCTGGGCATCCGCGACGAATGGCTGCAGCGCTACCCCCACGAGCTGTCCGGCGGCGAGCTGCAGCGCTTCTGCATCGCCCGCGCGCTGGCAACGCGCCCGCGCTACCTGATCTGCGACGAGGTGTCCACCATGCTCGACGCGGTCACCCAGGCGTACATCTGGCGCGTGCTGCTCGACTACGCCGCCCGCGAAAAGGCGGGCATGCTGCTGGTTTCCCATACCCCCGCGCTGACCGCCCGGATCGCAACCCGAGAAGTCGCGCTGACGTAACCGCAACCGCGGCCCCGGACACTTCGGCGGAGGCAGACGCTTCGGACACTTCGGGGACGTAGCATTAAGTGTCCGAGATTGCGTCGGGCTTGTACGCGCTGCCGCTTCCGGACACTAAATGCTACGTCCCCGAAGTGTCCGTCCCCGAAGTGTCACCCTAAGTGTCATGCGCGAATAGCGCCTGGGTGACCAGGTGCTTTTTTCGCTTGCCTTGCTGGCGCTTGCTTCAATCAGCGAACAGGTGTACGATGTTTTTGCCGTGATGTTGCTGTGGGGCGGGCAGCCCTTGTGGTAACTTGCGGTAGACACACCGCAAGGGGAATACGAGAAGCGAAAGAACGGTATGGCAAAAAGCACGGTCAATTACGGTAACGACAGCATCCGCCAGTTGAAGGACGAGGAGCGCGTACGCCTTCGTCCGGCAGTCATATTCGGCTCCGACGGCCTTGACGGCTGCGCTCACGCCGCGTTCGAGATCCTGTCGAACTCGGTCGACGAGGCGCGCCAGGGCTACGGCAATCTGATCACCCTCACCGCCTTCGCCGACGGCTCCATCCAGGTGGAGGACAACGGCCGCGGCTGCCCGCTTGACTGGAACCCCACCGAGAAGCGCTTCAATTGGGAGCTGGTGTTCTGCGAGCTGTACGCGGGCGGCAAATACGACAACAACCAAGGCGGCGACTACGACTTCTCGCTGGGCACCAACGGCTTGGGTTCGTGCGCCACGCAGTATGCCTCCGAATATATGGACGTCACCGTTTGGCGTGACGGCAACAAGTATCAGCTGCACTTCAAGAAGGGCAAGGTGGTAGGCGCCAAAAAGAAGGCCCTGCAGGTCGAGCCCACCGACGAGACGCGCACCGGCACCACCATCAAATGGCGTCCCGACCTGGAGGTTTTCACCGCCATCGATATCCCCGACGACTGGTATCGCGAAACCATGCGCCGCCAGGCGGTGGTCAACGCCAACGTCACGTTCCGCCTTCGCATCGAGGGGCAGGACGGCGTCTTCTCTGAAGAGGAGTTCTGCTACCCCAAGGGCATCGAGGACTACGTGATGGAGAAGGTTGGCCACGACTACCTGACCGAACCCTTCTTCATCCAGGCCGACCGCCGCGGCCGCGACCGCGACGACCTGCCGGACTACAACGTGAAGATCACCGCGTGCCTGTGCTTCTCGCGCACGTTCCAGATGCAGGAGTACTACCACAACTCGTCGTGGCTGGAAAACGGCGGCTCGCCGGAGAAGGCCGCGCGCAGCGCCCTGACCAGCGCGCTTGATGCCTACATCAAGCAGCAGGGCAAGTACAACAAGAACGAGAGCGCCATCAAATGGCAGGACGTGCAGGATTGCCTGGTGCTTGTGACCAACTGCTTCTCCACGCAAACGTCCTACGAGAACCAAACGAAGAAGGCTATCAACAACCGCTTCATCCAGCAGGCTATGACGGCGTTTTTCAAGGAACGTTTGGGCACGTACCTGATCGAGAACAAAGAGTCTGCCGACAAGATCATGGAGCAGGTGCTCATCAACAAGCGCTCGCGTGAGAACGCGGAGAAGACGCGCCAGAGCATCAAGACCAATCTGCAGCAGAAGACCGACATGGCCAACCGCGTGCAGAAGTTCATCGATTGCCGCTCCAAGGACAAGGGCCGCCGCGAGGTCTACATCGTAGAGGGCGACTCGGCAGCAGGCGCCATCCGCACGTCGCGTGATGCCGAGTTCCAGGGCGTCATGCCGGTGCGCGGTAAGATCCTCAACTGCCTGAAGGAGGATTACCCGCGCATCTTCAAGTCCGAGATCATCATGGACCTGCTGCGCGTGCTCGGCTGCGGCGTGGAGGTCAACGATCGCCGCATGAAGAACCTGGGCACCTTCGATCTGGACAACCTGAACTGGAGCAAGGTCATCATCTGCACCGACGCCGACGTCGACGGCTACCATATCCGCACGCTTATCCTGGCCATGCTCTACCGTCTGGTGCCCACGCTCATTCGCGAGGGGTTCGTCTACATCGCCGAATCGCCGCTGTACGAGATCAACTGCAAGGAGAAGACCTACTTCGCCTACACCGATCTTGAGAAGAACAGCATCCTGAAGGAAATCGATGGGCAGAAGTGCTCCATCAACCGCTCCAAGGGCCTTGGTGAGAACGATCCCGACATGATGTGGCTCACCACCATGAACCCCGAGACGCGCCGCCTGATCAAGGTGGAGCCGGAGGACGTCGAGCGTATGGAAACCATGTTCAACCTGCTGTTGGGCAACGATGACGAGGGTCGCAAACGCCATATCGCCGAGCATGGCAGGGAATACCTCGACCAGCTTGACCTGCAATAAGGCGCCTTTAGCAAAGCTGTTGAAGATCTAAACCGGCGGGCGCGCGCAAGACGGCGCCCGCCCATTCGCATCAAGGGGAGACCGTGGCAAGAAAGACCAAAGCACAACCGAAGAAGAAGCATGTGGACAACCCCAACGTGATCGGCTTGCACTCCGAGGTGTTGGAGCAGCCCATCACGCAAACCCTCGAAGTGAACTACATGCCCTACGCCATGAGCACCAACGTGTCCCGCGCGTTCCCGGAGATCGACGGGTTCAAGCCGTCGCACCGCAAGCTTCTGTATACCATGTACAAGATGGGCCTGCTCAACGGCGCGCGCCAGAAGAGCGCCAACATCGTCGGCCAGACCATGAAGCTCAACCCCCACGGCGACTCGGCCATCTACGAGACCATGGTGCGTCTTGCCACGGGCAACGAGGCTCTGCTCACGCCCTTTGTGGAATCCAAGGGCAACTTCGGCAAGTACTACTCCGGCGACCTGAGCTACGCCGCCTCGCGTTACACCGAGGCCAAGCTTTCCCCCATCTGCGCTGAGATCTTCAAGGACATCGACAAGGACCCGGTCGACTTCATGGACAGCTACGACGGTGCCATGAAGGAGCCGCGCTTGCTGCCTACCACGTTCCCCAACATCCTGGTGTCGGCGAACAAGGGCATCGGCGTTGCCATGGCCTCCGACATCTGCGGCTTCAACTTGAACGAAGTGTGCGAAGCCACCATGCATTTCCTTAAGGACCCGGACTGCGACCTGCAGAAATACATGCCCGCGCCCGACTTCTCCACCGGCGGCGAGATCATCTACCGCCGCGAGGAGATGGATCGCATCTACAACACGGGCTTGGGCAGCTTCCAGATCCGCTCGCGCTGGCGCTACCTGCCCGACGAGCGCATCATCGAGGTGTACGAGATTCCCTACACCACGAAAACCGACATCATCATCGAGCGCATCGTCAAGCTGGCGAAAGAAGGAAAGGTTCGCGAAATCGCCGACATCCGCGACGAGACCGACCTTTCCGGCCTGCGCATAGCTATCGACCTGAAGCGCGGCGTTGACCCTGAGCTGCTCATGGCGAAGCTGTTCCGTTCCACCACGCTGCAGGACTCGTTCTCCTGCAACTTCAACGTGCTGGTGGACGGGTACCCGCGCGTTATGGGCGTGCGCCAGATCCTGCAGGAGTGGGTTGCGTGGCGCGTGGATTCCACGCGTCGTCGTATGAACTTCGACCTGGGGAAGAAAAGCGACCGACTGCACTTGCTGCACGGCCTTGAGGCCATTTTGCTGGACATCGACAAGGCCATCGCCATCATCCGCAACACCAAGCTGGAAGCCGAGGTTGTGCCGAACCTGATGAAGGGCTTCGGTATCGACGAGGTGCAGGCGGAGTTTGTGGCCGAATTGAAGCTGCGCAACATCAACGAGGAGTACATCCTCAACCGTACGAAGGACATCGCGAAGCTGGAAGGCGACATTTCCGAGCTGAAGGAGGTCCTGGCCAGCGAGCAGAAGATCAAGCAGGTCATCAGCGACGAGCTTGCCGCGGTGAACAAGAAGCACATCACGCCGCGCAAAACCGGCTTGGTTGAGCCGGGCGACATCGTGGAGGTCAGCCTGGAGCCCGAGGTGGAGGAATACCCCGTCACCATGATGCTCTCGCGCGACGGCTACTTGAAGAAGATGACCGAGCGCGTGCTGCGCAAGGCCACCACGCTGAAGTACAAGGATGGCGACGAGCCCTTTATCGAGTTCCCGTCGTCGAACACCCATGAGCTGCTGGTGTTCACCGATCATCGTCAGGTGTACAAGTGCAAGGTGGCGCAGTTCGAGGACACCAAGTCGGCGCAGCTGGGCTCGTACCTGCCCACTGACCTGGGGATGGACCCCGACGAGAGCGTGACCTGGGTAATCGACCCCGAGGACTATAAGGCCGACGTGCTGTTCGTGTTCGAAAACGGCCGCGTGGCGCGTGTGGCATTGGCGGGTTACGAAACGAAGACCAATCGCAAGCGTCTGAAGAACGCCATCTACGGCGGCAGCAAGCTGCTGTTCGCCTGTGTGCTGAAAGAGGATCGCGACCTGGCATTGGTGTCAAGCGATCAGCGCCTAATCAACTTCAACACCTCGCTGCTGAAGACCAAGACTACCAACAGCACGCAGGGCGTTCTAGCTTTCACCGCGAAGAACGGCCGCATCGTGACCATGGTGGGCACGGCTGAGGAGTTCCTAGGCGGCACCGCCAGCGTGGAGAAGTTCCGCGCGGCAAGCCTGCCCTCCTCCGGCTCGCCCATGAAGGAAACGGACATGAAGAGCCTGTTCGATTTGGAAGAGTAGTAGCCGGTGAAGCGGGGCGAACGCGCGATGCGTTGGATGTGCTGAGCGTGTTGGATGTGCCGGACGCGTTGGGCGCAGTGCGCGGCCAACGCGAAGGGCATGCCGAGTGCGCTGGATGCGTTGGACATTGTGTGCGCCGTGCGGGCTAGGCGAGACGGGCGCGTTCGTCCTGGTGGGTAAGCGGAAGGCAGTTTGGAGGGGCATGGCGTCGCAGGGTTACGAGATACGGTTGTTCGACAAGCGGATCGCCTCGTTCACGTTCGAGACGAATTGCTTTGGCGAGTCGTGCGCTGTCGGCTTGCGCGTGGAGCCGGGGGCGGAGCGATTGCTGCCGCTGAATTTGGTGGGCTGCTCGAACGATATCGAGTTGCGACGATTCTTGGACTCGCGCCGCATCCCGAAGAACCGTGCGTACATCGAGCGCATCCTTGCACCGTTCGGGTTGCAGGCTTCTGACACGAAGGGCATCATCGATGTGACGAAGGGCATGTCGATCAATGATTCCTATTGCATAGTTCCCGCAGGTGAACGGCCTTGTTTCGCCGAGTATAACCTGTTTTCCAATAGCTTCGATACGGTACTTTCCATCATTGCGTACACGGGACGCATTCCTTCAAGCCAGGTGGGTTCCGGTATTCCTAGCGAGTTGTCGCCGTCGGGGTCGTTTCCGAAGACGTGGCGCGTTGTTGACGGACTGCGCGTGCTTTACAAGGCGGCACATGACGATGGCTTGGGTCTTGAACCCGTATCCGAGTACTTGGCAAGTCAGGTTGCCGTGGCCATGGGATTGCTGCATGTTGCGTATGACCTGGACGTTTGGCAAGAGCGCCTATGCTCGACCTGCGTTTTGATGAACGATGCGGAATCATCGTTCGTGCCGTTTGCCTACATGCTTGATCGAGATGAGAAAGATGGGATGAACCTGGAACGCGCGTTGGCGTTCTTCGATGGGCTTGGCGAAGAGGCGGGGCAACGGTTCCGTTCCATGTTGGTGTTTGACGCGGTGATCATGAACCCCGACCGCCACATGGGCAACTACGGCGTGTTCCGTGATAACCGCACCGGGCGCGTGCTGGGCTTTGCGCCCGTTTTCGATAACAATTTGGCACTGCTTCCGCAATATGGTACAGAATCGCTTTCCGAGGAGTTGCTGCGCGACCGCTTTGCCGCTACACCAGGCGCGTTCGGCCCGACGGCTTATCAGCAGGCATGTGCAGCATTGGGGCCGCAGCAGCGAGAGCAGCTTGAGCGTTTGCATGAATTTGCGTTTGATGATGCCGCGCTGGTGCATGTGGGACGGCAGGCGGATGTTTTTGCGTTTTCGGAGCAGCGCTTGCTTGCGCTCGGGAAGGCGGTTCGGGAAAACGCCGCCACGCTGTTGAAGGGCTGATGGTAAGGGGCTGTCTTTTCGGCATTGCGTCAGGTGCGTTTAATGGGGGTCGATGCCGTGTTGTCGGCGTGATGGGAAGATCCGGGCGTTTTGGCTCGGGGGAAGGCGGCGCGATGAAGGTGCTGCATGTTTCCGATTTGCATATCGGGAAGCGCGTTAACGGTATGTCGATGCTGGACGATCAGCGCTATATCCTGCGGCAAATACTGGACATTGCGGAGAAGCGTCAGGTCAGCGTGCTGCTGATTGCCGGCGATGTGTACGACAAGGCATCGCCGAGTGCTGAGGCGGTCACCGTGTTCGACGCGTTTTTGACCGATGCGGTGGCGGCGGGTTTGCGCGTGCTGGCCATTCCCGGCAACCATGATTCAGCCGAGCGCATCGCCTATGCGCAGGGATTGCTGGAAAAGCAGGGCGTGTGCCTGCCTCCGGTGTATGCGGGCGAAGTTGAGCGGGTGGAACTTGAGGATGAGCACGGGCCGGTGGAGTTCTGGCTGCTGCCGTTTCTGAAGCCCGGCGATGTGCGTAGGTTCTTCCCCGATGAGGAAATCGGCGACGACTACTCGGCAGCTTTGCGTGCGGTGTTGGGTGCGTGCGCTATTGACCAGGGAAAACGCAACGTTGTGCTGTCGCATCAGCTGGTGACCGCGTACGGCACGGCGCCCGATCGCGCCGACGATGAGATCAAACTGGGCGGCATGGATAACGTGGACGTGTCGGTATACGACGCGTTCGACTACGTGGCGCTTGGGCATGTACATCGCCCGCAGCGTGTGGGGCGCGACACCGTGCGCTACTCTGGCTCGCCGCTGAAGTATTCGTTTAGCGAAGCGCGCTATGACAAGAGCGCGGCGCTGATTGATCTGGGGGAGAAGAAACCGGGCGACGACGTGGGCGAATGCGTGTCGTTCGAGCTGATCCCGCTGGTGCCGCTGCATGACGTGCGCGAGGTGCGCGGCACGTTGGCAGACGTGCTGGCAATGGGGACAGCGCACGACGCCTCGCAGGACTACCTGCACATCACGCTCTCCGATGAGCATCCGCAGCTGGACGCCATGGCGAAGATCCACGAGGTATTCCCCAACGCTATGATGTTGGACTACGACAACGTGACAGTGCTGATCGACCGCCCGCAAACCCAGCTTACGGCGGACCCCGACAGCATGGATACGCTGGACTTGTTCAGCGCCTTCTACGAAAGCCAGGTGGGCAACCCTCTGGACGATGAGCAGCGCGATTTTGCGCGCAAGTTGATCGCGAAGGTTGAGGACTCGGCCGCAAAAGGCCCTGATGGGCAGGAAGAGGGTGCGCAATGAAGCCGCTGAAGCTGACCATGTCCGCCTTCGGACCGTATTCCGGCGAGACGGAAATCGACTTTCGGGCGCTTGGGCGCTCGGGCGTGTACCTGGTGTGCGGTGACACTGGCTCGGGCAAAACCATGATCTTCGACGCCATCTGCTTCGCGCTGTTCGGCGAGGCAAGCGGCGACAGCCGAAACGGAGCCCGTTCTTCCGCAAGTTTGCGCAGCGATTTCGCTGATCCGGCAAGCAAAACGTTCGTTGAGCTGGAGTTCTCCTATCGCGGGCAAACCTATCGCGTAAAGCGCAATCCCGATTACGAGCGGGCTAAGAAGCGCGGCGAAGGCACCACAAAAGAGCCGGCGAATGCCGAGATCGAGCTGCCCGACGGGCGCTGCATCGGCGGCGTGCGTAAGGTGAACATGCAGGTGGAAGAGCTGCTGGGCATTGATGCGAACCAGTTCAAGCAGATCGTCATGTTGGCGCAGGGAGAGTTCCGCAAGCTGCTCACGGCCGACACGGCAACGCGCGAGGGTATTTTCCGCAAGCTGTTCGCCACGCAAAAGTACGAGATGTTGCAAGATCGCCTGGGCGAGGAGTGCCGCAAACTCGAGCGCGAGAACGAAAAGCTGAAAAGCGAGGTTTTGCGTTGTGCGCAAACCGTCCGTTTTGCGCCGCAGGATGCGCGTAAGGAGGAACTTGACGAGCGTCGCAGCAGCGGGGCGCCCATGGGCGCGTGGCTGGTCGAGCTGCTTGAGGAGCTTGTGGCTGGTGACAAGGCGGAGTCCGAGCAGTTGAGCAAGCAGGTTGAGGAGCTGCGCCGTAAATGGGCTGACGCTAACGCGCTAGTGAAGCAGGTGGAGAACCGCCCGCGCTACGAGCAGGAACGCGCGGCACTTGCCGAGGAAGTCGTTCAGCACGAGGGGCGGACGGAAGGGTTGCAGGCGGCGTTGCAGCAGGAATGCGCGCACGACGCCGAGCGCCTGGAGGCAACCGAGCGCGCGGTGGTAATCGAGGGGACGTTCGCGAAATACCAGGCACTGCAGCGTGCTGACCAGGCGGTTTCTGCCGCAAAGGAAGCACTGCTGCGTTCCGAGCAGGCTTGCAAAACTGCGCAGGCAGCTGCTGGCAAGGCGGAAGAGCAGCGGGTGCAGGCGGCGCAGGCCGTGGAGAAGCTTGCGGGATCGGACGTTCGCCAAGCGCAGGCAAAGGCGGCGTCCGATGCGGCGCAGGTGCGCGTGAACGCCGCGGGCGAGGCGCTTGCGGGCGCAAAAGACCTTGCAGCCAAGACCGAGGCAGCGCAAAAGGCCCAAAAGCAGGTGCAAGCCTTGCTGGAGCAGGAAGCGTCGCTGGTTGCGGCCGAGCGCAAAGCGCAGGATGCGGTTGCTCAGGCGAAGGAGGTAAGCGAGTCGTTCGCCGGCGCGGACGTTGCGCTCAGCGAAGCGGGTGCCGCGCTCGACCGTGCGTCGCGGGCTGAGCAGGATGCTTCCCAAGCGGTGCGGCGTCGTGGTGAGTTGCAGCAGGCGGCTCAGGCGGCAGCGGAGCCGTACCGTCGTGCCGTCGAGCAACTCAAGGCTGCAGAGGCCGTTCATGATAAGGACCTTGCGCAGGTGCAGCAGCTGCAAAAGGCGCAACGTGCGGGTCGCGCCGGCCTGCTTGCGGCGGATTTGCAGGACGGTTTGCCTTGCCCTGTGTGCGGCTCGGTGCACCATCCGTCGCCGGCGCGGGCAGCGGGCAGCATCCCGAGCGATGATGAGATAGATAAGGCAACTGCTGTTGAGGCTGCGTCGAAACAGGCCGCTGATCAGGCGGCGCGCGAGGCCGAGGGCGCAAAGACTCGTTGCGAGACCGCGCAGTTTGCGCTCGGCGAGTTCGACAAGGAGCACGGCGGCGAGCAGAACGTCGTGCAGGCCCTTGCGCAAGCGCGGGATGGCGTTGCAGCCGCAAAACGCGCGAAAGCCGATGCGCAGCTGCGCTGCGACCAGGCGGCGCGTGCCGCGAAGTCGCTTGCCGAAGCCGAGGTGGCGCACGAGCGCTCCGTGACGGCGTTGTCGCAGGTCAAGGACGCGCATCAGGTTACAGAACGCGATTACGCGTCGGCCGATGCCCAGGCGCGTGCCCTCAGGGAGCGCCTGGCGGTCGTTTCCGTAGACGAAGCCCAGCGTGCGTTCGAGAACGCGCAACACGATGCGAGCGTTGCGCAAACCGAGCTGAACAACGCCGAGCGTGCGGTCTCCGCATTCGCCGCCGCGCAACGCAGCCAGCAAGCTGCGGAAGAAGCCGCGAAGCAGGCGGCTGAGCAGGCGCGCAAGGCCGAGGAGGCGTTGCAAAACCAAACGCAGGCGCAGCAGCTTGCCGAGCAGGAGGCGAAGCATCTGCGCGCCGACCTGGACTTTTCCTCGCTCGAGGCAGCGCAAACCGAGGCCGCGCGACTGCGCCAGCGGGCGGACGCTCTCAAGCGCAAGCGCGACGCAGCTCAGCAGGCGGTCGAGCAGAACGCGCAGCAACTTGCTACTAAGCGCGAACTGCTGGCGGCGAAGGATAAGCAGCTGGCCGAGCTGCCCGTCGGCAACGCCGCCGCAGCGGCCAAGGAGCGCAACGACTACGAGGAGCAGGGCAAACTGGCCAATGATCGCCTTGGCGCCGTGAACTTGCGCGTCTCCGCGAACGGGGAATGTCTTGAGCAGCTGCGCAAAACGCTCAAGCGTACGGGCGACATCGAGGAGCGCTACGGCCGGATCAAGCTGATGGCCGACGCTGCGAACGGTAACCTGACCGGACGGGCAAAAGTCCGCTTCGAGGCGTACGTGCAGGGCATGTACTTCGACAAGGTGATCGCGGCGGCAAATCAGCGCCTGCGCGTGCTGACGGCGGGCCAGTTCGAGCTGGTGCGTTGGTCGGAGTCGGTGGGCAATTCGAAGGCCGGCTTGGGGCTGTACGTCATCGACAGCTTCACGGGGCGCGCCAGGGATGCGTCGTCGCTTTCGGGTGGCGAATCGTTCCAGGCGTCGCTGTGCCTGGCGCTGGGTCTTTCCGATATCGTGCAGGCACACGCCGGCGGCATAGAGTTCGACACCATGTTCGTTGACGAGGGCTTTGGCTCGCTCGACCAGGGCGCGCTGGGCAACGCCATCAGCCTGCTGTCCGACCTGTCGGGCGGCAACAAGCTGGTGGGTATCATCAGCCACGTGGAGGACCTGAAGGCGAACATCCCCAAGCGCATCACGGTAACAAAAACCCAATCCGGCTCCACCGCAAAAGTGGAAGCCTAAGGGCGCGGCAAACGAATCGACGGCCTTTGCGCCAGGCGACCCCTAGCGCAAAAGCCGTCGAGTTTGGGGTGGGCAATACCCGTCGTAAAAGCCGTAGAGATCGGGCCGGACAGTTAGTGCTACGTCCCCTAAATGTCCTAAATGTCCGGCATAAGCGTCCGACGGGGCCAGGTGACAAACGGCAGATGAGATTCAGGCGGAGAACGCTCGAGACGCGTTGTCGCTTCGTCAGAACTTGCATCTGCTGCAAGTTTTGACCATCGCATCGACGAAACTTGCAAATCCAACAAGTTTCGTCGATGCATGAGAACATCCGAGACGCGGTTTTGCTTCAAATGATGCACCGATAGCGGAAGTGAGACGCAATTCACTTCCGCTAATACGCATCTAACGGAAGTAAAACACGATTCGTTTCCGTTATACTGGCCACAAGAGAAACGAAACTACATCAGTTTCCCTATTCAAAACCATCATGGAGGCGAAACGGAGGGGCGCATGGGCGGCAACGGCGAGCTGGACTATCAATGGGAGCCTGTGGGCTACGAAGAGCTTGCGTGGCGGGTTGATCATGATGCGTTGGAGGGCGTGCCGAAGTCACGTCGTCGGAAAATCACTGGAACGTATCGCGCGGCGGTTCCGTTTGAGCTGCGTGATAAGGACGTCCTCATTCCTGCCGAATTGCAAAGCCGCATGGAGGAAGTTGCCTTCCTGCTCGTTCGCTTCGATGCGCAGCAGGAAGCCCGCGGCTACGATTTGCCAGCTTTGCTGTTGCGCAGCGAGTCGTCGGCAAGTTCGCAGATCGAGAACATGACGTCGAGCGTGCGCAACGTTGCCCTAGCTGAGCTATCGAGCGATGTGGCGCAAAACGCCCGCATTATCGCCGGAAACGTTGCAGCCATGCGCGCCGCGCTCGGCTTTTCGGGAGAGCTTTCGGTCCAGCGCATCCGCGAGGTGCACGAAGCTCTGATTACACGCGGCGGGCAGGATGGGCAAGACGCGGGTTTGTCGTTCGGCGGTTGCTTGCGCGACGAGCAGGTTTGGGTCGGCGGCGCCGCGTATAGCCCGCACGGCGCGCTGTTCGTGCCGCCGTGCGCCGACCGCGTGCCCGGCTGCCTTGATGATCTGGTCGCTTTCGTGAACGGCAGCAATATGCCCTCTATCGCGAAAGCCGCTGTCGTGCACGCGCAATTCGAGACGATTCACCCGTTCATCGACGGAAACGGCCGGACGGGCAGGGTTCTCCTGCATGCTGTCCTGCGCAGCTCCGACGTGTTACGGCACGCAAGTTTGCCCATTTCGGCCGGGCTTTTGCACAACATCGACGCGTATATGGACGCTATCGTTCAGTTCCAGGCCGGCAATCCGCTTGCGATCGTCGAGCAGCTGGTTGACGCGCTTGAGCTTGCGGTGGCCGTTGGCAACATGGTCGCGCGTGACATCGACGAGGTGTTCGCGGAATGGGCGGATTGTATCCACGAGCGTAAAGGGTCCGCCTTGCATCGCTTGCCCAATCTGCTGGCCAAGCAGCCGGTGGTGAACGCTTCGTTCGTGGCCACAGAGTTGGGAATCTCTACGCGCACAGCCGCAACGATTATAGAAAGGGCGTGCGAAATGGGGATGCTCAGCCCCATGGGAAACCGCCGTCGCGGGGTGTTCTACCAATGCGACGAGCTTATAGCTGTGCTCGAGGACGTGTCCTCCATGCAGGGAATCCGCCGCGTTCTAGCAGGGAAGTAGGGCAAGCGGCTGCGGAACGCCTACCGCAGGGCGCTAAGCTGGTGCGCCAGCCCGCCGCCAGCCGCCCGCTGCAACCCGCAACTCGCCGCCAGCCGCCCGGCCGCCACGCCGGCCCGCCGCCAGCCCGCGCGCCCGCGTTACCTCACGCGATACTTCGCTAGCGTTTCCTTCAGCTTCTCGATTTCGATCGGCTTGGACAGGTGGTCGTTCATGCCGGATTCCTTGGCGCGCGCCACGTCCTCGGCGAAGGCGTTGGCGGTCATGGCGATGATGGGCACGTCGGCGGCGTCGGGTTTATCGCACAGGCGGATGGCGCGCGTGGCCTCGTAGCCGTTCATCTCGGGCATCATGACGTCCATGAGGATGGCGTCGAACGCGCCGGCGGGTTTGGCTTGGAACAGCTCGAGCGCTTCCTTGCCGTTGGCGGCGGTGGTGATCAGGGCGCCGTCGTGTTCCAGCAGCGCCTGAGCGATCTCGGTGTTCAGCTCGTTGTCCTCGACCAGCAGGATGCTCATGCCGCAAATGTCGCATTCCCCGGCATCGGCCGACGCTTCCACGGCCTTCTCCGGCGTGCGGTTGATCACGAACGGCAGGTCCACGGTGAACGTGGTGCCCCGACCCAGCTCGCTTTTCACGGAAATGGTGCCGCCCATGTTCTTCACGAGCGCCTTCACAATGGGCATGCCCATGCCCGTGCCCTGGTAGTTGCTGCGCGCGTCGTCGTTGGCCTGCGCGAACGGCTCGAACAGGTGCTTGAGGAACTCCGGCGACATGCCGATGCCCGTGTCGCTGATGATGAAGCGGTAGACGATCTTGTCCCCGACCAGGTCCATCTGCTCGGCCGAGCAGTGCACGGAGCCGCCGGGCTTGTTGTACTTGATGCAGTTCTCCACCAGGTTCAGGAACACGCGGCGCACATGCAGGGGGCTGCCGTATACGTCGGGGTAGGCGAAGGTGTCCGGGCCGCTGGTGGTCAGCGTGACGTCGCGGCTTTTCGCGCGGATCTGCCCCAGCACGAAGATGTCACGGCACAGGTCCGTCAGGTTGAACGGCAGGTTCTCAAGCTCAACGGCGCGGTCCTCGATCTTGCTCATCTCCAGGATGTCGTTGATCAGCGTGAGCAGATGATTGGCCGCCACCTTGGCTTTCTCGCGGTTCTGGCCGTTCGCCTCCGCGTCGTCGGGGTGCTGCCCGTTGAGCTCCAAAAGCCCCAAGATGCCGTTGAGCGGCGTGCGGATGTCGTGGCTCATGCGGGAGAGGAACGCGGTTTTCGCGACGCTGGCCTCCTGCGCTCTGCGCTGCGCCTCGCGCGCGCTGTGCAGCGACCACGCCAGGATGCCGATGACGCCCAAAAGCAGTGCGCCGATAGCCGTGAGGATGGCCACGCGGTTACGCTCGACGAACTGGGCGAACTCGGATTGCCCGTCTGAATAGGAATAATGCGAATACGCGCTTGCCGCGATGTCGTCGGCGGCGCTGACGATGCCCTTGTTCACGATGCTGAGCAGCTGGGCGTCGCCTTGCCGCATCCAGCAAGTCAGCCCGATGCTCCTGGGTATCTCGGCGGTGACCAGGCTGCCCAGATCGACCTCGTCGCGCAGCGTGTCAAGCCCGGTGACGGTCATGATCATGCACGTTGCCTTGCCCGCCTTGATGGCGTCGACGCATGCATGCGCCGTGGGGTATTGCGTGATGGTGGCTTCGGGGTAGCGTACGTGTAGGTCGCTGCTGTCCAGCAGCGAACGGTCGTGGTACGCGATGTTCTTCAGCGCGTCATCAAGGTTGCCGCCCGTGTAGATAGCCACAAGCGAGGTGGTGGTTACTGCCGACGACTGGATGAACCCCGCCTGTTCGGCAAGCCAAAAGTCCTTGTTGATGGGCATGGCCACGTCGATGCTGCTGTCGCGCAGCGCGTCGGTGAGCTCCTTGTTCGAGTCGAACGGCACGGCGTTCACCGTGATGCCGTATTGTTTCTCCAGTGTGCTGACCAGGGCGGAAAGCGAGCCTTCGATTTGTCCGTCCTGGCCCGTGTTGGAGAACGGCAGCAGGTTGTCCAAGTACCCGAAGGTGATAGTGTTGCCGTGGCTGGCAAGCCAAGCGCTCTCGGGGCCGTTCAGCGCCGACGAGCCGCTGTTGCGCGCGGAATAGCGGGTTTTGACCTCGTCGTTGTAGCGCGGGTTGGTGCTTCTGAGCATGGCCATGGCCGTGTTGATGTCGTCCATAAGGTCCTGGCGCGATTTAGGTACTGCGAAGAAGTAGTTGCTTTCACCCACGGAGAACACGGGCATGGCGTCGGCCGACGAGATGGTGTCGTTCATGATGATGGCGTCCACCTCGCCGGAGGAAAGCGCGTCGAACAGCGCGTTGCCGCTGCTGTAATAACGGTAGTTGCAGCTGATGCCCTGATTCTCGATCCACTGCTTGCCCACCTCGGTTTGCATGACGTCGGGGTTGACGCCGACGGTCATGCCGTTGAGCGCGGCCGGGTCGCCCGCCCCCAGCGTATCGTTGGTGGGTTTCGCGAAGATGTAATAGTGCTCCATGCCCTGAGGATTCGACGAGTACAGCAGCTTCTCGGCGCGCTCGGCGGTGTAGGAGATGTTGGGCATCAGGTCGATCTCGCCGTCCTTGAGCTTCTGTATAAGCTCGGGGAAGGTGCCGGGGACGTACTCGTATTTCCAGCCGGGTGTGTAGTAGGACAGCGTTTGCAGGTACTCGTAGCCCCAGCCGGACATGTACTCGCCGGGCATGCCGTTTTGGAAGCCCTGGTTACTGAGCAACCAGCCCACGCGCACGGTCTTGATCTCGGGGGTGTCGGATTGCGAAGCGGTGTCAGGGGACTTCTCCTGGGCGGATGCCGGGCAAAGCGGCGCCAGCGAGATGCACGTAACGGCAAGTACCGCGCTCAACGCAAGCGCGGCGGCGCGTCGGCCAACGGCGCGGAGCGTGTACAAGTGTTTCAAGGCGGTCTCCCCCAAGTGATAAGCACATAAACAATGCATCAGCGATTCTAGCAGATGAACCGGGGAACACGGGGAGAGCGGCCCCAGTAAAGGCAGCGGAAATCGCAAGACATGTGCCGGGGCCACCCCAGAGGGCAGCTGACGAAACCGCGCAGATGGCGGAAGGGGAAGCGCGAAAACGTCAGTGGGGGTAAGCGGGAGCGCCGCCTGCGCGCTGTGTCCGTGGCGTTCCTCCGCCCGATATGAAACAGGTTTCATAAAGAGCCACATAAAAGTGCGTTTATTGCAGAAAGACCCGCTCTTGGGACATGGCATGCGAAGATGTAGGGGGCATAACAGTTTCTTTACAACAGTAAATCGGTTCTCGTGTATTATTGCGTGATGGAAAACAAGCCGATGGCCCGTTTCACACACCATGTCGGGGCCACCGCATCGTAAAGATGTCGTGCCACCGACATGGTGGCGAAACCCCGTCAGCGCGTTTTCCGTAGGCTGGCACGCCTTGGGCGCGGCGGCCTGCACCATGCCAGGGTGCCCTGAACAACATCGCGTTCGGTGTTCGTTGGCACCAGGGGAATGAATGCGTTTTCCAACAGCCACCTGCCGCACCATGGCGGGCTGGCGCAGCCATCCCAAAATTCAGGAAGCCAAGCGGAAAGGGGCGGCCCATGTGGTACGTCGTGCAAGTTGAGACCGGCCGCGAGAAGACGGCATGCGACGACATCAAGCAGGCAGCCGAAGACGTGCTGGACGAATGCTTCGTCCCGCAGTACCTGACCGGCAAAAGACGACCCGATGGCACCTGGATTCCTTCGAAGGAGTGCTTGTTCCCCGGCTACCTGATCTGCGTGACGTCGCAGGTCGACGAGCTGGCCGACAAGCTGCGACGCGTGAGAAGCCTCACCAAGATCCTGGGAAACGACAACGCATTCATCCCCCTGACCGAAGACGAGCAAGCGTGGGTGCAAAAGGTCACCCAAAAAGACCAGCGAACCGTCGGGGAGTCCGTGGGCTACATGGAAGACGGCAAGCTGGTGATCGTGGAGGGCCCGCTTAAGGGCAGGGAAGACTGGGTGCGCAAGGTGAACCATCGCAAGCGCCTAGCGTATCTGGAAATGCCGATGGGTGGCCGCACCGTGCGAGCCCAAGCAGGCCTGCAAATGGTAAGCAAAACCCAAGGCAAACTAATGGACAGGGAAAAGTGAGCAGCGACAAAGCAAAAGACTATGTGAGAATAGCGCAATCCTCGCAGCCGGCTATGGTGCATCCTAGGCCATGCGTGGCGTTTGTGCGTTTAAGCGCATTTTCGATATAACCTCAGCCTGTTTGGGCCTGGTGCTTTTGTCTCCGCTTTTGTTGGGAACGGCCTTGGCGGTCAAAGCAACAAGTCCCGGTCCGGTTATCTTCAAGCAGGAGCGCTACGGACGTAATAAGAAGCCGTTTGTCTGCTTCAAGTTTCGTTCGATGATGGCGGATACGCCTGCTGATGTTCCTACGCGCGTTATGCATGAAAACCAGTCGGTCATGACCCCAATTGGTGCCACGTTGCGCAAGACGTCAATCGATGAACTGCCTCAGCTTCTCAATATCGTTCGTGGCGACATGAGCGTCGTGGGACCGCGTCCCGCGCTGCCGAACGAGGTTGCAACCTACAACGACTACCAGCGCCAAAGGCTGCTGGTGAAGCCCGGCATGACCTGCTACTGGCAAACCCGTCGCAACCGCGACTCCATCACCTTCGACGAGTGGGTCGATTTGGATTTGTGGAGAGCCCGCCCCGTTCGGCGTTACGCGGGTGCGTGTATGCTTTGCTGCAGGCAACCTGCGGGATAGTGCGGGCCCGGTCTCATTGCGCTCGGGAATCTCCCGCTTTCGCTCTACGCATCTGCCCTGCTGCTCTAATGGCTATTGGGAATCCTCCGATGCGCCTTCGCACGCTCGCATGACCTCGATACCATGCGAGCGTGCGAAGGCGACGAGCTCTGCGTTGCGGGCGTTTATGGTGCCGAAGGCGGCGGGGCACACGAT
>URQU01000014.1 GCA_900550055.1 uncultured Coriobacteriaceae bacterium | reverse complement strand
TAGCCGTCGTCGGTGAGCTGCTTCTCGAAGTCGGCGGAGCTGGCAAGCGCGCCGCGCAGGGCGTCGATATGGCGCTCCTCGGCGGCCTCGCGCACGGCCCGCGCCACCGTGGCGCGGGGGTGGAGCACCTTGCCGTTTTTGATCTTCACCTCGCCGAACTGGGTGTAGAGCATGCGCTGCACGGCCGAGGTGTACCAGCCGCGGTCGTAGAACGTGATGGTGCCGCGGCCGCCGAGCGCCTTCCAGAACTGCTGCATCATGGGGTAGAAGCCGCCCACGCCGTGCTCGGCGCCCGGGAACGACGCCGCATCGACGGCGTTGAAGTTCCCGGTGACGTACACGCTGGTGGCGCGGGCGTCCAGGTTGTACAGAAGGTCGGAGATGCGGCTGCCCTTGCCCGCGCCGTTCCAGCCCTCGAACAGCACCACAAGCCCCACGCCGGCCACGCGCGCCTGCTGCTGCAGCACGACCAGGCGCTCGGTCAGCGCATCGCGACGCGCCTTGTATTCGTCTTTCGGAAGCGTTTTCTCAGAGAAATCGACGGTCTCCAGCATAGGCGGCCCTCCCCTTCGCAATAGATACCATCCCGCACGGCTAGCGGCCCCAATAGCGCAACGGCGCGTGCAGCATGGCGGGAATCCTTCCCTTCATGCTAGCACACGCCGAAGCGGGAACGGCGGCGACGGGGATTCGTAACCAACCGTTGACTTTAGCTGCGACGCCGGCGCATCGCGACGGCGGCCGCAAGAGCCGCCACCGCCGCCGCGCAGGTTGCCGCGGCGCCGGTCCGTCCGACCGTGTCGCCTGTTTGCCCGAGCGCCGCGGCTCCGGAAGTATTGGCGGAGCCGGGGGCCGACGGCGAACCGTCGGAGTTGCCCAGGCTGCCGGGACTGCCAGAGCTGGGGATGCCGGGGTCGGGGTCGGCGGGGTCAGAGCCCGGGGGGTCGTTCGGGTCCGGTTTGCCCGGGCTATCGGGACTGCCGGGGTTGTTCGGGTCGTCAGGCCTGGGCCCAGGTCCGGGCCCGGGATCGGGTCCGGGACCGGGATCGGGGTTGTCAGGGTCCACCGGGTCCGGCCCGGGACCCGGAGGCGGCGGGTCGACCGGGTCGGGCGGCACCACCGGGTCAGGGCCAGGCCCCGGATCGGGCGGGTTCACAGGGTCCGGCCCAGGCCGAGGTCCAGGATCGGGGTTATCCGGGTCAACAGGCCCCGGTCCAGGTCCGGGGTCGGGACCCGGCCCCGGGTCCGGCCCGGGTCCGGGGTCGGGCGGGTCTACGGGATCGGGCCCCGGTCCCGGGTCAGGCGGGTTCGGCGGGTCCACGGGGTTGGGACCAGGGTCGGGCGGGTTGGGGGGGTCTACGGGATCCGGGCCCGGGTCGGGATTGTCGGGACCTGGGTCGGGTGCCGGCGGGTTCGGCGGGTCGACCGGGTCCGGATTAGGGTCGGGACCAGGACCCGGCGGGTCTACCGGGTCGGGACCCGGATTGGGGTTATCCGGGTCCACAGGCCCCGGCCCGGGATCAGGGTCGGGATCCGGCTCCGGCTTCGCCTTCACCGTGAGCGTGCCCGGCACGATGGTCGCGGCGAAGTTCGGGTCGTCGACGCTCGCATTGATAATGTAGTCGCCAGCCGGCGACTTCTCATCGGCTGCGCATGAATAGCGAACCTCGACCCCATCCGTGTTCGCACGGCTCACCAAGCTGCTGGTGAAGGCGGGGTTGCTCTCCCCTTCCATACGCTCGGCGTCGTCGACCGCCACCAGAAGCTGGGCGGGAGCGACCGAGATGGTCAGCTCCACATCATCGGCCGCATAGTAGTTGCGGCTTTCCGCCGCGCGAGCGATCACGCGCGCGGTGCCGGCGGCGTTGATCGTTGCATAGCAACCCTGCAGCGTGACGGGCGCGGCGCCGCCGTCATCCTGCACAAGCTCGAATGTCACCGGAGTCTTCGCTGCGTTCTGCAAGACGATGCCCGGCCCGCCGAACACGCCCGAATACGACGTCGGGCCCGTGATGGCCTGCGGCGCCTTCGCTATGGCGAACGAGGCCCTCTGCTCGCCGACCAGGTTCGGGTTCTCAACGCGCGCCGTCGCAACGTAGCTGCCGCTGTCGCGCGGAGCTTCGGAGGTCGGGCCGTACACGGTGCCATCGGCGCCCTCGTACGTCACGGAATAATCCCCCTCATCCAACCCCTGCGCATCCACCTGCACGCCATGGGCATTCCCGTCGTAGACGCAATCAGCCGCGGCGATGTCGAAGGAAACGGGCTTTTGCGCAATCGCAAACTCGGCGACGGCGCGCCCGACGTACCCGTTCGCGGCCAGCCTTGCCACCACCCGGTACGTGCCCGCATCCGCGGGAGCGGTGCTGCTGGAATAGCGGGTGCCGCCCGTTCCCGTGAAGGACAGTGCGACCGAGCCTACACACCCGTCCGGGACGCCCACAAGCTCGGGGCCCTGCGGCTGGCCGTTGTACACGAAGTTCGCCTCGGTAAACGACATATCCGCCTTCTGCGGCGCAACCGTCAACGCGAAGCGAGCGATGCGCGTCTGACCAGCGGAATCAGAGCACACGATGTCGAAGCCGAACACTCCCGCGCCCTCCGGCGTTCCCGTGATCAGCACCGCGCCGTCCTCGGCAACCTCCAGGCGCAGGCCCTCAGGCAACGCGCTGCCAGGCGCAACCGCATACGTATAAGGCGCGGTGCCGCCGGTGGCGGGCTTGATGGCCCCTGCATATTCGCTATGCGCGGTCGCAACAGGCAACCCGCATGCGTTGAACGCCAGGTCCTCCCGCTTGGCTATGGACACCTCGGCCCGATCGGTCTCGACGGACGTCACCGTGCCCAGATACGTTTGCGTAATGCGGCAATAGTACGAACCCGCATCCGCCGCCGCAGCGCGATCAAACTTCAGCGAAGGGGATGTTTCGCCCTCAAGCGCCACGTCTTCGCCGCCGCCCTCGGGCATGCGGAACCACTGATAGCCCAGCTCATGGGTCGCCGCGGCCCCGCACGATACCTCTTCGTGGGCAAGGACGTCCTCGGCGGCGTCGGCCGCAACCGAAAGCGCAACCGCTTCGCCCTCATGCACGCTGGCGCCTTGCGGCTGCGCCGTCACCACCGGCCGGCCAGCACGGGTAAACGAGAACACCAGCTCTTGCGGCGCCTTGACGCCGTTCAGGGTCACGCGGTGGCTACCGCCCTGGTAATCGGCTATGTCAAGCTCGACGGCATCTGTAGCCGAGCCGTCATCGCGCACACCTGCAACGGTCGCGCGTTCCAGGTAGCACCCCGCATCGGGCGCAGCCGTGAACGAGACGCTGCCGCCCCAAGGCACGGCCACGCCGGCAGGATCCACCGCGCCGCCCGTCGCCGAGGCCTTCACCGAAAGCATCGGCGCCTCCGCAAAACGCGCCGTCACCGTCATGTCGGCGTCAGGCGTGAACGTCCAAGCTGCGTCCGTGCTCAACGGCTCGTCCCCAACGGAGCCGTCTTCCCCGATCGCATACCAGCCATCGAAAACGTGGCCTTCATCAGGCACGGCGCGCAACGTGCACGAGGAGCCGTTCTCCACCTTGTCGACCACGGCGCAGCCCCACTCATCGTTTTCCGACGAGCCATCGATATGCCCGCCGTCGCGCGGGTCAACCGCCACGACGTTCCACGAAGCCCTTTCGTAATACGCCGTGTAGGTCCTATTCGCCACCGACGGGCGCACGATCAGCGTGCTGAAACCCACCGGAGCCCCGCGTTCGTCGATCCAATAGCGGAACTTCCAACCGGGGAACGGGATGGTCACCATCCACGCCGCCGTCAGGTAGCCGTCGCCGGTGAAGGGCACCACCATCGAGAAGCCCGCGCTAGCCGGATACGTGTCCACCTGCAGGTCGAAGCCCGCGTCGTAGAACACCGCCGTCAGCTGCATGTCCTGCTGGGCAACGCCCACGTACACGGCGTTGTAGCTCAAGATGGCGCCCCCGTCGTCGATCCAATGCGAGAAGCGGTAGGTTGCCCACGGGATGGCCATGGCCACGAACACGTCGCCCTTGTCGCAGGTCTTCGTGGCGCTTGTCAAACCGTTTCCGCTGGTCAGGAATGCCTTTCCGCGCAAAATGGAGCTTTGGGACGCGGTGATGGTCACCTGTCCGTCCGCCTCGAACTGCGCGTAGTACATCACGTCGGACTTGGCCTCGAAGCTGAGCACCTCGTCGGTGCCGACCACGACATGCCCCTCCCGATCGGAGGTCCAGCCGACGAACCGGTAGCCCAGGCCCGCGACGGCATTGAGCGTGACGGTCTCCCCCGCCTCATAGGCGCCGGTGCCCTGCACACGGCAACGGCGGTTCGTTGACTTGCCCTTCACCACCGGGGCCGCCTTGACCGCCACCTCGTACGGGTCGGCGAACTGAGCCTCAAGCTCCAGCATGCCGCCGTCTATGGCCTCGACCAGGTCCTCATCGAGCACGAACCAGGTATCCGCGTCGTCGGCAAAGTGCGTCTTCGAGCCATCGGCGCCAACCAGCTGCCAGCCGATGAAGCGGCGGTCGTCGGTCGGCTGCGCCTGAATGTGCACCACCTGGCCGAACTCGTACACGCCCTCGCCGGACAGCTCGCCGACGCCCTCCACGTTCGAGCTGAGCGACACGCCGTAGGAATTGCGCGTGAAACATGCGGCGTACGCGGCATCGCCCGTCACAGTCACTGTGCAATCGGGGAGGCCGCTGACCTGCGTACCCTTCGCATCGCGCCAGCAATCGAAGGTGAAGCCGGGCTTGGCCGTGGCCGACAGCGTGGTGCGCTGTCCCTCGTCGAAGCCGCCGAAGCCGCTCACATAGCCCGCCTCTGCCGGGGAGGCGATGGTGCTCACCGTGAACGAGCCCATGCCGAACACGGCCTCCAAATCGATATCCGCGCTCACCGGGAAGCGGTACGTGGCGTCGGCGGACAGGCACGCGCCGCCGCTGAACCAGCCGACGAAATGCGCCCCGGCCGCCGGGATGGCGCTGACGCACGCCACCTCGCCCGCGGCGTAGGTACCCGATCCCGTGGCGCTGCCATAGCCTTCACCTGCGGAAACGTTCACGGTGAACTGCTTGGCGGCGAACACGGCGAACAGCTTCGTCTCGCCCGAGGGCACGAAGCGGTAGTCCGCATCACGGCTCACCACGTTGCCCCGGTCATCGGCCCAGTATTCGAATGTGTAGCCCGAAAGGGCATGCGCGGAAAGGTCCGCCGAATAGCCGGCGTCCACCGTCCCGGCGCCTTCGACCCAGCCGGCCGACCGGTTCTCGATCAAGTTCCCGTCGGCATCGGCCACCGCCGGCACCGCCGAAACCTCGTACGAGCGTTCCTCGAAATGCGCCACATGCACGTGGCTGCGCATCAGGCGGCACGTGAACTCGGGCGCGGTGGACTCCAGCTCGCCGGCGGCGGAATACCAGCCCGTGAACACATAACCGGGCGACGCCTGCGCCTTGAGCTCGACCTCCGCGCCGCGCTCGGTGAACACGCGGCTGGCCCGCACCGACCCGCCGCCCGCCGGGCTTGCCACGGGTAGGCAAACCACCTCATAGGGCTTGAACGCCGCCGTGACCGTGCATCGCTCCGATTTGGCGGTCAGCCCCTTCGCCACCACGTCGCATTCCATATCAAGGCTGGTGAAGATGCCGTTCACGTACCAGCCCCAGAAGAAATATCCCGTCTTCGGCTCGGCCTTCAAGTGCAGCGTCTGGCCCAGCGAGAAGGAATCGGTCGCCGGGGTGACCTCGATGCCGTTGCAGGTGACCGTGCCGCCAAGCCACGTATCGGCCGCGATCACCACCTCGGGCTCCGCTCCCTTGAACACCGCCTTGTACGTCTGGTCGCCCGTCACACGCACGGTCAGCTGCTGCTCGGGATGCTTCTTGCGTTTGCCGTCCTTCCAATGGGCGAACCGGAAGCCCTCGTTCGGGTTCGCCTTGATGGTCACCGTGTTTCCGTACTCCACCAGGACCGCATCCGCGCCGGGATGCCCCTCGATCTCGACGGTGCCGCGTTCGACCAGGTGCGAATCGGTCTCCACGCTTATGCGGTAACGTTTGGGGACGAACACCGCGCGCACCACCGTGTCCTGCTCGGGGATGAGCTCAAGGTGGTCGGGGTCCGTTCCCATGGGAACCCCGGAATCGCCAAGGTACCAGCCCTTGAACGTGAACTTGTCGCGCACGTCGTCGGCAAGCTTCACGGAAAGCGTGACGGGCTTGCCGCTTTCGCAATAGCCGTCCCCGGTCACCGTGTACTTGCCGGCAAGCTGATCGACGGGCTCGGCCACCACGCTCACCTTGCACAGGCGCTGGAAGCGGGCGGTCACCGTGCAGTCGGCAACCGGCGCGAACGTATAGGTTTGGTCGTGGGAAGCGAACGTGGGCGCCGCATCGGCTGCCCCGTAGCTGATATACCAGCCGTCGAACAGGTAGCCCTCGCGGGCCTCCGCCGTGGCGGTGACGCTTTCCCCATCGGGCACGTCGAGCACCTCGCCGACGCTTTCCCCGTTTTTGAGCGTAGCCGTCCCGCCCTCCACAGGGTCGGTAGCCGCACGAACGGAATGGCTGTCCTTGCCGTCCATCACGGCCGTGACGCGCCCGTTGCCGTCCACGCGATACTCGCACACATCGCCGCGGTCGATGACGGTGCGCCCCGAATCGTCGGTTTTGCGCCACTCCACCAGCTTGTACTTCTTATCCGGGTCGTCGGCGCGCGCCGCGGGCAGGGCCGTGAACGTGAGGATGTCGCCATCGGCCGCCCTGACCACGCCGCCCTCCACGGGTAAGCCGTCGCAGAGCACCTGCGCGCCCTCGTCGGGGTCGGCGCCCACCACGATAGTGCGGTCGGCCTTGCGGAACTTCGCCACCAGGTGCCTATCGACCTCGGCGGGGAATACGTACACGGGCGATTTCGAGACCTCGATGCCGTCCTGGAACCAGCCGACGAACGCGTAGCCCTCGCCTTCCGTGGCGATGACCTTCGCCTCCTGGCCCTGCCGCGGCGTCTGCACATCGGGCGTGGCGTTGCAGCCGGTGGGGATGCCGGCATCGACGCCCGTCACCTCGGCGGACGTGGTGATGCGCACGTTGCGCTCGAACACCGCCGTCATGGCCACCACCTCGGGCGTGGCGTCGGTGATGCGGATCTGCATGCGCTGCGACACGGAGCGCTCGATGCCGTCCTCCTTCCAGCACACGAAGCGGTATCCCGGGTTGGGGATGGCTTCGAGCTCGGCGATGGTGCCCTCGAAATGGATGCCGCCGCCGCGCACGATGCCGCCCTCGGCGGGATGGACGGCGGCCACGATCTCGACCGAATGGTCGCCGTGAGGCTTGTTCGGGTCGTTGTCGTGCTTATGATGGTCGAAGATGTCCTTGATCTCCTTGAGGACGTTTTTGCCGATCTGGGCCAGCTCCTCGATGGTCTCGGCGCCGGCGATGTCGATCATGGCCTGCGCGATGATCGGGTCAACGATCTCGCCCAGGCCGTATATGGCCGCGACAACCCCCACCGTGCCCAGCACCGCGAGCAGCGCGGTTTTGAGCGCTTCGAACGCCTCATCCTCATCTTGCGCCACGCGGAAATGCGCCACCAGCTCGGTGTCGCCGGTCAGAAGGAACGTATACGAGCCATCGGACGCTGCGGGGACCGTGTTGCCAAGCGAGTCCGTGGCGTAGTCGAACACGTAGCCCGGCTCGGGCACCGCGTTCACCGTCACCTGCTGGCCGACGCCGTACAGTCCCGAGGTCAGGAAGTAGCCCGGGGCGTTGCCGTCCTCGTCGGCGCCGGCAACGCTCAGCACCACGCTCGCGGGGATCGCCGAGTACCAGGGCGTGATCTCTACCTGCGCGGATTCGTTCGCGGGCTTCGTGACCTGGTATTCGCAAGCAAGTTGGTCGCTGATGGCCACGGAGTCGTCGCCATCAGCCGCGTACCAGCCCACGAACTGCGCGTTGTCAAGCGTTGCGGAAAGCGGGACGATCTCGCCGACGTTGCGGTAGCAGTTCGCCGCATCCACCCGCAAATGGGCGTACGCTTCGGAGTGATCGGTTGTTTGAGCAGGGCTGATGCGCACCCCCACTTCCTTCAGGGAGAACCGCGCCTGCAGCGTGGCATCGCCTGCTGCCGCGAACTCGTACACAGGGGATTCGCACACGCGCTCGCCCGTGGCGGCATCGAACCAGCCGGCGAATACCGTATCGTCATCGAGCATGCCCAGGGCCTTGGCGTCAAGCGTGACCGTCTGGCCACCTTCCGCGGAAAGGCTGCCCGTCACCTGCGGGACCTCCACCCCTTCCATCAGCTCGCGGCCGCCCGTGTCGAGCGTCTGCTCGTAGCGGATATCGCACGCAACCGGCTCGAACGTAGCGGTGTAAAGCGGTGACCGCTTTACGAGCGCATCCGTCTGGTCGGCTTCTTCGGCGGTCACAACCAGCTGCGTCCCGCCTTCGATGAGTTCGCCGTCGCGCAACCAGCCGGAGAAGGCAAAGCCCGCGTTCGGCGTTGCGGTAAGCGTGACCTGGGCGCCTTCCTCGTACAGCCCGGCACCGGAAACGCTGCCCCAGTCGGGCTGCGCCGACGCGGCGCGCACGGCCACCCACGTCTGCGAGAAATCGAACGCGAACCAGCCGGTCGCCTCGTCGAAGTCCTGGACCCGATACGCGTACGACGCCTCGGTGGACAGCAGCTCGCCGCGATGCATCCAACCCAGGAAGCGGCACCCCTTCGCCGGGATAGCCGAAAGCTTGACGGTCTGCCCCAGCTCGTACGTTCCCGAACCGCTCGCCTGGCCAAGCGCCAGGCCCGATGCGCTTTTCGCGGACACGTTCAGCTGCCCATACTCCACCAACACGGCGATGGGCGTCTCGCCCGCAACGGCGTCGTATTCGATGGTGTCGCCGGGGCGGCTTCCCAGATAGTGCCCGTCAAGCGAGCTCTCCCAATGGTCAAGGCGGTACTTCGACGCATCGTATTCGCAGGTCAGCGTCACGCGCTTGCCCACATACGTCGTGAAGCTCGTCCCCATGTCGCGTTCGTCGACCACAACGCTCGCCCGCGCGCCGACAACCGGCCGCCCATCGACGCTGCCCAAACGCACCTCGGGCGCCACCGTGGCCTTGTCGGCGAACACCGCCGTCAGCAACGTGTCCCGTTCCACCGTGAACTCGTACCACTGGTCCTCGGAAAGGATGGCCCCTTCCTCGTCGGCCCAGTAGGCGAACGTCCTGCCGGGCGTCGTGGCGTTGGCCACCACCACGCAGGTTTCGCCGGGCCTGTACTGGCCCGCGCCGGTGGCGCTGTCCCCGGAGGAGAGCGCGCCGTCGTAGCGGATATCCACCGCCAAGTCGGTGTTGCCCCGCTCGCGCATGGGCTCGGCCGAGTACGCGTCGAAGTGCACCTCGCCGTCGTCGTAGGTCATATGAATGCGCTGGCCGTGGAAGCTCGAGCGGAACAGGTACCCTTCATCGGGATACACCTCGATGAACTGGGCGAACGCACAGTTCTTCAAGTCCTCGTAATCGAACGAGCTCCTGCCGTAATCGTGGTCGAACGTGACCTTCATGCCGGCAAGGGAGACCTTATCGTCTTCGTCGTATTCCATAACGTCAGGGTCGCACTCGATTCGAAGGCTCTTCAAGCACTCGGCAACGCTAACGGGGGTTTTGCCGTTGCAGCTATCCCAGTTCCGCTCGGGAAGGCCCGACCGGTACAGCCCGACCGCGCCCGACGGCACCATCACCTGCATCCCACGCTTGGGGAACGTGTCGCTATCGATGAGCACCGCATGGTCGCACCGGAAGTACGCGTAGTCTATGTTCGTGCCGGCGAACGCCTGGCTGGGCAGCTCCTCGATCTGCGAACCGCTCGGCAAGACCAAGCCGCCATCAAGGTTCGACCTGAAGAAGCACCCCTCGCCCAGCTGGCTTACCGACGTGTTCGTCTCAAGGCCCGTCAGGTGCAGGTTAGGGCAGTTGGCGAACGCCCAGTTGCCGACCAAGACGATCTGCTGGTTTTGCCCCAAGCCCGTGTCGGAAAGGTTCTGGCACCCCTCGTACGCGTCGGCGGGGATGGACGTCAGCCCCTTCACCTGCCCCAAACCGGTGGACTCAAGGCCGCTGTTCTGGAAGCACCCTTCCCCCAACGCGCCGATTTCGGCAGGCTTCTTGATGAAAAGGCTGGTCAACAAAGAGCAGCCGGCAAACGCCCGCGCGCCGATCGAGCCGATATGCATGTCCGAGAAGCTGATGAAGGAGAGCCTCGCGCAGCCGGCGAAGGCGGAGTCGCCTATGGAATCCAGACGGTCGTTCTCGAAGCGCACCGACGTCAGGCTCGTCGAGCCCTCGCACAGGCCCTCGGGGATGTCGGCAACGTGATAGTCGACGATCAGGTTCGCAACCTCGCGCGCGGAGATGGCGTTGCGCTTGGGGTCGTCCTCGTCGATGGGCTTCGTCAGGTCGCCCCGTTCATCGCAGGCGTACACGTACCCGCTGGCCATCAGCTTGCCGAACGGGTACAAGACCCCCTGCTGCGCCGGCTCATCGTCGGCGGCGCGCTCTGCCGGGTCATCCGCCGCATCGGCGGCTTCCTCGGCGTCCTTGGGGCCCGCTTCACCATCTGCGGGCGAAGCGGCATCACCGCCTTCACCAGCAGGCGATGCGGCATCGGTACCCGCCCCGGCATCCGAGGCGCCGGCGGCACCCCCGCCGGTCGACGCCGCTTCGCCCGAGCCTTCCGACAACGTTGAACCACGCTCGCCAACCAACGTGGAGGGGGACCCTCCCGCAACCGCGGCATCCTCGGCCGCACTGCCGGGGATGGGCGTGAACGAAACGACGAGCGCCACGGAAAGCAGCACTCGGAGAAGGGCATTGCAAATACCGACGCTCTTCATGGAAGGCACCTTTCAACTGCGTCCCCGACCCGCGGAACGCAAGGGAATGCATACCGTATATTGTAAGGGATGGCAGGGCCCCGCCACGCGGGAATCCAGCCGCCGCAAGCCGCCCCGAGCCCGCTTCGCCGCCGCAACCGCCGCCGCGCCACCCTTGCCCTCCCCGAAAGCGGCAACGTTAAGGGAGCGTAAAATCTTGGCCCAGAAACCGTCAGCGACGCCCGCGCACGTCAAGCGAAGGCCCGCAACCTTTATCATGGGTAAGGTTCACTTCACGCCGACGCATCGCGCCGGCATCATCGCAAAGCGAGAGCGGCGCCAAGCGCCATCGAGGAAGGAAAACGGCAATGCCCACCTACGGCGTCATCGACCTGGGGTCGAACTCCATTCGCCTTGTCATCTACGAAGTGAAGGACGATCGTCGCAGCACCTATTCCAGCAAGGACTTCAAGAGCATCATCAACGACAAGGTGATGGCGGGCCTTGCCGCGTTCGTGGAGGACGGCGTGTTCACCTCCGACGGTGTGGACCGCGCCGTCAACGTGCTGAAAAGCCATATGAAGCGCGTGCGCTACTTCGGTTGCAAGCGCGTCGACGTGTTCGCCACCGCCGTGCTGCGCAACGCCGTGAACTGCGCCGAGGCCGTCGCGGAAATCGAGCGGCGCTGCGGTCTGGCGGTCACGCTGCTGTCCGCGCGCGACGAGGCGCACCTCGGGTTCGTCGGCGCCCGCTGCTCAACCCCGCTCGAGCGCGGCACGCTCGTCGACATCGGCGGCGGCTCCACCGAGCTCACCCGCGTCGAAGGCGGCCGCGACAGCGACGATGTGAGCCTCGGCCAGGGATCGCTATCGTCGTTCGCGCGCTTCGTCCGCAACATCCTGCCCGCGCCCATCGAGATGGACGCCATCGCCTGCGAGTTCCGCGGCAACCTGCGCCGGCTGCCCAGCCTCGAGCCCTACAAGGCCCCCACGCTCTACGGCGTGGGCGGGTCCACGCGCGCGGCGGCTAAGCTGGTCCAGCAGCTCGACGAGCTGCAAACGCGCCCGCGCGAGATCCAGGCCGAGCAGGTGCAGCAAATCCTCGAAGCCTGCCGGGAAAACCCCTCCGCCTTCGGGCACGCAGCGCTGAAGGCCTCAGCCGAGCGCGTGCATACCATGGTTCCGGGCTGCGTCATCTTAGCCGAGCTCTTCCGCCACCTTGGCGCCGATAAGCTGGTGATCTGCAAGCACGGCGTGCGCGAGGGATACCTGGTCGAGCGCATGCTCGGGGCCGTGTCGGCACCCCCGCAAGCGGACTGATCGAATCCGAAACAGAATCGTTACCTTTTTCACCCCATTTTTCCAACCCCAGTGGCGGATTCGGATGGTCGCAGCGTCAAAACAGAGTAAAATATGAGTTGAGGGGACGTGGTTGTTGGGGAACCCCGTCACCTTGGCGTCGCACGTTATGCAATCATCGATTCCACTTGGCCGCCCTCGCACGCGGCCGCACTTACATCGAATCAACGAAGACGCATCGCCCGACGCACGTTTCATCTATGACGTCGAGGGAAGGGAACGCCATGAAAGCAAACGAATCCACAACGCATATAGGATCCACGCCCTATATGCAGAACCGCGAGTTGTCGTGGCTCACGTTCAACGAGCGCGTGCTCGACCAAGGCGCCGACGAAACCGTGCCGCTGCTCGAGCGCCTGAACTTCATCAGCATCTTCTGGTCCAACCTCCAGGAATTCTTCATGGTGCGCGTGGGAAGCCTGACCGACCTGTCGCTTCTGAAGAAGCAGGTCCTCGACTCGAAGACGGGCATGACGCCGGCCGAGCAGCTCTCCGCCATCCATAAGCGCTGCCATGAGCTGTACCCCGTGCAGGAGCAGACCTACGCCGAGGTGCGCCAGGCCCTGGCCGCGCACGGCGTGCGCCACCTGCGCCCCGCCGATCTCAACGACGAGCAGCGCGCCTTCCTGGCCGACTACACGGCAGCCAACATCATGCCGTTCCTGTCCCCGCAGATCATCAACTCGCGCCACCCCTTCCCCCACCTGGAGAACGGGTCGCTCTACGTCATCGTGCGCCTTGACGAGGAAGTGGGCCCGAAGAAGTCGAAGAAGAAGGATAAGGTCAAGGACGGCAAAACCGTCAAAGCCACCAAAATCCATCCTTCCGCCGAGGAAAGCGAGAACCTGGGCGCCGAGGGCGTCACCGTGGGCATCCTGCCCATGCCGCGACAGTGCGCGCGCGTCATCAAGCTGCCGGGCGAGGGCTTCCAGTTCATCCTGCTCGAGCACGCGGTGGAGATGACCGCCGAGCAGGTGTTCAGCATGTACACCGTCAAGCACACCAACGTCATCTGCGTCACGCGCAACGCCGACCTGGACGCCACGGAGAACACCGACGAGTCCGACGAGGATTACCGCGAGCACATGAAGCGCATCCTGAAGAAGCGTGGCCGCCTGGCGCCGGTGCGCCTGGAGTCCGAGCGCCCGCTTTCCAGCGTGCTGCAGGAGCTTCTGCTCGATCGCCTGAACCTCAAGCCGCATCAGACCTACGTCACCACCGTGCCGCTGGACATGGGCTGGACCTGGGGCCTTGGCAGCAACCTGCCCGAGCAGGAGCGCATGGCGCTGTCCAATCCCCCGTTCACCCCGCAGTGGCCGGCATGCCTTGACCGCAACCGCTCCATCATCGAACAGGTCTGCGAGCGCGAGGTGCTGCTCAGCTACCCCTACGAGTCCATGGACGCGTTCGTGCAGCTGCTGCGCGAGGCCGCTGCCGACCCCACCGTCATCTCCATCAAGATCACACTGTACCGCCTGGCACGCCAGTCGCACCTGGCCGAGGCGCTCATCGCCGCCGCCGAGTCCGGCAAGCAGGTCACGGCGCTGTTCGAGCTGCGCGCCCGCTTCGACGAGTCCAACAACATCGAGTGGTCGCAGCGTTTCGAGGAGGCCGGCTGCAACGTCATCTACGGCTTCCGCGATTACAAGGTGCACAGCAAGATCTGCTGCATCACGCGCCAAACCGACAACGGCCTGCAGTACATCACGCAGCTGGGCACGGGCAACTACAACGAGAAGACGGCGAAGCTCTACACCGACCTGAGCTTCATCACCGCCGACGAGACCATCGGCCGCGACGCCACCGAGTTCTTCCGCAACATGCAGCTGGAGAACGCCTCGGATAACTACGACATCCTGTCCGTGGCACCGCTGCAGATCAAGCCCGGCATCATCGCCAACATCGACAAGCAGATCGCGCTTGCGCGCGAAGGCAAGCCGTGCGGGCTGTTCTTCAAGACCAACAGCGTCACCGACAAGGACATCATCGTCAAGATCGCCGAGGCAAGCCAGGCGGGCGTGCCGGTCACGCTGCTCGTGCGCGGCATATCGTGCCTGGTCCCGGGCGTGCCCGGCTACACCGACAACGTCCGCGTGGTCTCCATCGTGGGCCGCTTGCTCGAGCACAGCCGCATCTACGGCTTCGGGCCGCGCGAGAACATCAAGATCTTCCTGTCCAGCGCCGACCTTATGACGCGCAACATGGAGAAGCGCGTGGAGATCGCCTGGCCCATTCTTGACAAGGGGCTGCGCAACCAGGTGCTCGACTACATCGACACGTGCCTGCGCGACACGGCGAAGCTGCGCGAGCTGAAGGCCGACGGCAGCTACACCAAGCTCGGCGAGCTGGCCAAGCCCGACGAGCCGAAGTTCGAGTCGCAGGACTTCCTTATCAAGGAGGCGCAGCGTGCCCGCGCAGCCGCTGCCGAGGCCAAGGCGGAGCGCAACGCGAACTCCCGCAAGCTCATGAACGAGCAGCGCAAGGCGCAGATGGCCGAGGCCGAGGCCAAGGTTGAGGCCGTTGCGAAGGCCGAGGCCGCCGCCGCAGAGGCCGCCAGGGAGGCTGAAGCCGCCCGCAAGGCCGCACTCGAGGCCGAGGCCGCCGCGAAAGCCGCCGAGGCGGAAACGGCCGCGAAGCCTGCCGCAAAGCCGGCGCCGGCACCGCAGCCGCAGGCAACCCCCAAGCCCGCCGAGCCGGCATCCCAGCCCGTACCGGTAAAGGCCCAGGTCATCAACGAGCCCATGCAGGCGCCCAGCCACTCCGGCATCCAGCGACGCCCCGACAAACCCAGCTTGCTCGCCCGCATCCTAGCAAAGTTCATCCGCTAGCCAAGAAGCCCCGCTCACGCGGGGCTTCTTTTTTGCCTACGTGACCGAATAGAGCGATACGTCTGCGTTTTGTTGGCATATTGCTTGGTAGTCGCTCAATGGCAATCTGCGTTTCACCTGTTCACGGGCTTGCTCGAAAAGCGGCTACTCGAGCAAGCCCCATTAAAACGCAGACGTATCGATGGTTTGGCGTAGCGGATGGCGAGGAAAACGGATTCGCGAACTCGAAGGCTCGGTTGCGGGCGTGTCGGGGCACAAACGAAGCAGGGCCGACCCCGCGCATCGCGGAATCGGCCCTGGTGGCATTGCTTCTGTTGCTGCCCGACCCTTAGGCTCGGGCGTGCGCGGAAACGCCTAACGCGCAAGGGCGCTTGCGTACGCCGCTTAGATCTCCCAGCACTTGTCGTGGTCCTTGTTGGGCGTGCGCACGTTCACTTCCTGGTTCTTCAGGGAAACGCGGCTGCCTGCAGGCACGCTGGAAATGACGAACGCGCTGCCAGCGATGATCGAGCCTGCGCCGATGACGGTCTCGCCGCCGAGCACGCTGGCGTTGCTGTAGATGGTGACGTCGTCCTCGATGGTGGGATGGCGCTTCACGCCGGAAAGCGCCTGGCCCGCGCGCGTGGACAGCGCGCCCAGCGTGACGCCCTGGTAGATCTTCACGTGGTTGCCGATATGGGTGGTCTCGCCGATAACGACGCCGGTAGCGTGGTCGATAAAGAAGTACTCGCCGATCTGCGCGCCGGAGTTGATGTCGACGCCCGTGCGGCCGTGGGCGTACTCGGACATGATGCGCGGGATGAGCGGCACGTCCTGCACGTACAGCTCATGCGCGATGCGATACACGAAGATGGCGAAGAAGCCCGGGTAGCTGAAGATAATCTCTTCCTTGCTCTGGGCGGCCGGGTCACCATCGAAGGCGGCCTGCACGTCGGTCAGCAGGATGCGTTGGATCTCAGGCAGGCGGCTGAAGAACGTGGCGCAGATCTGATCGACGCGCGCGTCAAGCTCTTCGGTTGCCAGCCCGCCGCGGAACAGCAGCGCCTCGCGCAGCTCGCGGCGCAGCGAATCCTCGATGCGGATGAGCGTTTCGCCGATGAAGTACTCGGGGTTGATGCCCGTGGGCGTTTCGTCGCCGAAGTAACGCGGGAACATGACGCGGCGCAGGTCCTTCACGATGTTCACGATGGCAAGCTTGTTCGGGAAATGCTTGTTCGGGTCGGTGAAGAAAATCTCCTCGCGCTCGCTGTAGTTTTTCGCGATGCCTGCAACGATGTCGTTCAATTGATCCTTGTCCAGCATGATGCCTCGCTCTCTCGTCTGTGAGCGCCTATATGTCTGGCCCCATCTTATCACGGTTGTCTCTAGACATAGTAGGCATTTCGGTTACGGATCGATAGGATGCAAAAGCGCCCGCGCCGTTCGCGCGCCGGCCGACGTGGCGCTAGGGCACACCAGCTCGAGCAGCGCGGGTGCAACGGGTCAGGCGGCGAAGAATCTGGGCTATTCGCCCTTGGGGGAATCCTCGGGCTTCTCAGCAGCCTGTTCGGCTTCGGCCTTCTCGGCGGCGCGTTTGCGGCGGATCTCCTCGACGGCGGCGCGGAGGGCGGCCTCGTCCTCGGCGCGGGCCACCTCCTTGGTGGACCTCACCAGCTTGGCGAACTCGAAGCCGAGCAGCAGCACCAAAGGCACCACGATCAGCAACAGGAACACCAGCGGATTCGCGAACAGCGAGACCACGGTCCCGAGCGCCGCGGACACGAACACCACCTTGCCCACCACGTTCACCGCAGCCACCGGCTCGGAATCCTCCACGGCGTTGGCATCGCCCTTGGTGTGGAACATGAGCTGGCCGTTCTCCTCGTACACGCTGGTGATGCGATGCGTGTTGAGCGCGCCTTCCAGGTTCGGCTGCGTCGAACGGAACGTGATGATATCGCCCACCTGCAGGGTTCCGGGGTCGACATCGTCGGTAATCAGGAACGAATGAACGGGGATGGCGGGCTCCATGGAGCCGGTAAGCGTGCGCATGAAGCTGTAGCCGCCAAGCGTGGGCACCTCGCCCACCGGCGTGAACACCGTGCGCAGCAGCACCAACAACGCCAGGGCAATGACCACCGCCGCCAGCACGTTGATAACGCGAAGTACGTATTTCATTACTTGCGGCCATCCTCGGACGGTGCGTCCGCCTCATCGGAAGAAGCGCGACCGGAAGCAGAGCCATCAGCGCCGGAGGCATCGCCGGGCTCGACGGGGGCGCCGTCGCCGCGCAGGCGGGCACGCAGGTAGTTCGAAAGCTTGTTGCCCTCGGCACGCTTCTCCGCACGGGCCCTTGCGCGCTCCGATTGCTCCAAGCGGGCGTTCAGCTGGGATAAGCGCCGCTCGAAGTCCTGCTTCGCCTGCGCCAGCTCCTGGGCATGGCGCTGCTCGGCCTGCGAAACGGCATCTTCGTGGGCCTTCGCGGCGGCGGCAAGGCGCTCCTCGGCATCCTGCGCCTCGGCCTTGGCGGCTGCAAGCTCGGAAGCCGCCTGCTCCCTATCGGCTGCGGCTTGGGCGGCCGCCTTGGCAAGCGCAGCCTCGCCCTGCGCCTTCGCGGCGGCCAGCGCCTCATCGGCCTCAGCCTGCGCCGCGGCAACCGCGGACGCCGCCTCGGCCCGCGCAGCCTCAACAGCGGAAGCGCCCTCTGCTTGCGCGGCCTCAACTTTCGCAGCTGCCTTGGCGTTCGCAGCGGCAATCGCGGATGCCGCCTCCGCCCGCGCGGCCTCAATCGCCTCATCAGCCTCCGCTTTCGCCGCGGCAACCTTGGCAGCCGCATCCTCGAGGGCGCCGCGAACCTCCGCCGCGGTCTCCTCGCGCATGCGTTCAAGCTGCGCCTGCGCGTCCGAGTGCGCCTGGGCCGCGTCCTGCTCGGCGGCGCGCTTGCCCGCCTCGGCGTCTTCCAGCGAATCGCGCAGTTCGTCCAACTCCGCCTCGGCAAGCTGCGCGCGCTGTGTCAACGCGGTTTCCCGTTGCTTGAGCTGGTCCACCTGGCCGGCAAGGTCGTCGCGCTCATCATGAAGCGCATGAGCCTCCACCTTAAGCGACTTCAGCTGGCCCTGCAGCTCCTCGTTCTTACCCCGTTGCTCCTCAAGCGCCGCCTCGGCATCAAGTTGCGCCTGGGTGACTTCCTCGACGAAGACCTTGCGCACCTCCACATCGGGGATGTCGCAGCTGTCTACGAACTCCTCCTTGATTTCCTTGATGAACTTCGGCACCACCGGCTCGCGCTGCTCGCTGGCAAGCTCGGTGAGGTTGCGGTCGTCGGAAACAAGGCTTTTGAACACCGCGTAGTTGTTGATGAGGTTGGTGTACATCTGCGTCAGGTACTCGTCGTCGAACGCCAGCGCGGAGTCCTTCACCTGGATGCTGTAGCCCACCTTGTCGTAGCGCTCCATGAACTGCCACAGCTGGAAGCACTTGCGGTAATTCGGGTCCTTCATGATCAGGTTGGTGCGCTGAATGGGGCTGCGCACCACCGAGCACCCCTTCATGAGCTGGCAAAATGAGCTGCCGCGCAGCGCCATGACCAAGCGGCGCACGCGGTCGATGCGCATGAAGGTGTCCATATTGTCGGCGTCGTTCTCGGCGAAGTTCTGACGGTCCTTCACCGTCATCTCGACGTTGTACTCGATCTCCTCGTACGCATCGCCGATCTTGCTGTGCATGGTGAAACGGTTGCGCACCTCGTTGCCCGTGGACCAGAAGATCACGTCCGTGCGCCTATCCACGAACGTGAGCAGGCGCTGGATCAGGTGATATACGAAACGGTTCTCGTACAGGTCGTAGGTTTCGGCCATGTTCACGTTCAAGATCTTGGTGGGGTGCACGCCCCCGTCGTCAGAAGGCGCCAGGAACTGCGTGTTCTGGCTAAGATGCCGCACGCTGTCGGACGAGATCTTCTTGGCCAGCGAAACCGGCACCACCTCTTGCTCGGTGGTGATGAAGCGCCGCGGCTTCTCGATCACGTTGTTGATGGCATCGAGCGAATCCTCGATCACCGAAATCCACTCCTCGTCGACCACCTTGACCAGCTCTTCGCGCTGTTGATCGATGGTGGTTTCGGAGGCCTGCGCCAGCTCGAAGAGATAACGGAAATACCGATCGTCTTCCTGAATGGGCCCCATCTGCTCGGCAAAGCTGCCGTACAGGTCCTGAATGGTGTCTGACATCTACATCTCCCGCAAGCAAACATGCTCGAGCGCCCTTGCAGGCGCTCGAGCCGATTCCTAGTACATGTTCTGGATTCGCAGCAAGTACGAAACGCTGTCGGGCAGGCCGCCCTCGCCGAAGGTCTTCTCGATGTACTCGATAAGGCCGGTCATCTCGTCGCGCACGAAGCTGACGTTCATGGACTCGAACTTCTTCAGCACCTTGCGCGCGATGATGTAGTCCATGCCGCCCAGCTCGGTGCCGCCGCACGCCACGTACACGGGGATGAAGTCGTACATCTGCTTGATGATGCGGTTGCCGAACGCCAAGCGGAAGCGCGTTTGCAGGTACTGGTCCAGCTTGTGCATCTTCTCCAGCACGTCCTCGGAGATGACGTGCTCCACCTTCGCCTTCTGGAACAGGTACTGCAAATGCTCGCTGGTGACGTGCACTCGCTCGTGGTGCGGGCACTCGAACGCGTCGGCGCGCTCGTTGAGCTCGATAGGGATGGCGCGGTCGTACACCTTGTCGGTGATGGTGAACGTGGAGTCGTCGTTGTTGGCGGTGCCCACGAACCACAGGCTGTCCGGGACGGTGATCTTGCCGTCGTGAAGCGCCCTCGGGTCGCCGTCCCACGCGGTGGGGACCAGCTCGAGCACCCACTCGTCATGGCTGGGCATTTCCAGAACCGACAAGATCTCGGCGAAGTAGTACTCCACGCGCGCCAGGTTCATCTCGTCGAGCACGATGAAGCTGGGGTCCTCGCGCAGGCCCGCTTCATACAGGGCGCGTAAAAACTCGGTTTCATTGAAGCGCTTGGAGAACTCGTTGAAATAGCCGAGCACCTCGGTGCGGTCGCGGAACGAAGGCTGCACCGAAACGATGGTGGCGGGGTTGTCGACGTAGCGGCTGAAAGAATACGGCAGCGACGTTTTACCGGTACCGGAGATGCCCTCCAAGATGAGCAGCTTGCTGGCGGCCATGCCGGCAACGTAGCGGCGCACGATCTCAGGCGAGTAGTACAGGCCCAGCTCGCTGCAGGCGAACTCGCGGTAGCCCTCCACGAAATGCTCCAGGGTGATGGCGTCGTCGTACACGGGCGGCTGCCAGTCGCGGTACTTCAGGTCGACAAGCGAAAGTTTGGGGAAGCGGTTGGCCAGGGAGATCTCCTTCTCCTCGGCAAGCGTTCGGGCCTCCACCGTGGCCTTGGCCATTGCCGCGGCGGCGTCGGAAACCGAATCGCCGTCAAGCGAAAGCGAGGCGGAACCCGCGAGCACGCCGGGGACGCCTTCGCCTTCCCCGCCCGCAGAACCCCCCTTGCCAAGAACGTTCCCAACGGTGGGGATGACGTCGTCGGTAAGGGCGGAAGCGCCCATGTAAGGGATGCGCTGCGTGCCGCCCATGGCGTTCACCTTGATGGCAAGGAGCTTGTTCTTCTCCTCCATAAGGTCAAGGACCTGCTTGTTCAGGCGCCCGATCTCGCGATACAGCGTTTTGTTGTCGGATTTGTCGTGCAAAAGCTCCCGGTGCACCTTCCATCTGCGCACCAGGATGATGACGATGAGCACGGGGATGGCCGCAAGCAGCGCGAACAGGATGACCGCGCCGATCTTGCCCACCACGTTGAACGCGTTGAAGTACGAAAGGAAGATGTTGAAGTAGTCGACCCATCCGAAGACGAGTAGATTCAGCAAGGCGGCGAACACCGCAACGATGTTGTACACCACTTTCGACAGCAGTTCCCAGGCAAAGCTCAGAAACTCACTCACGGGTCAAACTCCTTCTTATCATGCGAACGCGCACACCGGCAGCGACGTCCAGTGTGCGCAAACAACTGCTTGCTACTTTGATTCGGAACCGGAATCGGAATCGGAATCGGCTTCGGCTCCGGGATCGCCACCGTTGGCGGACTCGGCGGATGCCAGCTTGGCCTCCGCTTCGGCCTTCAAGCGCTTGGCCTCCTCAAGCGCCGCCTCCGCTTCCGCGCGCGCGGCTTCGGCCTTGGCGCGGTCGGCTGCCGCCGCCTGGGAATCCTCGCTATCGACGATGGCCTCCGCCTGCTTCAGGCGATCTTCCTCGGCCACGGCGCGCTTGAGGTTCATGCCCACGATCACCAGATGGTAGACCTGGTAGATGAAGAACAGCAGCATGGGCAGCACGATGACCACCAGGAAGCCCCAGGTGCTGGACAGAAAGCCGATGACCTTGCCCATGTAGGGGATCTTGCCCACGTACTTGCCCACGATGTCGCCATCGGCGATGACGTGCTGGTCGGCAAGCTCGTTGTTGTCGCCCTTGGTGGTGTAGCTGTTAAGGCCGTTCACCTCGTTGATGGAGATGATGCGGTGGGTGTTGAGCGCGTACTGGTTGTCGATGATGGCATGGAACGTGACGATGTCGCCTACCTCCAGCGTAGAGGGGTCGCACTTCTTGATGATGATCAAGTCGTCCTGATCGAACGTGGGCGCCATGGACTCGGACTGAACCGTCAGCGGGGTGAACCCGGCAAGGCTCGAAACGCTGCCGTCGTCTTTGGTGGCGAGCGTGGTGAATGCGAACAACGCTGCAACCAGGATGATGATCCACATGACAACGCTGATCACGATGGATGCAGCTTTTTTAACCGTACTCATTTCGACCTTTCCCATTCATCGGCGCGTAGCGCTTGCCGGCTACTGCTGACCTTGTTCATCTAGCTGTTCGATACCCTCGAAACGCATGGTGACCGCGTAATCGGCACCCTTAATCATATTAGTGCAATTTGGGTCCGTTCCCTCCAACCAAATCCGCACGATGGTGGATTTGTCCGTTTCCGCGACCAGGCTAAACATGTCCGCCACCTCGCTTGATGTCCCTGCGGGGATACCGAAGGTTGTCACCCCTCCCGAGGTCGAGACGCTCGAGCCCAAGTTCGGGTCGTAAATCCACGTGCGCCCATCGCACGTGAAGCTCATGCGCATGGCCTGCGGCAAACCGTCCACGCTTGAGGAGAACGCCGTTCCCGCTTCCCCATTGCGGCCCGCCTCGCCGGTAAGGCGCACGACCACGTCCTGGTGGCTGATGAAATGCAAGGTGAACTCCAAGTACGCACCCGTTTGCGCCTGGGCCTGCGAGCCGTCCTCGTAGGTGAAGCTTTGCCCGTCGGAAGTGGTTACCGGCTGCAGCTTCGAGGAGTCGATGTCCACGCCCTGCTCCAAGGAGATGCGCGCGGAAATCTGGTCGAAGCCCAGCGTGCTGACGTACTGGTCGAAGCTGTCGTGCGCATCCAGGTCGAAGCGCAGGGAGTTGCCGGCGTTGGCGGTGAGCGCAAGCTGACGGGCTTTCGCCTGGTCGGCGATGGAGAACCACGCGAACGACGCCATGGCGATGGCCACCAGCGCGAACAGCACCAGCACCACCGTAGCGGTCAAGCGACGACGCAGGTCCTGCTTCCCTTCTTTGCCCATTTACACCTCCTGCCCATCAAGCACGGCGAACAGGTTCACGTGTAGGATGCCCGCGTCGTTGTACAGATAGTCGGCGCTGTCCTGGTCGGTGCCCTCAATGTAGTAGTACACGTCAAGCCGATAGGTTTGCCCCAGGTCCATGGCCAACAGCGCGTTTTGCGGACGCGTGGCGGACTCGTCGGCGCCCATAAGATAGGCGGTGTAGTCCTGCGCGTTATCGTTCGCGCAGGCCAGCGCGCCGCTTTGCCAACCAAGCAGCATGCCGTCGGAATACCCCGGAAGCGAGGGCACGGTTGCGGGGTGCTCCGAGCGATGCGAACCGGCCGAATCGTCCAACGCGAAGTAACGGCCTTGCAGCACCTGCCCATTGTGGGAAAGCTTCAGGCCCACACGCGTGGCCTTCAAAAGCTCGGGGTCGGCGCCTTGCGGCGCCAAGGTATCGGCTAGGTACAGCATCACCGTGCCCGCAGCCTTCGAGGCACCCGAGCCGGCGACGCTGGCGCGCATGTCAACCCAGCCGTGGTAGAAATGCTGGCCATCCTCGGCCTGCTGGAAGGCCACGGCGCGTCCCTGCTCGTCGGTGCGCGTGCATTCCGCGAAGCCTTCCAAATCGAACGTGGAAACCGGGTACAGTGTAAGCGGGCTTGGGCTGTTGGACGAGAACGCAACATCGCCGTCGCTGCTCCAGCTGCCGGCGGATGCGTCACCCAGCTCCACCACCAACCTGCTGTCGTCGCTATGAACCGAGACCGAATCGGTGTTCACCGCCGCGTTGTTGGTGAACCACGCATAGGTTGCCGCAGCCAGCACGGCAACCAGCACCAGCAGCGCGAACACGACGCCGACCTGGGTGAACCGGTATTTGGTTGTTCTAGGATCCGCGCTCATGGTACCTCCCCTCCTTTAAGCCTTAGCGCCCGCGAACGCGAACTGCAGGGAGATGTTCTTGGACTGCGCCTCGCCGATGCAGTTGGCATCGCAGCCTTCCATATACACGAAGTAGCGCACGCTGGCCACCTCGTCGGCGCCCAGCGTGAACAGGGGCGCCGCGCCGGAGCGCGCCGTAGGCGTATTGCCCGAACCGTCCATGCTGTACGCGGAAATGGACTGCACCGGATCGGCAACATAGCTCCACGAGCCCTGCCCGCTGACCACCACGTTGCTTTGCGCGGTGGTGCGCTGCTGCGCCGCCCCGGACGTGTCGCCCAAGTCGTCGCACTGGAAAATGTAGCTTTGCGTACCCACGGAACTTTGGATGATGAAGCCCACGCGGGCCGCCGCCAAAAGCTGGGAATCGGCGGAGATGCTCATTTGGCCGGGATACAGGTACACCGCAAGCGGCAAGCTGGACCCCTTCAGGTAGAACGTGCCCGTAAGGGCGTATTCGCCCAGCTCGGACGTGCAGTTCGCATAGTCGGTGGTGATCCCGGCAGAGTTTTGGAACGTGGCGCGCCAGAAATCGGAAAGATCGGCCGTGGAAACCGGGTACAAGGTTTTGTCCACGGAACCCAGTTGGCATTGCTCGGCGAAAGGACCCTGCTCGCTAGCGGAGATAAGCAGGTCGTAGCCGTTTTCGCTAACCGTATGAGCCGTGGGCGTCACGTTGGTGAAACGCGAACCGGAGAACCACGCGAAGGTGGCAACGCTCAGCACCAGCGCAAGCACTGCCAGCCATGCGGCGGCCGCCACCATGCGCTTGCGCGCGAAAAACGCGTTGCGCAGGCTGGCTTGCCCGTTGCTTCCCTGAGAACCCATGCGCACCCCCTACTCCCGGCTTCCCGCGAAATGCAGCGCAAGCGATGCCAAGCTGGTGCCGCACAGGTTGTTGGTGCAGTCCTCGTCGCAGCCTTCCAGCCACACGTAGACGTCCACCTGCACCGGCGTGCTGTGGTTTGCGCCATCGACGGCGCTGGGAAGCGTTGCCAGCTTGGTGCCGGGCTTGGTGACCACGCCCTCTTCTTCGTCGTATTCGCAATAGTCGGTGGAGTTGAGCGGCGTGAACGCAACCGTGGAACCGTCGGTCTTGGTGCTGTCCAGAACGTCGCCCGCTTTGCCCTGCTTGGTGTTGTAGCGAGCCTGAGGGTTGTGCGTCTGCGTGAGCTCGAACACGTATTGCCCGGCCACAGGCTGGTTTTCGCCAGGCTGATGCACCACCAGGCCCACGCGCAAGGCGGTGGAAACGGGGTTTTGCGGATCGATGTCGTCGAAGCGGATGTCCGACAAGTACACGTCGGTGGAAAGCGAGCTGGTGGCCAAGTAGAGCGAGGTTTTGTAGTAGTCGGAATGCTGTGCGGGCCCGAAGAAGGTGGCCAGCAGCGAGTCCTGCGTGTCCCCGCCCGTAAAGCCCACCACTTTCTGGAAGCCGTTCAAGATGTTGTCCGTTGAAACGGGGTTCAAAAGCCCCTGAAACGAAAGGCCGGCGCTGGACTTGTATTCGCCGTCATAGGAATCTGAGATAAGGAAGGTCACGCCCGTTCCGGCGGCCATCTTCACATCGGTGATGTGGCGATTTGCGTTGTAGATGTACCAAGCATAGGTGACCATCACGGCAGCAAGGGCGGCAACGATAAGCGTTGCCAGCATGCGCTTGAAGCGCTTGCGCAACTGCTTGGAATCGCGCGTTTCCTCCACGTGGGTCACCTCCGTTCGCCCTATAAAAACCACCGAGAGCCAAAAACTCAAGTAGCTTGTCATTGTACGATAAATGTCAGGGGACTCACATCCTCTTTCAAGTGAACCGCACAAAGGTCAAAGACGAAAACGCCTCGGAAAAGCATGAAGAGGGCTGCACTGAGCTTGCCGCGACAAGCGAGCCCCGACAGCTCGAATGTCCCGCCCTAAGCGGAACGAACCGCGGAGCCCCGATCTGGAGCCCCGCGGTAATGCCGGCATCAGGTTGTTACGCACCTTCCGGCACCAGATTTGCCGGCCACGGATAGGGCTAACCGTGGCTGATGCCCTCCATGTGAACCCTGGTTAGCGTGTAGGTCACATAATCCGAGTTGGCGTACCCGGCAATCGACCCGGAAGCGTTCACGGGCGCGTCGTCCACGCCGCTGCCAGACAGATGCGCCGTCATAACCAGGCGGTAGTTGGCGTAGAAATGCTGCGCCAACTCAACGTCGGTATTCACCTTCACCACGAAGCCGAGCCTGAGGATGGGGCTGCTGCCGTCGCGGGTGGCAAGGACGCTGTTGGAAGCGGCATCCGTGAACACGATGCTGTTGCGGTCGTCACTCACCCCAACATTGTCCATGCCCAGCTGCGTGCATTGCCGCACGGAAAGGTAGTCGGCGATGGGAACGCTGTCGTAGCCGCCTTTATCATTGCGCTTTTGCAGCGTGAGCGTGAAGGTTGCGTTCTCCGCCTTGCTCAGCTTCTCTTCGGCGCCGCTCAGTTTGGACAGGTCATAGGTTGCCGCCAGCGCAATCGTGCCGTCAGCCGTACCCAAATCGTCAACGTTGATGCCCAACTGCGTTTTCTTGGTTGCCGTAAGGGCAATGGTGGAAGCTCCGCCGCCCTTGCGGCAGTAGCGCATTTTTCCTTCGTTATCCTTAGCCATGGTGCTTGTGCTCAACGTATCCGCATGCGGGGAAAGGAACGAGCGATACGTAGGCTTCGTGTAAGCTGAAGCGTCTTCCGATGCGGCGATCGCGTTTTGGCAAGCAGGGCCCGACATCTGCAAGCTCGCCTTCAGCTGGATGGAGAACGAGGGTTTTACTCCCGTTGCATTCGTTGCGCCCCTTGCGATCTCGCGGATGCCGCTCAAATCGATAGGCGTTCCTTCGCTATCGGAAAGGACAAGCTGCATGTCGCCGCCATCGGCGCTCCACGACTTACCGCTTACCGCAGCCTCCCCTTTGCCAGTCGCCGTCCAAGTCCACTTCACGTTGCCCGCAGAATCGGTTGATTTGCTGGGCGTGTAAAAGGTGTCTCCCACCTTCACGTAGAAGGAATACGTGCCCGAAGTGCCGCTAGGATAGCCGCTCGCGCCCGTAAGGCCAGAACCGTTATAACTTGCAAGCGAGGAGTTCAGCTGGTAGTACAGCGTGTCCGAGCTGTTGTATTCGTTTTTACCGCAGTCTACGATATCGGTCACGTCCATCGTGAAGAAGTTGGTCGTATCGACGCTCATCACTTGAGTGCCTTCAGTGCCATCGGCGTTCTGGCGATTATCAACAAGCGTTTGGTTGTATCCCGAGGCAACGCTGTATGTAGAAGCGGTGTTGTCGTGACTATCCGTTTCGCCCTCGTTCGAGCGCTTCACGTAGTTGATGCGCGTGTTCACGCCGCTCGAAAGCGAGGTTCCAGTGTAACCGTTCACGGTTGCCGCCGAGCCCTGAGGAACGCGAACCACCAGGAAGAAGCTCTCGGACGGGTGGGGCTCGGAGCTGCTTCCAAGGGCAAGGTCGAACCGATCGCCTGTGTCTCCAGACACCCAGGGACGGAAGTAATCGTAGCCAGTGGTGGTCTTGATGCGTGCGCCAACGTTGGGGTCGTCGGCTTTGGTTTTAACCCAAGCACCCGAGGCGGTGGGGTCGGAAGCCTTGACCCCCATCAGCTCGCTGAGCCACTGCTCTTCATAGTAGTGTTTGACGTCGGAACCGTCAGAGTACGCAAAATCAGTCAACGCAATCGAAGCGGCTCCATCGGGACCCACGGTGTAGTGATATTCCTTGTTGTTGTTCGCGGTGTCCACCAACGTAAGCTGCGTACCTGCAGGCAAGGTTCCCCTTTCGCCGTCACCACCAAACAATAGGGTCTTGTTCGGTGACTTCATGGAGCCGCCGCCTTGCAGATACGTCTTCCAACCGTACTCCGTTTCAGTGGCACGAGCCTTGTTGTAGGTCCAGGTCAGGTACCCCGTCATGGCATCCCCGACGCCGGTGAGCACGTGATCGTTCTTGTACGAGTAATCGTCGGCCTTGAAGTTGGTGCCGTAGGTGTACGTTGCCGCAAAGTTAACCTCGAACAAGCGCTTGACCACAATGGGGACCTGAACCTTATAGGTATGGCCGGCACCATCGTTGAAGGTCACGGAGAGCAGCGTGAACTGGCCTTTATCGTTGTCCCAGTTGGAGGATGCGCGGAACTGCATGCTGTTCGTGCCGTTGCCCACAACCGAAAGCGATGCGGGCTCAGTGCTTTTCACGAAGGCTTTCGTGGTTTCGTCAAGCTCGAACTTCTCGGCTTTGGCCGTCACGCACTGCTTGTCGGAGCCGTTGTTCAAGCGAACCGCATCGGAAAAGCCGCCGTTGGTTACCAGGTTAAGGTAATTGGTTACGGTTGTGGTGTCCTGACCAGGAATCTCAAGGACCTTGAAGTCGTTTGCAACTTGCTTCGAGGCGTCCGAGTTCTCCGAGTTGTACGATTGCGCAGAGGTAGCATTGTAACCGTTGGTTTTTTGGTAAGCGCCCGAGTCATCACGACCGCCGATGTTGGTGTAGGTGTAACGGCCGGCAACGTCTTTGCCCGCCTGGCCCTGAATGGTCGAAGCCAAGTCAACGTTCGCACCGTCGCCGAAGAGGTAGCGGTCGGTGCTGTCGGTGTCGGACACACGTACGGCAACGGCGCTCACCGGACTCGTGGTCACATAGGGCGAAGCGGCCGTCGTTATATAACCAGCAGCGTCATCGTCGCTATAAAGCGTCTTGGGATTGTCAGGATCAGGAGCAGCAAGCTTATCTTCATAGTCGCCGAAAGCCACATACGAAACTTTATTCACCAGCTTCACATTATCCTGGTTTTTAGTGGTGTCGAGCATCAGAGGCGGCAAATCACCGGTCGTTTTGTCTCCGCCCGGCTTGATGTCAATGCCCGCGGCATAAACCCGCAAATCGGTTTTCGTGTCGCCGAAGAAGATACCTTGGCCGTTTTTGCCCTGAAAATCGTTGCTGTCGAGCAGGACGTTCGAAAGCTTGAACACGCCCCTACCATCACCGCCAAGACCACCCGAGTGGCTGTTATTGTTTGAATTCTTGAACACGTTGTTTTTAATCACCGTGTTCGTAATGCTGAATGTTGGCGTGCCCCCAAGAGAACCATTGATGCCGCCTGCATACGAGCTGCCAAAGGTCATACCGCTCACCACCACGTTATTACAGATGACCGCCGGCGACCCAGAGATATTGCCGGATATGCCGCCAGAGACCTCACGAGACTCAAGATCGATATTGCTAACCTCGCACGTATCGAACTTGAATTCGCTACCACCCGCTATATTGCCTGCGATGCCGCCGACGTTTTTAAACTTTGCCTTACCCGTTTCCGTTTGGCCGAATACCTTCTTATCGTTCGCGTCGCCCGATACCGTCAGGTTGTAGGCACATATGCTGTTCTCGGCCCTACCAACAAGACCGCCAACACCACTCGATGTGCTAGCGTTATTCGGAACGGTTAGCGTCAACCCATAGATAGTCGCTTTCCCACCATTGGTTGATTCCTTATTCGTTGTGTCGGCATTCACGAAAATGGCACCGCCGCTAAGGCCGACTACACCGCCGATTATCGGATTGTCCGAGCTTGCCGTGATCGTAGAATCCTTGGCAATTTCCATGTCACCCGTTGTCCAAACGCCACCTTGGGAACCGGAGTTCAGCTTGCCGACGAAGCCGCCGACGTTTTTAACGCCCGAGATGTCCATGTCGCTATAGGAGCAGTTATAGAGCTTGACAGGAGAGTAACGTGTCTCGGTATTCGTGGTGTCGTTGCTGGTCACCATCCCGGTATCGCCCTTGTTGGTCTTGCCCTTGCGGCTACCGTAGCCAGACGAGCCCAACAGGCCGCCGACGTTGGACACGCCAGCTGAACCATTTACTTTGCAGTTTGCCAACGTAACAGCATGATACTTGCCATAATCTTTCAACGAGCTCGCATTTGCCGTAGTGCCCGCCAGAAGGCCCACGCCAACTTGCTCGTCACGCGAACCGCTCGCGTTGCCGGACGCGTCGGTATACGTGAGCGAAATGTTGCAACCTTCGAACTTCAGGTTCTGAACGGTATAACCGCCATTACCCGTGGCTCCCGTTCCATCAGCAGCGGCAGAGCCAATACTACCCCCCACGTTGTCGGAGGTGTACGTCACCGTGCCGAACAAAGCACCCACACCGGTGAGCTTGTAATCATCGTTAGCATATTCCTTGATGTCATAGGCAGTACCGTTCTTGTCTCCCACTTTTATGATCGCACCATTGCCGTTGATGGTCGCCACGAGCGGCACGATACGGTCGCGATCGGCACCCTTGTCGGATGCGCACGCGTTGGAGTAGTAGCGGCCCGAAAGCCCCGTGTAACCCGTGCCGTAAGGCGTCATGTCGTAGTCAATATCATCGTTCGTGTTCACGAATTGCAAATCCATGCCCGACGCTTGCGCGGCGCAGATGTTGCCCGTCTGCCATGTAGCGTATTTCGCTACCAGGTAGGGGGAGTTAACATCCAAGCCATCGCCTGTGTAGTCGAGCGCATTACCCTCTGACTGGATACCGGGGCTTTTCATGTCATCGTTTTTCGCATTAGCAAAGTCGCTGTCGGCACTCCCCGGTTTTCCAACGTACTCATAGCTCGCGTTGCGAACTTTGCCGTATTGCTGGTTGCCGAATTGGTACGCCCCCTTTGCGTTGCTACCGCCCAGGTAAGCACGCGAGCCCGCATACGTTCCGCACTCATCGCTCGTTGTCTTCGCATTCGCAGAACCGCCAGCCGCACCACTGCTGATGATGGCAGAAAGCACGAGTAGGCCCTGCGAGTCTTTGACGGTGGTGGTTATAGCCATATCATTGCCGCCAACCCCCCGATAGCGGCCTTGCGTATCACCCGTTACCACGCACCTCCTGTCACCGGTATTCAGGTTGTTGATCTTGTAATTGCGGTCGGTGTTGTCAAGGCTCTTACTGTCGCCAAGCTCGCTGAACGCGTAACCGTCGATCACGCGGCCAACATACGGGTTGTCATAGCGCGAGGCGCCGGCAACATGCCAACTGTTGAGCGCATCGCTAACACCCGAGCTATTGCGGAAAATAACACCGCCGCCCGCAACGGCGCCCACATATCCACCGATAGGAGTCAAATGCGGGTTGGTCAAACTGTCTGCCACTGCAGCAATAAGGGGATCGGCATTGGCAGAAGCAACCGTCGCAGCAGCACCGCTTTGAGACGATACAATAACCCCATCGATGATGTTGTCGCCACCCAGAATGCAGCCGATTACGCCGCCAAAGAACGAGCCAGGGACGCCATTGCTATCTTTCCCCGTGTACGAAATCCCCGAAACGTTCGACTGGTAAACCACCTTCAGGTTCTTGACCACGCCTCCGTAGCTATACGGAATCAGGCCCTTCGAAAAACTGGTGCTGTTATTGATGGCAATCGTCGCTTGCTGGCCCTCATTGGCCAAATCGCCAACGATTACGCCCCTGAACGGATTACCAAGATTACCCAGGCCCTGGAACGATGCCGCATCAAGCTCGATCGTGCCCGCTGCGCCATCTTCGTTTTTGGGTTCGATGCTGTAGTAAGCGCTTTGGAGATATCTGTGCATCGTGGCGTCGTCAAGCGTGTCATTGGGATCAGTGACGCCTTTCCCCGTCTTCTTCTCCCACGTTTTTTTCGCCTGGTTGTATACATACGTTACTTCGTTGTCGGTATCCGCACTGGACGAACGACGCTGACATAGCGTTTCTTGATTGCGGGCAATCGTAACTTCCCAGCCGTCGGTTGCATTCTGCGTGTTGATGTACTCGGCTATCACATTGAGCTCGGAAGCCTTGGTTATTGCATAGGGATCGCCATAGGTGCCGCAGCCCGTCGTGAGCTTGGGCACGCGCTGGTTAACCTTGATTTCGTGGTACTGAACGTTGCTTTCGTTTGCCTTGCCCTTGTAGACATAGGGAAGATAACCGCCGAATTGCGGGTTTTTCGCATCAGCTCTTGTATCGCCAACGGTGACAAGACCGGCGGCAGTCTCATAGGTGCTCTCGTCGTAGTACCAAAGCTGCTTGCCGGAATACTCGCCTTTCGAGTCGATCTCCCTACCGAACGTGACCTTGCTGTTGGTCTGATCGTCCTTCACGAAGGTATACACCGCAGAGCCCGTCTTGCCCTCGCCGTAACCGAAGCTCTCGAGCAGACTTGCACGGGTGAATATCGTGTTGCCCGTTGCGCTGGGAAGATTGATAAGGCTAAATGTCGCCGTCACCTGATCGGCCGCGCTGCCAACGCCAAGCTTACCGAACAGCGACGTCGCCGCCTTGGCGTTGTTTGCGTATCCCGTGGTCGTGATGTTCTTAGCGTCCAAGTTCACATACGTCTGCATCTCGTTGATGAGCAAAGGCACATAGCCGGTTTTGTCAGTCACGCCATCGACCGTCAAGCCGTCCAGCGTAAGCCCATCGATGGAGATTTGTTTAACCGCTCCCGAAGACCCGTATATATAGCGACACACAAGTGCACCAGACGAGCTTCCCGCATCGTTCACAACGGAGCCCACGGTACCGCCCAGCGTGACATTGCTTACCGTAAGGTCGCCCGCATGGGTTCGGATGAGCCCACAATGCATGTTCTCGTGCTGCGTCGCTTCGCTATTCTTCTTGTTGCCATCTTGCTTAGCTTTGATTTCGGAATAATGGAACTTGATCTCGGCGTTTTTAACCGTTACCTTGGAGCCACTAATGGGATTACTGGGGTAGAAGCTATATCCATTCATGTCGATAGACGCGCGTGCGCCATTGTTCACGCCAATATTGTTTCCTAGGAAAATCTGCTGATTTCCTGGAATGATACAACTCCGAACCTTACTGGGCGCATACAGGTATGCGCACCAAAGCAACAAGTACTCCGGAGAGTCCATCCAGCTGTTTGCACTACTGTTCTTGGTGTTGTTGCCTACCGTCGCATACGCTTTGTCAAGATTGTAGTAATACCTCGTCCAGGCATTCGTGTTGTGGTCCTTGCCAAAATTAGAACGATTGTGATAGCTGTTGTCCTGTCCCAGGATTCCGCTCATATCGAGCTTGCCTTCATTAATGTCATCTTTGGTGTGCAGCGAAACAACCGTGTTCCATTCGCCGTCCATAAGTTTGCTACCGGCTTTATTACCATAAGCAGGCCTTGTGCTGTTGCCGACCCATTCATCAAACGAAGTCGCGCTGTTCTTGCTACTTATTGCCGTGTTATCGATTGCCACGCCATTGCCTGTAGCGTCGTCATGGACCTTGTACGCAGTATCCCAACTTGCCCTGTTCTCCAGATACAAGCCACTATAAGTTTCCGCTCCATATGTTGCGGAATTCTCCACCCTGCTACCTCGGCCGATGAGCAAGCCAAGCACCTTTGCCTTATCGGCATTAATGGTTGTGCCCGAAAGGTCGATGGCGTAGTCGTTGATGATCCAATGGCCGCTGGCTGCGTATACGAGGCCGCCAAGTTCCTCGGAATCATCTGCGGTTATGGAAGCGCTGCTTGTCTTGAGAGCATACGTGCTGTCGCTGGTGTTTTTGCTGTCATCCCCGATGGTGACAACAGTATTGCCCCAGCTATAGCCCAAAAGACCGCCAGCACCGTTCTTCGCGTCGCCGTTCTTGCCAACGGTCATGTTGAATGAGTTGAACGAAAGACCCGTGATGTTAACGTTCTTTTCAGCCGAACTAACGATTTCCCCTGTTTTTTTATCATAGGTACTCTGCGCGATGCAGCCGATAAAGCCGCCGACCTGCGCAATCTTACCGCTCGCACTGTCGCTCGCGATAATCGTGTTGTCGCTCGCGGTCGCGCCGCCGACTTCGAGACTCACTACGTTGACAATAGCGGCAACATCCGCCACATAACCGACAGCGCCGCCGATGCGCGTACTACCGTTGAGGGTAGCGCCCGTGTTAATGGTCGCTTGCGCCTTTGTGCTACCACTCATGTTGCTGCTATCGAAAATAATGGTTCCGCCGCCCGACACGCTACCCGCAACGCCGCCGATGTTGACATCGTTGCCGAACGTATCGTCGCAGGTAATCGCCGGCTTGCACGTAACGCCGTTGAGCGTTGCATTGCCCGTGATGGTTGCCGCAAGCGACCCAGCGTCGACGCCTAAGCCGTTATCAATCTTAATGGAACCATCGACAGTGAGGTTATTCACCGTCGCGGTGTGCTCATTCGCCGTCGCGCCATCGCCAATGGCGGCAAAGAGGCCCAGACGGTTATGACGGTAAATCTTGCCGTTGCCGTCAGTCGTGTCGTTGTTATCTCGCATACCGTACGGCTCGCCAATCGCAAGGGTCACCGTCTTGCCGTTGCCATTAAAGGTGCCCCGAAACGTCTGAAGATTGCTAGCGCTATCGAACCCAAGACCTCCAACGCCCGTGCCCGACAAATCAACGTTGTCCTTAAGGTTGATGGTTACATCGGAGCCTAAAAGCACCGAGCCGTTGGCTCCGCCAAAACCGTACACGCCGACCCAGAGGCTGGGGAACCGCACCGTAAGCGCAAGGCATACGAAGTCCTGCGCGCTTTTGATATTGAGCGTTCGATTTTTGTCGGACCATTTGTTACTTGTATCATAGCCAACCTGCCAACTCCAGTCCGAAGTCGAAGGCCCCTCGAGCTCGTGCTTATTCATATTGATCTGAATAAGGTTCTTCGGCAACTTCTTATCGTCAAGCCTGATGACCTCACCGTAGCCGCAATCAGCGTTTTGATCGCTACCCAAGTCATCGATTTTCGTTTGAGGGCAACGTTTATAAACCCAGTAATCCCCATTATTATTTGCGTCCGACGGAACGCTATCGCTTCCTGTTCCGCAGGCAAACACGAGCGTCGGGTTGCCTGCGCTAACGTTCGCGATTTGGGAAACAACCTTCTTGCCGACAAAACTGTTATCAGGATCAAACTTCATGCCCGAAAAATCGGTTACGCCTCCCAAACGAATCGCAGAGCCCCAACTTTCAGCGGCAATACCTGCGCCGTTTTCGATTGCACCTTCGTTCTTAACGGTCACCCCATTGATGTCAGCAATACTTTTGTTGTCAATGCAACCCGCAACGCCACCGAACCCCTTGCTTGACTGGCGCAACTGGGTGCAGTTGACTGTAGCGTTCTTGACCTCAAGCGTCGCGCCCGTTCCGCGGCCGAGCCAACCGACGAGGCCGCCAGTGAAGTTCGGAGAAGCTTCGAGCGCAAATTCCGTTGTAACGCTCTCGATACGAAGCGGCTTCGAGTTGGCACGTCCCGTCACCGAACCAACAAGGCCACCGAATACCGCAGCGCCTCCCCCACTGCCGTAGGTACTCTTGAACGTGCCGTCCTTGAACGAAACTGTCGCAGTCGAACTGTCGAAGTTCAGCTTACCGATAGCGGCGCCAACGCCCTTCGACTCATCGGCTTTACCCGCAAGCGTGACACCATCACCCATACCGATTTGATCATTGCCGGTAAATGCAACCGAACTGCCAAAGCTCACTTCGCCGATGAAACCGCCGACGTTGCCGCTATCTTTATCCCCATCTTTATCCTCAACTTTACCCCCAACAGTCTTAGGGCAGGTGACCTTCTTGTTTTCTGCCCCCAGCGTGAGCTTGATTGCCTGGCCAATGAAGCCACCGGCTGCAGCGGTGCCTTTCACCGTTAGATTAGAAAGATCGATTGCGCTTGTCACCTCAACGGTCGCGCCAGTGTTCGACCCAACCTTACCTACGACGCCGCCGGCGGAACCTTTGCTGGACTCAATCGTGGCAGTTGGGACATTGCTCAAGGAGCCGACGTGCAAGAAGGCGCCATCGTTGACAGCGCCAACCAGCAAGCCGGCATTTCCGTTGGTCGCTTTCACGGTGCCACCCGAAACCACCTGATTCGAAAAGTCAACGGACCTGACCGTAAACTCACCATTTGCAACCGTATTCGCCAGCAAGCCCACGTTTCCCGTAGCATCAGCGGTAACCCCGAGGCCCTTTCGCGTACCCGAGAAGGAATAGGCTGCGCTCAGCGAAAGCGAACCCGTAACGGTTCCGAACAGCGCGCTGGTGATACCGGCAGTTGATTCCGACGCGTTCACGTTCTCGCCGACGGGATCGGCAATCTGGATTGTGACAGCAAGGTCCTGGTCACCACCCGCAACAGCAGCGGCGATAACCGGTTCGCTGCCCTCCCCTTTCCAAATAAGGTTCGGGATGTGGATATCGGAGTTCAACTCAACATTGTTGAACAGCGACGTCGCCAAAGCGATCGAGGTGTCGCCGGTAGTGAACGAGCCTTGGAAGGGATAGTCTTTGCTACCGAAACCTAGGAACGTATAACCGCCATCGGAACCACGCAGATCAAGCACACCCGTGTGACCGTCTTTAGTCAAAGCCGCAGTTCGATACAGCTGAGGGTCCGCATTCGAAATGATGCGCAAACCAACGGCGTCTTTGAACGTGATGGCGGTAACGGTGCCACCCGTTGCGGTCACAACGCCATGACCATCACCCTCCTCCATGGCCTTCTTCAATTCGTCAACCGTGGTAATGGTTGTGCCTGCGGCAACCGTTGCGGGAGCGTCCTGCGCATCCGCCGCATCATCGTCGACGCTGGCGGATTCGTCCGCAGCGGGCTCCTGGCTCTCGGAGGCATCGTCCGCGGCAGCGTCGCCCGAAGCAGCATCATCCGAGGCCGTTTCGCTTCCACCTGCAGAGGCACCGCCGGAAGCCGAGGTATCATCGCCGCTAGCAGCGCCCGCATCATCAGAGGATCCGCCGCCGTCCGCGCCCTCCGAGCCGCCAGGCTGCTGCGCCGTTGCGCCCGACACGACGTTCAGCTCTTCCGCCAACGCTCCGGTAGTCGGCGCGAACAGCTGAAACGCCATGGCGAAGGTCAGGTACACGGCGAGTATGCGCTTTACCGATCTCATCAATGAATAACCTCGTTCTATGCAAAGCCCCCGAAGGGCGAATCTGCTTGCTGCCGGCGCCGAGCGTTGCCGCTAGTTGCCGACCGTTCGTTCCCAGCTGCTCACAACAAACTGCTTGCCGCCACCGAAACGCCAAGATCGTCCCACTTGGAAGGCCCGGGGCTTCCGCCGGTCCAGTAGAAGCTCACGATCTCGGAACCCGGCGACATTGTGAACGTCACTGTACGTTTCGCGAGGTCGATTGTGCAGCCTTTGTGGTTTGCTTCGAAATGAGGGTCAAGCTCAACGTTTGCGCCCCACGTCAGGGTTGCCTTCTGCTCCTTGCCCGTAACGCTGACACGATAGTTGTAAGCAGCGTATTTACTAACGTCGTCCGTATCGGCCCATGTGCCAGTGACGGAAGCGGACTCGACCACGGGACGCTCCGCCGGCGTGATGGTAGCCGCCAAACACGCCAAGTTGGTTCCGGGGCTTGTATCGGGAACAACATTTGCGGAAATCGTGAACTTGATGTTGTTCAGCAACTCCTCTTTGAATGAAACCGTATAGGTGACGATCTTCGCCCGCGTACCGGGAAGCAAAACGGTTTCGCCCTCCTCCTCGGGCTCGGAGCTGATGCGCCAACCCGAAGGATCGATATCCTCTCCATTGATGCCGCTAGCGTTCACGACCAACTTGTAATTGACTTCCTTGTCGTTGAACACATTCCGGTCGTCGAGCATGCAGTTGTACACGCGGAAGGTGAAGGAGCTTCTATTGTCGCTCGTGTCGACCACAACGCTTTTGGCCATGGGTTCTGCTGGCTTCTCTGAATAAGGAGCCAGCACGTCGGAGGCGAACAGACTTTGCGAAGTGCCCGTAACTTCAACGGCCTTCAAGTGGTCGTTTGCGCTGAAGGCGCTGTAGGTCAAACGGACGCCGAACACCAGCGCGGCAATGACCAGCACGAAGGCAACCGCCCACAACGCCTTGCGCACTTGAGGCGTTTTCGCCATGCCGTCGATCGCGCCGTTCAGCGAAGCGGTGAGCGAACCGCGCCCTTCGCTTTCGCGTTCTTGCTTGATGCAGTTGTCATCGCGGTTCCCGAGCACGGTCCCTCCTCTCTACGACTTCGCGATCAGGTACGCTACATCGGTTTCCTTATAGTTGTCCGCCTGACGCCACGAGCACTCGATGATGAAGTTGGTCACGGAAGCGACTTCGTTTCCGTTCTTATCAAGGTCACTGACCTCGAATTTTTTCCAACGGTAGTTGGGCACGGCGTTTTTTTGGACATTCTCGTAGTCGTCAAAGGTTTGGGACTTGGCTTTATCAGGGTCGATTGATGTGAAACCCGTAACCTCGTCGCCCTTGTCCCACGAATAGCCGTCGCCCTTAACGTGACCGGCAGCGTTGGGGTCCTTCACCGTGGCGCGATAGATCTTCACGCTCAAGTCTTTGATGTTCGTAGTGTTCGCAACCTGCAGCTCAAAAGCCTTGCCGCCGCTGTCCACGCTGAAGGCGCGGCGGCGGTAAACGTTGCCATATTCGTCGACTTCGTCGTAGTCCGCGTCGTTGGTCAGGTCGAGCTGGGTTGCCGCCGACTCGCCCGGCACGGTGATTTTCAGCTCGGCGGGAGAATCAACCTTCGCAACCGTTGAAAGGCTGTTGTTGGTCAGGAACCACGAAAGCGTGAGCGCCGCGATGATCAGAACGACGGCGATAACGGCCAACGCCGCAAGAATCGGCCCGCGATGCTCGTATATCCAATCTTTTGCCGATGTCATCCGCGCTTCGTTGCCGCTCATGAGCCCTTCACCTCGCTTGCGGTAAGACGCACCTGGTAATACTCCGCCGCGTTACCGATCTCATCGTCCGCCTTGTTGTAAGCCGTAGCGCACGCCGAGAGCTCCGCAGAGGTCATGGTGCTGCTTAGGGGAGGAATCGCTTGACCGGACGCTATGGAGTAGAAGGAACTCCGATGTTCGTTGATGTAGACTTGCATGGCTTTGTAGCTATCGTTATCGGCCGCGAAGAGGTTTTTGTAGTAGTTGGCATTGCCGATGTACACGAAGTTCTGGATGTACTCAGGCCACACCCAGTACAGCGTTTTCGTGACGGAGTTGGTTGTATTGCCTGAAAAATCGATCGTAAGCTTGTCATCGAGGATGGGCGATTCGTAATACCCATTGGCGTCGCGCGATTCGAAGAACAGGAGGTGACCCGACGCCAGCGACTGAACCGCAGGGGAAACGCCAGCGCCCTGCTTGCCCTTGAACTCGCGAGAAATATCGATTTGCACACGTTCGAGATCGTCCGCATACCGCGCTACCGTGAAGGTCAGCAGACCATACGAGCCCGGGCCAAGGACCTCGCCATCGCTCAAGTTCACCAAGTTGCTGGTAGCGCTTACGTTCATGGAGTCGGCCACATCAAGCCCGACCTGACCCGCCTCCTGGTCATAGACACCCCGCTGAGTGCCTTCGGAAGAGATAGCGAAGCGCGCACCGGCCGTGTCCACCCCTACGCCGGTGGCCTTCACCTGCGAGTTGTTCAGGAACCACGCCAAGCAGGCCAAGATGATGACAAGAGCGGCTACCACGAACAGGCCGCTGACCATGAAACGCTTCCAGAAATCCTTCAGGGTGTGCGCATGTTCATCGGCCACGGCGCGATAACCCTCAGCAGCGTTTTGGCTTGCGTGAAGCTTTTCGTGGTTGGTATGTTGGCCAGTTGCCTTCATGCTGCTCTGACGCCCCGAAGGGCCGTGTTCCCCTCCTTGCCTGCTTAAACGGTGTCAGGGCCCTCTCAGCCTTAAAGCGAAGCGGCTACGCCGCTCACTTGCCAAGAGACATTGCCCAGTTCCGACAATCATTCAACCTAGGATTTTAGCATGTAAGACAACGCGTACCCCAAAGTGCAACAAACCAAAACAACCCCGAACTTGACAATCCCCCCAAGTCGCAGAATGCGATGCCAAAGCCACCTCAGCGCGCCGACGTGGTAATCCCCCTGACAACACAAAAATACCCCCGAGCACAAAGCCCGAGGGTATTAATCAGTTAACGAATGTTGAACCGTGATTGTTGGTTACGCGCCAACACCGGTGGTCGCCGTAGGCTGAACGCCCACAAAGCCAAGGTTGCCGGTAATTGCATTATCGATGCCCGTTCCAGCATTCTCGAAGACGCAATCCTTGTCGCAGCCCTCATACCAGACACGAACGGTAACCGTTACCTTATCGGAAAGACCATTCTTTTTTTCGCTATCGAGAGCGATAAGGGGCGTCTTACCAGCCTGAGCCTGGCCTTGTCCGTCAACGCTGCCAGCATAATCACTGAATTCCGCATACGAAGCAGCGAAGGCCTTGAGCTTATTATTATCCTGCTTATCTTCCATTACCCAATAGTCACCAGTCGTTGCACCCTGATCGGTGTAATAACCATTATTGGTATCATTACCCTTAACCTTGAAGAGCGTCCAGTTTGCACCTCCGTCAAAGCTAATCGCGAAACGACCAGCAGTGCCCATCTTGGTATTAGCCGCCAAAGTAGTGGCTGCATCAGAAGAGTCAAAGTACACGTTCATCTTGCCGTTGGTCACACCAAGCTCAAAGGTGTAATCAACGTAAACGGTTTTACCTGTCTCATGGACGAGTGCGTTTTGGTACTCATCAGCAACGGCACGATTACCAGTGCCGCTCGTCCAATGCTTGGTTTCATAAAAGGTTTTAGCATCATTGGTAGACACAGGGTAAAGCTTTTCCGGGTTAGTATTCGCCCCGTCCATGGCATGAGTCGTCTCACCCGTGCTGTGAATATACAAATTCGGCACGGAGGAAGACGTGCTTACGTTAACGTCTGTTGCCGTAACGGCATTGTTGTTCACGAACCATGCGAACGTGGCAGCGCCCAGCGCTATGGCGGCTACCAGCACCATGGCAATAGCAGCGCCGAGCTGCTTTTTCAGTGCCTTCGTTTCCATAACGGATCCTTTCCCGATCCCTTTCCTTCTCTTATGGAATCGATGCCCAACGGGCAACACCATTCCATAGACAAACCTACTGACTGCACTATACCACGATTGTTCCCGCTCTGACGCTGTCTTATCGCAGGTGAACCAACCAATTCAACCGTATCTCCGCAAATAATGTACGTCCCCTTCCAGCGGATAAGGTCAACACCAGTGCCCGCCATTCGCGGCAAATCATCAGCCCCAGACAGCAAAACCCATGGCCACAGGCAAAATCTGCACGTCAGCAAAAGCCCAACACCACAAGCCAATCACCGCTCCAACGGCGCCAGTCGCCGTTAACTCACAACGTTCCGCAAGCAAACGCCAGCGTTGCGTTTATGCGGGCGGGTTCTCCTGGTTGCGGCGGGTGTCCCAGGTAACGGTGTTGTTCTGGTAGTAGTCAGGGGCATCGGTGCCGGCTGCGCCGATGGGGTCGGTGCCCGTGAGCGTGTCGCCGATATCCTGCACAAACTTCGTGAACAGGTTCGTGTCCTCGGCGCCATCAGCGGCAAAGTCCATGGCGAACTCCACCGCGCCGCCCACGATGTCGTCGACGCACTCGGGGTCGTCGCCGTCAAGCCAGATGACCACCGTGTACTTGTCCACGTAGCCCACCTTGAAGGTGTCGTTGGAAAGACGGCAAACCAGATTGTCCGATTCAAAGTTCTCGCACCCGGGCTCGTTGCCGCCATCGGAGGCGGGCGCGGCGTAGGTAACCGCTTCGCCATTGCGATACACGCGCACGCGAGCGGCTTTATCCACGCCCTTCGACGCGGAGGCAACCTTCAGTTGACCGCTGTATCCCAAATCTTCCTTGCCGGCGTTGCGGATATAAAAAGTATAGGCAACGTAGCTTCTGCCGTTGTGGCTGCCATCGACCTGGTCCAGGTTATCGGGCAGGTCCTCCTCGGCGATGTTGGTACCGTAGGCAACCGCTTCGGCGGTAAGGCGCGCGGTGGCGCCTTCGAACTGGCTGTTGTCGGCAATGGCAACGCCGCGCCTGAACAGCTCCAAGCGGTTCAGGTTGATAGTAAAGTTGCCCATGTTCTCCTGCATGAACGAGATGCCGAACAGCACCGCCATGAACAGGGCCAAACAGATGAGCACCTTCTGCAACGTACCCAAACGAAGCAGCGCCTCGCTGATGCGGGCCATGCGGCGCTTGGGCATGTACATGGAAACGATGGCGTCGACGTCGATGTCCTTGTCCTCTGCCAGGGCCTGTTCCAGCTCTTTTACGCGGACCACGCGGTTGCTTTTGGCACGCGCCTTTTCGCTCCGAGGCTGCTCGCCCGCTTCTTCATTCTTTTTGCCAAACAATGCCATGGTCCTTAGATCTTGTACTTGGCGCGCACGTGCTCCATGTATTCCTTCATTGCCTCGCGCTCCAATTCATCGGCGTAGCGGAACTGAATGCCGCAGGCGTTGCGGAACAGGCTGCCCTTCGGCGCCTGACGCAGCCAGCACACGATGCCAAGCTGCACGGGCAGCTCATAGCGCTGGCCGTCCACGCGCACCGCGGGTAGCTTCACCTGCAGGGCCTCTCCCACGTCGGGGTAGTCATTCAGATACATTGCCAAACCGCCGGCGGAAACGTCGATGGTCATGGCCTCTTCCTGCTGGTCCTCGGGGGCCTCGTCGCGCAGGTAGCGCAGGCGCATGGATACCTTGAAGCGCTCGTCGCGGCGCTTGAAGAACGTGCGATGCTCGGCCACCTGGCGCATCTTCCACAGCGTGCGGATGCCCGCCTTCTCCACGGACTCGGGATAGCCGGCCAGCATGAAGGTATTGCCGCCTTCGGTGTACTGGAACAGGAGTTTTTGGTTCTCGTCCAAGATCAGCGGCTTGCCGGCAAGCATGGGCGCGCTGATAAGGAAATAGGCTTCGTCGATGGCTCCCTTGAAGGTGGCCATCATGTTGAAATCGGTTTGCTGGCCCACGGCCGTGTCGAAAGCCGCTTTCAGCTTCGTTCCTGGCTTGATCTGCAGCTCGGCCATTAAACCTCCCTTTCCTGTTCAGCGGCAGCCGCGTTTCCTTGCGCGGATTCAGACGATTATAACGAAAATGCAATGTCATTGGATGAAGTCGCGAAAGGGAACGCGCCGATTCCTTGACCGGGCCCTGCCACCGATTCCGGCAGACGCATGAATAGGGGACGGAGGTGTGTTCACGTCACGCTGTCGAAGGCGCGGGGATTTACCGTGAACACACCTCCGTCCCCTATTCACACCCCCCCCCGTTCACCTGCCGTCCCTGCCCTAGCCTGTCCCCCCCCACGAACAGTCAACCTTTTCGCGGGTTTTGACCTGTTCAACGGCGAAATACGTGAAGGAATCGCGACGATTGGCCAACGATTTCGACACCGGCATTGAAAGAAGCGCACGTGATGATTATCGTGGTGAGCGTCAAATGGAGGGATTATAAGTTATACTTGGCTTACTAAGTCGAACAAGGAGAAACGGTACGATAGCGTAATGAAGCAGGGCACCATTTTCACGAACGCCGCGCTTGCCGCGGTGCTGGCAACATCCATGGCAACGGCCCCCGCCTTGTCGGGGCTTGCCGATACGCAGGGCGCCACCTTGGCAGGCGTTGCATATGCGGCACAGACAGCACAGGCAACGCCCATCGAAAGCGTTGTCATCACCAGCGATTGGACCGCAACCGACGAGGAGAACCAGGTCATTATCGACAAGGCCGAAGCCGCCGAGCTTGTGGGCTTAAAGCCGCTGAAAGATTACCTTTCCGGCGAAACCGTGGCGGCGGCCGATTTCCTCACCATCGACGTTGATGCGCTTGCGCTCATAGATGCCGACCTGGCGAAGCTGGTCAAGCAGACGCAGGATGCCATCGTGGAGTCGAACACAGCTTCCGCGCCTGAGACCAAGCCCGAGCCTGCCGCACCCGCACAGCCCGCCGAAACCCCGGCCGCTCCCAGCGCACCCGCCGCAAGCGACAACGCCGCCGAGCAACCCGCCGAGGACGTCGAGGACGCCCCCGAGGACATGGTGCAGGAAAGCGCCACCCTTGACGAGGACGAGCTGGTCTACGTTTCGCGCAACCTGACCACCGAGCAGTTCATCAGCCAAATCGGCGAGGATGCCCGCGAGCTGTGCCAGGAAAACGACCTGTACGCCTCCGTCATGATCGCGCAGGCCGTGGTGGAGTCGGCGTCCGGCTCTTCGGGCCTTTCGTGCGAGCCCTACAACAACCTGTTCGGCATCAAGGGCGCCTACGAGGGCAAAAGCGTGCGCATGAAAACGCAGGAGGACGACGGCCAGGGCAACCTGGAGACTATCGTCGCCGAGTTCCGCCGCTACCCCAGCCTGACGGAGTCTCTGAAGGATTACGTGGGCCTGCTCACCGGCAACTCCCTGTACGCCCCGGTGAAGAAGTCGAACACGGAAAGCTACGAGGATGCGTGCGACTACCTGCAGGGGCACTACGCCACCAGCACCACGTACTCGCGCACGCTGAAGGCCTATATCGACACCTACGACCTGACCCAGTTCGATATCCCCAGCGACCAGGCGAAGGCCGAGGCTGCAACGCTCGATTCGGTGCTCAAGCCCACCGCCTCGCAGGCATCGTTCAAAACCGGCTCCGATGACTTCGATATCGCCGTACCCGAAGCGGGCCTGCCCAAGCGCCAGATGAACCCCGTGGTAGCGGGGCTAGTGGCCGCCCTTGCCGCAGCGGGCGCAGGCGCGCTGGGCTTCTGGCTGTATTGGCGTCGCAAGGTCGAAGACGAGAAGGCCGCAGCCGTTGCGGCAGCCGCGGCCGCGCCAAGCGATGCCGCCGCATGGTCGGTCGACCAGGCTATCCAGGACTGGCGTCCCGCCCAGGCCGCAAACCTGTCCGAAAGCACCACCGAGCCGTTGAAGCCGATCGAGTAGAGCCGCCCCCAACGGCCACCTGGCAGAAGGCGTCGCGCGTACTCGCGCAACCGTACCCCTTATC
>URQU01000013.1 GCA_900550055.1 uncultured Coriobacteriaceae bacterium | reverse complement strand
CGGTGGTCCGGTGGTCCGGTGGTCCGGTGGTCCGGTGGTCCGGTGGTCCGGTGGTCCGCGTTTTCTTACTGTGCAGAATCTGCACAGTAAGAAAACGCGGACCACAATGAGATCTACTTTCTCAATTGATTTCAAGTTCACACCAGGACGTAATGTAACAAATAATTATGTGAATCACACTAATACATGTTATATAAGCTTGAATACAGCACTGAAAGTCAGTAAAATAATCAGTGTGCAGATTCTGCACAGTTCTCAAATCCAATCGTACATATGTTCGTGTTATGAATTAGACAGGAGCACAAATGGCCAGCAGGGCAAAGGTGCGCGGCGGAGAAAAGCAGCAGCAATCTCTGTCGTTAGGCAGGGAGACCGTAGAAGAACTAGAGAAGGAAGCAGAGCGTCGCGGGCTCAACAAGTCGCAACTCGCTGACCTGTTGTTGAATGGCCAGCTGACCCAATCCGCCGACAAGCCTACTATCATCTCAATCATGAGCTATAAGGGCGGCGTCGCAAAGACGACCACGAGTACCTGTCTTGCGGTTTGCCTTTCAGAACTAGGCTACAAGGTTCTGGTTATCGACATGGACGGCCAGGGCAACGTCAGCCAAAGCCTGGGCGTGTACGACCCCCGTTCGGAGGAAGCGTGCATTGCTGACGTCCTGTATCAAGCAACGCCGAGCTCTCCGCGTATGTCGCTGAGCGAAGTAATGCGCACGACCGGCTATGAAAACGTTTTTTGCGTTCCCTCGAACTTCCGATTCGCGGACGCGGATACTCGATTGAAGGCGGAGATTGCTGGCGGCGTGGACACGCGACTGCTATATGCGATCGAAGACCTTATCGACGAAACCGCTAGAAGCGGGGAGCAAAAGTTCGATTACATCATCATCGATTGCGGCCCGCGCTTGGATATGACGACCACGAACGCCATCGTCGCGCTTGAAGCCGGAAACAACGCTTCACACATCATCATCCCCATCAAGGTAGACGGCTATGCCATCGCAGGCCTTTCGCAAACGATCGACACGATCAACCGAACGGCAAGGGAGCGCCGTCGCTTACCGCAGCATTGGAAGATTCTGCAGACGATGATCGAACGAAACACCTCCGCGTACAAATACGGCTGCCAGATGATGAAAGAAGCCATCCCGAACGCCGAGTACTTCAATACGAAGATTGAGAAGAGCACCGTGGTTCCTGAGGCAAGCTTGGCAATGGAGCCCCTCATCAAGTACGACCCCAACAGCAAGCCTGCGATTTCATATCGACTGCTGGCTCAGGAAATCGAGGAAATGAATGCCTAGGAACAAGCTACAAGCCGCTCTTAAGAACAACGGAGGAGCAATCGCCAACGTGACACCGCGTTACGAAAAGCTCACCGATGAGCAAATGCGCCTTGCGGCATTCGAAGCCAGGGACAACCAAGAAGGCGCCATCACCGACAAGATGGCTAACAGCAATCGTCGAAATACGCTACTGGCCGAAATGGGCTTTGACTGGTTCGACATTGACAACCTAAAGCCGAACCCCAACAACAGCTACACCATCACCGACGAGGATGTGAACAACCTAGCTGGCCTGATTTGGAACAGCAAGGAAGTCGAACCGCTGATCCTGCGCGAGACGGAGGACGGCATCCAGATCATAGATGGCGAGCGTCGTTGGCGCGCATGCAAGTTGCTTGCGGAAAAGTATGGCGACGCATGGCGGATGGTTCCGGGCAGATGCCACAAGCTTGGTGCCGTTTCCGACGAACAAGCCAATTTCATCATGCACTCAAGCAATATCGGCCAACGAAACATCAAGCCATCGGAACGCGCTCAGGGCTTCAGGGTTCTAGCGGACAAGCTGGTGGAATGGCGCAAGGATGATCCATCCCTTAAAGGCGTCAACACGAAAACGTACCTTGCAGAACACTTTGGAGTGTCTGAACGAACCGCACAGGTATTGCTGAACATAGCAAGAAACCTGTCGAAGGAGGGCAATGATCTGCTGGATGCAGGAAGCATCACACAATCCCAAGCAGAAGCGTTGTCTAAGCTTCCGAGCATACAGCAAGAAAGCGTCATCAACGCAGTTCACACTGGGGAATTGACTGCAGAAGAGATAACAAGCCTTATTGAAGCAGCAAAAACCTCCAAGCAAGAACAGCCAATCGAAGAGCTGGTAACAGCCACGCAAACCAAAACACTCGAGAAAGCAGTTCGAGAACCGAAAGCAGCCAAAGATGTGAACGGCTACCTGAAAACAGCTAGAAATGCTCTTCGGCACGCAGAGAACGCAAAAGGAGAGGCGGATTTCAAGCTACTCGGTGAGATCAAGGCCTTGGTACGCTCAATTGAAAAATCACTGGACTAAACGTTTCGTATAGAGATACTTACGAACAGCAATGAAGAAACCCTCCCGAATACGAGTGACAAAAACGCTTGTTGGGAGGGTTTCTGTCATGCACGTCATGAGAACACCGAGAGAAGTAACAAGAATCGATAGATAAGAGTCTAACAAGCACTGCCTAAACTCGTGTGACAAAAAATTGCATGCATCTAGTACTTTCTTGTTATAACGGGTGATGTTTACCAAGACTGGATGACGTTGATTTTGCTTGTACGAGCTAATGACTGCAGCCACAGTCCTAACTGAGCACATAACTTGTTTTGCTATCGAGGCATACGTATACGAACCTTGACGGAACAAGGCAACAATGCGAGCGTTACGTTTCTCGCGCTTTTCTTTGGTTATGCGTTTCGCTTCTTTTCGCAGAACCGATCGTTTCGATTCAAAGAAGTTGACAGCTATCTCCTCTTCAAGCGACATGCCAAGCAGCTCGCGAAGGCGATGAGCACCGATGAGGTAATACCCTTGCTCGCCGCGCAGATTAGTCACGGAGTCAACCGATTTGACGATTCCGTCAAGCTCGCTTTGGTTGAGCGGATTGACGAAATCGCTGTTGAAGCCCTTTAGTTTTCGCAAGGCGATCTGATGCGGATATACCTGCACGGCCGTGTTGTAGAACACGAACGACATGAGTTCGCGATTCCCCTCGCAATTGAAGTTGCGAAGCTTCTGAAGCTCGATGATCTTAGCGAGTCGGCTGTTGAGCATTGGCTGGTAATTCAGGACGGATGAGGTCTTTTTGAACGCACGCCTGAGATTGTGTTTGCGGTCGGTTTCCGTCAAGTGCGTACCAGCAAAGCCGGAAAGCTCCGTCAAGCTGTACAGCGCATCGAAGGAGTAGTTGACAAGAGAGGCGAAACACCCTGCTTTTGCGTTATAGGTTCCAGGGATGCGGGAAACGCGGGAAACGTCGAACGTGGCGCGATCGACCGAAATGCCCTGAATGGGGGAGATGGCGGAATCGAGCAACGAAGCCATGCGTTTCTGCACGCTTTCGAAGAGCTTTACGGATTTGATGTTGACCTGGCCGTTTGCGTTCACTCGGTACGGAATGGACCGAGTGAGAACATAGAACAGCTGCACGCCTCGACCGGAGTCGATGGTCATAGTGGGTTGAGGGAGGATGCCTTCCCCAACGGCCTGTTGGAGCGTGCTGAGCGTTTTGCTCACGATAGCGCGAGTTTGCTGAAGGTCCTGATCATGGCAATCAAGATCGAAGAACAGGGCATTCAGTTGCCTGACCTGCTCTGATTTACGGCATGCCGAAGTGAACCCGTTGTGGGTCATGTAGTAGGCGGACTTCGTGTTGAAGCCCATAGCCGGCAAAGATTCGCTTTTCACTGCGGTGTCCTCCCAGGACCCGCTAGCGTCTGATGAGACCACGTAGTAGCTGTTGCGGTCGTCGTGCGTGATAAGCGTGCGGAAAACCTCCCACTCGCTTCCTTGCACGTGGGGGACCGCCGCATCTACTTGCGGTTGAGGCATAATTGCACCCTTCGCGACCTGCGCAAATGCAGTCGCTTTCTAGTCGAATGTATTCCGTTTTCGACAATGAAAAAAAGGGTGCAAAAACAAGAACGCCTTGTGAGCGCATGTTCTAAGTGGTAAAATATCACCTGTGAGTGAGTGGTCGATACTTGATCACTTAGGCAACCCCCTAGTTGGCGCTAGGGGGTTCTTTTTTCTGTTGTCGATGCAAGCGGGGGCTATGTTGGCGCATAGGTATCCACGCTTGTTACTTGCACAGTCTATAACAAGAAACACTTGAATGTCCACATTGTTTTGTTATGAAAACGCGCAAAACGGCTTGATTCGACTATGTGTTGGTGGTTGTTGTGAGCATCAAATCGGTGGAAATAGGCTGCAAACCCCGCTTTTCGCCTGGTGTTTTGTGCTGCATTGGCTCCAGAGCCCGAGAAATTGTTGCAACTTGTTTCCGAATGGAAAAATTTTGTTATAGTTTGATGGCCGAACACCGGTTGACGGTGCTCGGTTGCTAGGCTTTAGCGTATGATATGCAGTCAAAGATCGCTGGAGTCTGAGAGGAGCTTTGGGATGGAAGAGATGCGATTAACCGACGAGCGCCTGAATGTGCTCGAGCATCCCCTTATCGCGCATAAGATGTCGATCATGCGCGATGCATCCACGGCTCCTTCCCAGTTTCGTCAGCTTGTGCACGAAGTTGCCATGCTTGAGGTATATGAGGCGTCGCGCGATTTGCCGACGGAACCCGTCGAGGTGGATACCCCATTGCAGCGCACGATCGGGAAACGGATTGCGGGCGAGGGTCTTGCCGTGGTTCCGATCCTGCGTGCGGGCATGGGCATGCTGGACGGGGTTCTTTCCGCCATACCCTCCGCTGCAGTGGGGGTGCTGGGCATGGAACGCGACGAGCAGACGCATCAGCCGCACGAGTATTACGCTAAGATGCCGAGGGGCATTGCCAACAGGACGGTGTTTTTGATCGATCCTATGTTGGCTACGGGCGGCAGTGCGCTTTCGGCTATCCATTATCTGCGTGAGCAGGGCGTTCGCGACATCCGGTTCCTGGTGCTGGTGGCTGCCCCCGAAGGGGTTCGCGCCGTTTTGCGGGAAGACCCCGATGTCCGCATTTGGACGTGCGCGCTGGATGACGGGCTGAACGATCAGGCATATATCCTTCCCGGCCTGGGTGATGCGGGTGACCGCATCTTCGGCACTTTGTAGGGGGCGCTATGGAAAGCATGCAGCGTCCCGTCAGCATCGAGGAAATTGCCACGAAAGCGATGGGTGCATCGCGGCCGGTCATCGGCATCGTGCCGACGTACGACCCGAACGAGGGAATCCTTCGCATGAACAACCACTATGCGCAGGCCATCGTTGCAGCGGGAGGGGCACCGCTGATCGTTCCGTTCACGAGCGATGTCAGCGTGTACGAGTCGCTGCTGCCGCGCATCGATGGGTTCGTGTTGTCGGGCGGTCAGGATATCAGCCCCGTGCGCTATGGCGGCGATATCACCTACGGCAAGCTTTCGGAATTGACGCCTGAGCGCGAGGAAGTCGAGTATCTGCTGCTCAGCTACGCGTATCAGTTCGACTATCCGTTGCTGGGCATCTGCCGCGGCATGCAGATGATCAACGTGTTCTTCGGGGGCACGCTGTACCTGGATTTGGAAGAGCAGTTCGACGGCATGTGCGCCGCCGACGATGTGCCAGTGCCGTCGGAGGGCGTGCAGACGCAAGCCGGTGGGCGCGTGAACCATTGGCAAACAAAGGAATACGGGCATCCCACCCATACGGTTTCGATTATGCGCTCAAGCAAGCTCGGGGAGATCTTGGGTTGCGATTCCGCTGCGGTGAATTCCATGCACCATCAGGGCGTTCGTGCGCTGCCTCCCAATTTGGCGGCTGCCGCATATGGGCCTGATGGCCTGGTGGAAGGCGTGGAGGCGAAGGATTGCCGCTTCCTTATGGGCGTGCAGTGGCATCCCGAGTATTTCGTGGAGGACGGTGGGCATATGGCACCGCTGTTCCGTGCCTTAATCGACGAGGCGCGGCAGATGCGCTGTCGCGAAGGGCGTTGCCACGATTGCCTGCGCATCGATCGCGAAGAGTGCGACCCGAATGCCGTGTGGCCCGCGGTCAGGTTCGCTGACTACATCTAGCTTGATGGTCGGAGCTGGGGCGTTCGAGGTGTTCCGGATCGTGGGCATGCCGGCGGTTTTCGCGGAAGGATTTCGATAAGCTTGCGAGTTGGGTTTTGTTCAGGTGTCCGCATGCGGCGTAGGACTGCGCGATAGCGCTATTTGCGGGGCTTGGTGGGTCCAGGGCTGCCTTTTGACAGTGAAGTGGAATTTGCGAAGCGTACGAGCGCGCTTGTCGGCTAGGTGTTTGGACGAGCGCAGTTCGAGGCCTTATTGGGTGGAAGCTGGGTGTGCTTGTGAACAGCATCGCTGATGAGAGCGATGACTACTTCGATCATGGTGCGGCACGGGGCTTCGCGATGGTAGGTTGTTTGAAGGAGTAATCCCAGGTGGATGGCGAAAAGCAAGAGCGTGTGCTGGTTGCGATGAGCGGCGGGGTGGACAGCTCGGTGGCGGCGCTGCTGCTTCGTGATGCTGGCTATGATGCCACGGGCGTCACCATGAAGCTGTTCGACAACGAGGTTGCCGGCGCCGGCGGCGCGTGCATGGTGGGCGAGAGCACTTGCTGCAGCCAAAGCGATGTGGAGGATGCCCGACAGGTGGCGTTCGGGCTGGGGCTTGAGCACTTCACGTTCAACTTCACGGGGACGTTCGGCAGCGAGGTGATCGATCGATTCTGCGATGCGTACCTGCACGGTCGTACGCCGAACCCGTGCATCGACTGCAACAGGTACCTGAAGTTCGCCGCCTTGCAGCGCCGCCGTGCGCAGCTGGGCTTCGATTATGTGGCGACCGGCCATTATGCGCGTCGGGCGTTCAACGAGAGCACGGGCAGGTTCGAGCTTCGCCGTGGATTGGATGAGGCGAAAGATCAAAGTTATGTGCTGTATCACCTTACGCAAGATGACCTGGCGCATATGCTGTTCCCGCTGGGAGAGCTGACAAAACCGCAGGTGAGGGAGCTGGCGGAGAAGCATTCGTTCGGAAACGCCCATAAGGCGGAAAGCCAGGACATCTGCTTTGTGCCCGATGGCGATTATGCGTCGTTCATTGCGCGGTACATGGGGTTTGGGGAAGATGCCGCGCCCGATGGCGGGGATGGTCCGGCGGCCCCTGCAGCGTTCGAGCCTGGGGATATCGTCGATATCGACGGCAAGGTGCTCGGGCGGCACAACGGGCTGGTTCATTACACGATCGGGCAGCGCAAGGGCATCGGCATCGCCGCGTCCGAGCCGTTGTACGTGGTGGGCAAAGATGCCGCCGAGAACGTGCTGGTGGTGGGCCCGCGAAGCGAGCTGGGCGTGCGCGAGGTGCGCGCAGGGGACGTGAACCTGATCTCAGTGGCGGCGCTTGATAAGCCGTTGCGCGTTACGGCGAAAACCCATTACCGCCAACGAGCGCAGGCTGGCGAGGCGGTTATGGAGGGCGATCAGCTGGTGGTTCGCTTCGATGACCCAGTAGCGCGTCCGGCAGCGGGGCAGTCGCTGGTGCTCTACGATGGTGATGTCGTTGTGGGCGGCGGAACGATCGAGGCAAGCGAATAAGCTACCTAGACGGTTGCTTGAGCTGGGACTTCGAATGACAAGGCGGCATCAAGCGCGGTCGAGCCGCGTTTTGCGGCTTAGACGCCTTGCGTGAGAGCTGTGTTGCAAGGGGGCGATCCCGGAATTTCCGCGGAATCGTCCTCTTCGGTTTTGCCGGGCGCTTTCAAGTATTCCGTGGGCTGCGTAGGCGACGAAAGCGGGGAGTCTTCCGGCGCCCCGGTGGGTTATATGGCCGGTGCGGATTTCGATGAAAACCCGTTCTTTGTGCGTGGGGGCATGGAGCGGCTCGGCGCGTCGCGAAAAAAGGGACCGACTCCGCATCGTGCGAATCGGTCCCTTTTGCGAGATGCTATGGGTGTTGCGTTCGTTACTTCACGATACGGACGCGGTGAACGCCTTCGATGGCCGTGAGCTTGGCGACAAGCTCGTCGGTTGCGGGGGCGTTGAGGTCGAGCATGGTGTAGGCGGCGTTGCCGCGGGCCTTGTTCGTGAGGTTGTCGATATTTGCGCCCACTTCGCCGAACACACCGGTGATCTGGCTGAGCATGTCGGGCACGTTGGCGTGGAGCACGGCGACGCGGCCGCCCTGCGCGGGGGCGGGGCCCATGTCGCAGGCCGGGTAGTTCACCGAGTTCTTGATGTTGCCGTTCTCCAGGTAATCCTTCATCTGCAACGTTGCCATGATGGCGCAGTTGTCCTCGGCCTCGGCGGTGCTGGCGCCAAGGTGCGGCAGCACGATGGTATTTTGCATGGCCATGACCTCGGGCGTTGCGAAGTCGGTGACGTAGGTGGCCACGCGACCGGCCTCGAGGGCCTCGGCCATGGCGGCGTTGTCGACCAGGGTGTCGCGACTGAAGTTCATGACGGCGCAGCCGGGTTTTGCGACCTCGAGCTCATGCGCGCCGATCATGCCGCGCGTGGAGTCCATGGCGGGCACGTGGATGGTGACGTAGTCGCTGCGGTGCAGGACGTCGTCGAGGTTGGTGACGTGCTCGACGGAGGGAGATAGGCGCCAAGCGGCCTCGGCGGAAACGTAGGGGTCGTAGCCGAGCACGTTCATGCCCAGGTCGATGGCGGCGTTGGCCACCAGCGCGCCGATGGCTCCCAGGCCGATGACGCCGAGCGTCTTGCCGGAGATCTCTTTGCCGGCGAAGGCCTTCTTCGCCTTCTCGGCGTCTTTGCCGATGGTGGGGGAATCGGCATGCTCGCGGCACCAGGCGGCGCCGGGCAGGATGCCGCGGCTTGCCAGCAGCATGCCGCACAGGACGAGCTCCTTCACGGCGTTCGCGTTGGCGCCGGGGGTGTTGAACACGACGATGCCGGCTTCGGCGCACTTGTCGAGCGGGATGTTGTTCACGCCTGCGCCGGCGCGGGCGACGGCGAGCAGGCCTTCGGGCAGGTCCATGTCGTGCATGGCGGCGCTGCGCACGAGCACGCCGGAGGCCTGCGCGATGTCGTCGGTAAGCTGGTAGTCGGACCCGAGCAGGTCGGTTCCCTTGGCGGAGATGTTGTTCAAGCAGTTGATGTAGCGCATGAAGCCCCCTTTGGCGTTTGCGGTTTCGGTTTGCGAACTAAATCTAGCTATATGGTGGGTTTGCATTTGGGCGAAGTCAACGATGCGGCGGCAGCCGGGCGTTTTGGGGCGGGTTTGGCGGCAGATTGCAGGACCGCTTGCGGCTCGGTGAGCGGCGGCTCTTTCGAAGATGACGGGTTGTTTACCGGTGGTTTGCACCTTGGGCGGACCTGCCGAGGTGTGCCATAATGACCAGTTGGGGGAAAGAAAGGGGAAGAGGGTGACATGCTTCGCTATGATTCATCGCGGTCGGCCGATCGCGATCGCGTGCTGATGCGGGGGACGGCCGCTGCGGTCAATGCCCCCGATAGCGCCGGGACTTCGCTTAAGGCGGCCGAGGATGCGGCTTTATGCGACGCCGCGAAATCCGAGGCGATCAAGCTGGACCTGTATCATCTGGTGTGGATTTTCGCGGTGTGCAGCGTGTTGGGGCTGATCGGCGAGACGGTGGTCAGCTATTTCGTTGATGGCCGATGGGAGAACCGCGCCGGGTTTTTGTGGGGGCCTTTCAGCCCGATTTACGGCGTTGGCGGTGTTCTGATGACGTTGGCGCTGGCTCGCCTGTCGGATGCACGCGGCGGCGTGCTGTTCGGGGTGGCGGCTGTTGTCGGGGCCGCGTTCGAGTGGTTCGCCGGATGGTTCTGGGAGAACGCGTTCGGCATTGTGGCCTGGGATTATTCTTCGCAGCCGTTTAACCTTGGCGGGCATACGTGCTTGGGTATCGCGCTTGTGTGGGGCGCTGCCGGCGTGGCGTGGGTGAAGCTGGCGCTGCCGGTGATGCAGCGCGCCGCCGATACGGTCCCCGTTGCGTGGCGTGCGCCGCTGGCCTGGGGGTTGCTGGCGTTTTTCCTGGTGGATACGGCGGTGACGTTCGCGGCGTTCGATTGTTGGATGAACCGCTTGGCCGGGGCCGAGCCCGCCGATGCTGTGCAGCGCCTCTTTGCCGCGCATTATGGCAACGATGTGATGGCGAACCGTTTTCAGACGATGTCGATGTACCCATGTTTGGCAGGATTCCGCGGATGACGACGTGTTCGTGACGGCCGCGAAGCGCTCGGGAAGGGCCTTCGAGGTTGCCTATGCGTCAACATGCCCGACGTGCTTGATGCGCGTCGGGCATGTTTGTTTTCGGGCGGGTTTTGCTATCGGTCGTTCATGCCGGCGATGCGCAATGTGGTGCGGACCCGCTCGAGCACGGCTTCGTGGGGAATGCCTTGGGCGATCCCGATCTGCCTCACAAGGAAATCCGAGTTGCTTTTCGCGAACGAGGGGAAGAACTCGGGGGGCACTTCGCCGCTTCCGTGGAGAGCGCCGTAGGCGATGATGCCGATGACGCCGCTGGTGCTGTATTCGATGATCATGCGCGTGCTCGGGGAAAGCTCCTCGCCCTCATCGCACAGGATCGCCTTCCAAGTGCCGAACATGAGACATTTGATCTTAATGGAGAACGAGTCCATGCCGCCTTGTTTGATGAGCAGGGCGATCCTTTCCATGTCGTGCTTGATGAACGCCTCGAAGCCGTTGGCGGTCGACGATCCCGCAACGAGGCTGAGCATGTTCTGCAAGATGGACCCGTTGCCGAGGACCTCGTCCTCGATGGCCCGGTCGATGAGGTCGTCCATGCTTTTGAAATGGTAGTAGAACGTGCCGCGGTTGAGTTCGGCCTGCTCGGCGACCATGCCGACGGTGATGTTGGCGAGTCGATGATGCTCGAGCAGGGCCCAGAATGCGTTTGCTAAGCGTATATCGGCGGTGCCGCGTTCGCTTTTCCTCGGTCGTGCCATGGCTACTCCTGGTCCTCGGCGCCGATGCTTTCGACGTTTTGCGTGGGCTGGTGCTGTGCCTTCGCGTTCATGATGAGCATTTGCAAGCGGTTCTCGATGTTGGCGAAGCTGACATCGGGGTCGTAGTCGAGCGGCAGGATGTTCGCGTCGGGGTAGCGTGCCTTGAGCTGCTTGACGATGCCTCGTCCGACCACGTGGTTCGGCAGGCAGCCGAACGGTTGCAGGATGACGAACGCGCGGCAGCCGTGTGCGGCATGGTGCAGGATCTCGGCAGGGATGAGCACGCCTTCGCCGGCGTCGAACGTGTGGTGGATGACGGGGTCGCTTTCGCGCACGAGCTCGGGCATGCGGCATGCGGGCTCGTAGAGCGGGTGGGCCTTCGCGATGCCGTCGCAGACGTCGTGCGCGATCTCGAACAGCCGGTTCGCCACGCGGTTGAACGCTTTGGTGGCGAAGGGTTGCGAGACGCGGAATTCGCGCGCCTGCGCATCTTGGTAGAAGTAGGTTTTGCGGATGACGTCGGTCATGCGCGCCTCGATGATCTCCAGGCCGTTCGATTCAAGGTAGCGCTCGATGTCGTGGTTGGCGCCGGGGTGGAAGTTCAGCAGGTATTCGCCCACGATGAGCACTTGCGGGCGTGGGTTCGAGCGGTTGTAGCGAACAGCCTCCATGATGGCTATGGCCTGCTTGAAGCCCGCGATCGCACCGCGGACGCCGTGCTTGCGCATGCCCGACATGACGCATTCGATTGCCTGGTCGAACGCCTTGTCGGCGCTGCCGGGCTCAAGCTCGTAGGGACGCATCTTACGCAGCAGGTCTTCGAGTGCGTCGATCATGGGCAGGCCGAACGCGACGCGGATGGCGCTGCCGAGCGACATCTTGAAACCCGGGTGCATGTTGTGGGCGTCCTTGTCGTCGTTGGTGATGATGGGGACGTAGCCGTAGCCGGCGTCGTCGAGCGCCTTTCGCAGCAGCGCCGCGTAATGCGTCAGGCGACAGTCGCCGATGTATTTGCCGGTGCCGATGGCAACGGTGTGCGGGTCCCATTCGCCGCTGTCGAGCGCGGCGAGGGCTTCGCCGATGGTCATTTGCGCAGGGAAGCAGATGTCGTTATGGACGTATCGTTTCCCCAGCTCGATAGCTCGTTCCCGACCGATGTCAAGCGAGACGGCCTGCGCGCCCTGGCGGGCGAACGACGCCGACATGAGCAGGGAGAACGCGTGCGAGGTGTTCGGCACGAGGATGGTCTTGATGCGCCGGTCGGCTTTGACGTACTTGACGGGGTAGGGGTCGGGCAGCGGGTGGTCGGCGGCGGTTGCCGGGAGGCAGGCGGACGCGCTTTTGCCTGCGGCACGCTTGATGGCGGCTTGGCGCGCGCGGCGCTCGTCGACGGTCTCGATGAACGAGCGCACGCGGATGCGCAGCGGTCCGGCGACGTCGGATTCGTCGAGCTTGAGGATAAGCGGCTGCTTGCCCGAGCGTTCCTTCATGAGACGGCAGATCTCGTCGGAGAGGTAGGCGTCATGGCCGCAGCCGAAGCTGACGAGCTGCACGTACTCGAGCGCAGGGGAGTCGGCGGCGATGACGGCGCTGGAGAGTATGCGCTGGTGGAAGTTGTTCACGATGTCGATGCGGCTTGCCGACAGGTCGACGTCGGCGATGCCGGGGACGGCGTCGGGCGGCAGCACGGGATGCCCCATGTCGGAGAGCATTTTGGGCAGGTCGTGGTTGACGAGCGGGTCGTTGTGGTAGGGGCGGCTGGCAAGCACGATGGCGTAGCTTCCGGCGCCGCGAGCGGACTCGATGGCGTGCGCGCCGGCCTCGGTCAGCAGCGCTTTGAACGTGCGCTGGGCTTTATCGGCCTGTTTGACGGCGCGTGTGGTCTGGTCGGCGGGGATGCCGAACGTGCTTTCCAGGTAATCCGTGAGCTGGCGGTCGCGGTCCTCGGTGGAATACCAATGGAACAGCGGGTCGTCGAAGGGGATGCCCCAGTTCTTTGCGGGATCGTCGGAGCTTTTCACCACCATGGGGTAGCCCTTCACCACGGCGCACATGGATATGCTGGTGGATGCCGTGCTCTCGCTGGGCACGGTGGTGATGATGGGCATGAAGATGCGGTCGACGCCGGCGCGTGCGAGCTCGTGGATGTGCCCGTGCACGAGCTTTGCGGGGAAGCAGATGGTATCGGATGCGACCTGGGGCAACCCTTCTTCGAACATGGCGCGCGTGGACGGACGGGAAAGACGGATGGCGAAACCGAGCGAGCGCAGCAGCACGTTCCAGAACGGCATGGTGTCCCAGAACGCTAGAACGCGCGGGATGCCGATGGTGATGCCGCGGTCGGGCGCGATCTGCTCGATGGGCCAGTCTTGGAAGAGGAGCTTCTGGCGCGTCTCGAAGAGGTTTTCGCCCGCTTTTGACTGCTCGTTGGCGGCTTTGAGCGCCGAACGCGTGGCGGGGTCTTTCGGGTCGCCGACGATCTCGCCGCGCGGGCAGCGGTTGCCCGTGACGAAGGTGGTGCCGTCCGCGAAGGCGATGACGGTGCGGTTGCAGCGGTTGGCGCAGAATGGGCAGGCGACGTTGGCGTGCTGCCGGTAGGAAAGCGCGCCGAGCGCATCGAAGCCGATGAACGTGCTGGATGCGGGGGCCGGCGTGTGGGAATCGGCCTTGCACGCCGCTTGTTTCGCCTGCTCGCCCGCTTGTTTCGTCATGTGTTCGCGCGTGAGCAGCGCGACGCCGATGGCGCCCATGAGCCCGGGGTAGGGCGCGCGCGTGACGGGGCGGCCGATGTGCTGCTCGAGGGCGCAGAGCACCGCGTCGTTGCGGAACGTGCCGCCTTGCACCACGATATGCTCGCCGAGGCTGTCGAGGTTGGGAACGCGCACGACCTTCGTGAACACGTTCGCGATGATCGAGCGGCATAGGCCTGCCATGATATCCGCAGGTGTGCGGCCGTTTTTCTGCTCGCTGACAATGCTCGAGTTCATGAACACGGTGCAACGGCTGCCGAGCACGGCGGGTTGTTCGCTGGCAAACGCCGCGTCGGCGATTTCGGGTGTGGGGATGCCGAGCGTTTGCGCGAAGTTCTCGAGGAACGAGCCGCAGCCGCTCGAGCAGGCCTCGTTCACCACGATGTTGCCGATAACGCCGTCGGAAAGCCAGATGGCCTTCATATCCTGGCCGCCGATATCGAGGATGAAGCTGACGTCGGGCACGTAGCGGGTGGCGGCGTGGGCGTGCGCCACCGTTTCGACGGTATGGTAGTCGGCGTGCAGAGCGCGGTGGAACAGCAGCTCGCCGTAGCCGGTGGTGCCGACGCCGGCGATGTCGAGCGCGACACCGGCGTCGGCGTATTCGCCGTGCAGGTCGATGAGCGCGCGGCGGGCGACTTGGAGCGGGTCGCCCTCGTTGTTGGCGTAGAAGCTGTCGATGAGCTGGCCGTCGTCGGCGACGAGCGCCAGCTTGGTGGTGGTGCTGCCCGAATCGACGCCGAGCCATACGCGAAGGCGGCGATTGCGCACGTGGGTTTTCGCGGCGGCGCTTTCGGGGCCGTGCGGTTCCTCGGGCAGCTGGTTGCGCCGCGCGAAAGCCTTGCGCTCGGCGGCGGTTTCGAAGAAGGGCGTGCCGGGGGCGTGGTCGTCATCGGCGCTGGTGAAGCCGACGAGCGATTGCGCGGCAGCGGCGGGGTCGATGGTCGCGGGCGTGTCGACGAACATGCCGGAAAGCGATAGCGCGGCACCGCGGGCGACCATGGTTTCAGGGTGCTCGGGGACGATGGCCTGGTCGTCGGCGAGGTTGAGGCGCTTCTTGAAAACGCTTATCAGCGCGGGGTTGAACGTAAGCGGGCCGCCTTCGAAGATGATGGGCGGGCACACGTCGATGCCTTGCGCCAGGCCGCCGAGCGTTTGCTTGGCGATGGCGTGGAAGGCGGACAAGGCCAGGTCGTCGCGGGATGCCCCCTGGTTGAGCAGGGGCTGGATGTCGGTTTTGGCGTATACGCCGCAGCGACCGGAGATGTCGTAGACCGTGCGTCCGCGGCAGGCGGCGGCATCGAACTGCTCGATGGGCAGGTTGAGCACCGAGGCGATTTCGTCGATGAACGCGCCCGTGCCGCCCGCGCAGCTGCCGTTCATGCGCATATCGGCTACGTCGAGCGCGCCGGTGGTCTCGTTGGCGCGGAAGAAGATCATCTTGGCGTCCTGGCCGCCAAGCTCGATGGCGCAGCGCGTGCGCGGGTAAAGCGCCTGGATGGCGCAGGCGTTGGCGACGACCTCCTGCACGAACGGCATGCCGAGCTTGTCGGCGATAGGCGCCGCGCCGGAGCCGGTGAGCGCAAGCCTGATGCTGGCCCGCGGGAATAGCCGCGCGAGCGAGTTGAGCGCCGCGCGGACGCTTTCGGCCTGGCGCGCGCCGTGGCGTTCGTACGACGTGTGCAGCAGGTTATGCGACTGCGCGTCGAGCGCGCAGATCTTCGTTGTTGTCGAGCCGACGTCGATCCCGACGTCGACGGCGGATACGTTTCCCATCGTTGTTCCTCAGATAGTGCAAGGTGGCGCGAGGAGCGCGTCGCGAATGCGTGTCGTTCGGTTTTCATGGTAGTTTACCCAACAAGGTGTTGGAAAAAAGCGACAAAATATCGACTTTGTCACGATTTTCGGGTTTGTTCTCGGGCATCGAGCCTGCTGGACGTGGCGGTTTCGTCTGGTCTTTTCGCATTCGCCGTCTGCAATACCTATGAAGGGTTGGGCGGGTGAAGCGGGATAGTTGACAAGGGTGCTAGAATTATCAGCTGGTATTTGCTGTAATTCGAAGGGACGTGCTATGTCAGGGCATTCTAAGTGGGCAACCACGAAACATCGCAAGGCTGCGCAGGACGCTAAGCGCTCCGCGTTGTTCTCCAAGCTGTCGCGCAACATCACCGTTGCTGCCAAGGAGGGTGGCGACCCGAACCCCGACAACAACGCATCGCTGGCCGCCGCAATCGAGAAGGCCAAGGGCTACTCCCTGCCCAAGGACAAGATCAAGACCGCCATCGACAAGGCCTTCGGCTCCGGCAAGGACGCCGCGAACTACGAGACCGTCGTGTACGAGGGCTACGGCCCCTGCGGCGTGGCCATCCTCTGCGAGGCGCTGACCGACAACCGCAACCGCACCGCTGCCGACGTGCGCGCCGCATTCACCCATGCGGGCGGCAACCTGGGCACCTCCGGTTCCGTTTCCTACATGTTCGAGCGCAAGGGCCAGATCATGGTGTCCAAGGAGGTCGAGACCGGCGACAAGAAGAACCCCATCGGTCCGAACGGCGCCGCTGCCGACGAGGAGGAGTTCATGCTCGCCGTGGCCGAGGCCGGCGGCGACGACTACGAGGACGCCGACGAGGAGTGGATCGTCTACACCCAGCCGTCCGACCTTATGGCCGTGAAGAAGGCCCTGGAAGAGCAGGGCGTGCAGGTCAAGGGCGCCGAGATGACCATGGAGGCCACCACGCCCGCAACCGTCACCGCCAACGACGCTAAGAAGGTCATGCGCCTGGTTGACAAGCTGGAAGAGCTTGAGGACCTGCAGAACGTGTACCACACCATGGATATCACCGAGGAAATCGCCGCTGCTCTTGACGAGTAAACGTGCGGAATATCCTTTGCGAACGGAAGGCCTCCCGATAGGGAGGCCTTTTTTCGCGCTGGACCCCTGTGTTGGCCGGGCGGTTTTGGAAAGAGGCGGGCGTGGGAAAAACGTTGGGGGAATGCGAACATCTGTGTGGTAGTATATCCACGAACAAATGTTTGAACGGATAAGGCAGGCGGATGACGGAAGCTCGAACGATTTTGGGCATAGACCCGGGTTTGGCGAACACAGGCTGGGGCGTGGTGCGGCAGTATGGCCCGCGCATGGAATGCATGGCGTACGGGTGCGTATCCACGCCTGCGAGTGCGGAGCTGTCGCAGCGTTTGGCGAAGATCCACGAGCAGGTCTCGGCGGTGATCAGCCGGTTCGAGCCCGTATGCCTGGGGATCGAGACCGTGTGGTTCGGCCAGAACATCACGGCCGCATTCGCCACGGGGCAGGCGCGAGGCGCCGCTTTGGTGGCATGCGCGCAGCATGGGCTTTCGGTCGGCGAGTTCACGCCACGGCAGATCAAGATGGCCGTGGTAGGCACCGGCTCGGCTGATAAGGCTCAGGTGCAATATATGGTGAAGAAGCTGCTGAATTTGCAGGTGGAGCCGAAGCCCGATCATGCTTCCGACGCGTTGGCGGCCGCGATCTGCTATACCACCCACGAAGGGTTCGGGGGAGTCGGCGGCGCCGATGCGCTGGCGAAGCTTGAGGCGCGCGGCCGCGTGATGGCTGGTGCGGGAACGGGTGGCGCCTCCGGCGCGGCGGCGCGCAAGATCTTGGAGGAGGGTGCGCGATGATCGCATTTCTGAAAGGCATGCTGGCGGGCAAGACCGCTGCGTGCGCGTATATCGATGTGCAGGGCGTCGGCTACGCCGTCGGCATGTCCCAAGGCGCGCTTTCGAAGCTGCCGGCGGTGGGCGAGCCTGTGCAAGTGCACACGTATCTGCAGGTGTCCGATAACGGCATAGCATTGTACGGCTTCTTAACGCTTGAGGAGAAAGCGCTTTTCGAACGTCTGATCGGAGTCAGCGGCGTGGGCCCGAAGGTTGCGCTGGCGGCACTGTCCTCGTTCACACCCGAAGCTTTGGTGGCGGCCGTGCAGGCGCAGGATGTGGCTGCGGTGCAGAAGATCCCGGGCGTGGGCAAGAAGACGGCATCGCGCATCATCCTGGAGCTGAAAGGCTCGTTCGACCAGGGCCTGGAAAGCTTGTTCGATGCTTCGGGTGCGCCCGCTTCGGCGGCTGCGGCTGCGGCCGAACGCCTGAAGGGCGCCCGCGAGGCGTTGCTGGCGTTGGGTTTTGCCTCTGCGGAGGCAGATGTTGCGTTAAAGGGCGCGCCCGAAGGCGCGGATGAGAACGCGCTGATAAAATACGCCTTGAAACGTTTGGGTAAATAACGGGTTGCGCCGTCGCCTTTGCTGAGGTTTTGGCGCGCGCGAGCTGAGCGATATTTTGTTGGAAGGGCGCAGGGGCTAGCGCGACGATGCTGGATGCGGGGGCGCTGCTTTGCGTTCGGCGAAGGTAAGGCGGTTCGAATAATATGGATGACGGAGCTTGAGCTTTGGCTGATGGAGTGAAAATAGAGGGAATGGTGTTCGAAGCGGGTTCCGGCTTCGATGGCAGGTCTGCGTCGGCGGCTCCTGTCGGCGCGACCGACCCCTCGCAGCGTGCGGTCACGCCGGACTTGACCGAAGACGACCTTGCGCTCGATCGCAGCTTGCGGCCGAAGCGTCTAGGCGATTATCTCGGCCAAACGAAGATCAAGGAGTCGCTTGCCATCTTGATTCAAGCTGCGCAGGAGCGCGGCGACGTTGCGGACCATATCCTGTTCTCGGGACCTCCGGGCCTGGGTAAGACCACCCTTGCCACCGTGGTGGCAAACGAGTTGGGCGCGAATATCAAAACCACCAGCGGGCCCGCCATCGAGCGCACGGGAGACCTTGCGGCTATCCTGACAAACCTCGAAGAGGGTGATGTGCTGTTCATCGATGAGATCCATCGTCTGAACCGCATGGTGGAAGAGGTTTTGTATCCCGCGCTTGAGGACTTTGCGTTGGATATCGTTGTGGGCAAGGGGCCGGCGGCTCGTTCCATCCGTTTGGACCTGCCGCGGTTCACGCTCATCGGCGCCACCACCCGCACGGGTCTGCTTACCGGGCCTTTGCGCGATCGCTTCGGCATTGCGTTCCGTCTGCAGTATTACACGCCTGAGGAACTGGCCTCCATCGTGCAACGCTCCGCCTCTATTTTGGATGTGCCCATCTCGTATGATGGCGCGTTGGAGATCGCGCGTCGCAGCCGCGGCACGCCTCGTTTGGCTAATCGCATGCTCAAACGCGTGCGCGATTGGGCGCAGGTGCGTGGAAACGGCGTCATCGACGAAGATGTGTCCGCGCAGGCGTTGAGCTTTTTCGAGGTGGACCCGCTGGGACTGGACGCGGTGGATAATCGTATCTTGGAGCTGCTGTGCGTGCAGTTCGGCGGGCGTCCGGTGGGGTTGACCACGCTGGCGTCGGCGTTAGCCGAGGACCCGGATACGCTTGAGGACGTGTATGAGCCGTATCTGATGCAACAGGGCTTGCTTATCCGCACGCCGAAGGGCCGCCAGGCAACCGAGCGGGCGTACGAGCACTTGGGCATCTTCCACGAACCCACGAATAGCTAGGAGCGGCCGATGTTCGAGCAAGACTATCTGATGAAGTTGCTGCTGGCGTTTTACCAGGCGATGTTCAAAAGCCTGCGACGCGTTGCCGACGAGGACGAAGACCCCAAAGAGGCGGCCGATACGCTGGATGAGGTTGTCGGGAATGCCGTTGGGATGGACGGCGCCAGCTTGCTGTCGCTGACCCCGGAATCCGTCGTCGGCGTGCTGCAGGTGTCCGGTACCGATCCGCGTGTAACGGAATTCATCGCGCGAAGCCTGCTGCTGTCGTCCGAGTATCTGACGCAGGCGAAGCAAGGTGCGTTGGCGTCGTTGCGCGTGGAACAGGCGCGGGCGATTGCGGATGCATATGGGATCGATTTGCCTGACGACCCCACCGACTTGTCCGATTTGAAGGAGATGGCCGAGCAAGCTAACGCCTGATAAGGGCGATGACGGGAGTGGATATGCCGAAGATCGTAGCGGTCGATACCGATTTCGAGGATAACAATCTGGAAGAGGCCATGGCCCGGGATGCGGGCATCGAGTTCGAGGTCACGCATGGCCGTACTGCTCAGGCGGTAATCGATGGATTGCTGGAGACCGGAGCCGATGCAGCTGTGACGTCGTATGCGATGTTCCCGCGCGAGGTGTTCGAGGCGTGCCCGAACCTGAAGGCGGTCAGTCGCACGGGCGTCGGGTACGACGAGATTGACGTGGAGGCGGCAACCGAGCATGGCGTTGCCGTGTGCAACGTGCCTGGTTACGGTACGGAAGTGGTGTCCGATCACGCCATTACGCTGGCGCTTTCGGTTTTGCGCCGGATCAACGAGCTTGATGCCGATATGCGCCGCGGCGTGTGGGATTATGCGCGCACGCGACCGCTCGGGCAGTGCCGCGGTCGCGTGTTCGGCGTCGTCGGCATGGGGGAAATCGGCAGAGCGGCGGCCAAGAAAGCTGCTGGTCTGGGCTTTGAGGTGGTGTGCTGGTCGCGTAGCTTGAAACCCGGGCGGCGTACTCCCGAAGGTTACCCCGTGCTGCGCCTGGAAGAGCTGTTGCAGACGGCGGACGTGGTGAGCTTGCATACGGCGCTTACTCCCGAGACGCATCATCTGATCAACGCCGAACGTCTGGCACTCATGAAGCCGGATGCCGTGCTGGTGAACACCGCTCGCGGCGCCGTGGTGGATACCGTGGCGCTGGCTCAGGCGCTTTGCGAGGATAAGTTGTGGGGCGCGGGCTTGGACGTGTTCGAACAGGAGCAGCCCTTCGACTTCGACCATCCCATTATGAAGGCGCCGCACACCGTGCTTTCGGCGCACGCGGCGTATTGGTCGGAGGAATCCGGCCGCGAGCTGCGTGAGCGCGCGATGCAAGCGGCTATCGACGTTGTGCAGGGCCGGATTCCGGTTGATTGCTTGAACCCTTGCGTGTTCGATTTATCTGCGAGGTAGTGCTTGACGATGACGTAGCGTCATCCGCTACAGTGACTTCTTTCGGCAGAGTAGATGTCGGTTCGTGGGGTGAAGCAGGACATGGGATAGCAAAGCAGCCAAGACTTGATGACGGTTGGGGAATTGGCTTCGCGCGTCGGCGTGACGGTTCGAACCATCCAGTACTACGATCAACGCGGGCTGCTGCATCCCACATGCAAAGGGGAGCAAAATCTTCGCTTGTATTCCTCGTCTGACGTTGACCGTCTCAATCGCATAATCACGCTGAAATACCTGGGGCTTTCGCTTTCCCAGATTCAGGAGGGCGAAGGGAGCGACCCCGACGGTGAGCTGACTAGCGCTTTGGCGGAACGCGAAGCGGAGCTTGAGCGTGAAAGCGCGAGGATTCTTCGGGATATGAATGCGTTGCAGAGTTTGCGAGCGCATCTTGCTGTGGCCGATCATGTGGATTGGAGCGAATCTGCATCCGCCGTTGGTAGCGTGCGGGATCGTGAGGACATGCTGTGGTCTGCGATCACCGGCGAATCGCTTGAGGGTTGCCCGATTCCCGAGTTATCTCGTGAAGAGGTTATCTGCTGGCATCAGCTGATGGGCGATACAATCGAGGCAATGCATGACGGCGTATTGGCAACCGATGAGCGCGCGCGAGCGCTTGCAATTCGTTTTTCCAGCTTAGGGGGCATGCCCCATGCCCTTGCTGGTTTGAAGCGTTTGGCAAACCAACGCAGCTCGGGGCCAAAACAATACGGCCGTGACTTTTATGCCGGCATTCAACGGCGCACACTGAGTTTTTTGCAAGATGCGCTCGATTGTTCTCGCTCTGATGCGCGGGAGTAGCTACATAGTACGCTTATCGTTGTATTGACGGCGACGTAACGTCGCTCGGTATCGTTTTCTCCTGCAGTGATAATTTAATCAGAGGGGGAGACGATGATCGTATCGTGGATGACCACGAATCGATGCAACTTGAAGTGCGTTCATTGTTATCAAGACGCAGACGAGTGCGATAACCGAGAGCTGTCGACCGAAGAAGCGCGCGCGATGATATCCGACATTGCACGTGCAGGTTTCAAGATCATGATTTTCAGTGGCGGTGAGCCGCTTATGCGTGATGACATTTTCGACTTAGTGGCTCATGCGGCATCATGCGGACTCCGCCCGGTATTCGGCAGCAACGGAACCTTGATCACGCAAGATGTTGCGCGAAAGCTGAAAGCGGCGGGTGCGTGCGCTATGGGCATCAGCATTGACAGCCTTGACGCGGAAAAGCATGACAAGTTTCGCGGGATCAACGGCGCGCATGCGGCAACGCTGGCGGGAATCGAAGCCTGCAAAAGCGTCGGCCTGCCATTCCAGGTTCACACAACCGTGGTTGATTGGAATCGTGACGAGGTGTGCGACATCACTCGGTTTGCCAAAGAATTGGGCGCGATGAACCATTCGGTGTTCTTTTTGGTGCCGGTCGGGCGTGGTAAGGACATTTCAGACGAAAGCATCGATGTTGAGCAAAACGAGCAGCTGCTTGCCGATATTTTGCGTGCCGGTTGCGATGCCGGCATCGAAGTTAAGCCTACGTGCGCGCCGCAGTTTATGCGTATCGCCGAGCAGATCGGTGTTCAAACGCGCTATACGCGAGGTTGCTTGGCGGGGCTGACGTACTGCGTAGTCGGAAGCGAAGGCATTGTGCGCGCGTGCGCATATATGACCGAAGATGCCGGCGACGTGCGCAAACAGCCGTTTGACGAGATTTGGCGTACCAGTCCGGTGTTTCAAGAGCTGCGCACGCAGGCGTATAAGGGCGCGTGTGGGGCGTGCGATTACAAGGGCGTTTGCGGCGGATGTCGCGCTCGCGCTGCGTATTACCATGATGGGGACATTTTGGGACAGGACGATTATTGTGCATGGGGCATGAAGAGCGCAGCGCGGGATGCGTCCGGCGTGTCGGTTGCTTAGCGGCACGTATTAATCCAAAAGGAGCAAGCAATGAACAAAGTTGCAAAAGGCGCCGTTGCGCTTTCGTGCGTGTTGGCTATGGGCGCAGGATCGTTCTCTTTAGCGGGGTGCTCGTCGCAAGGAACCCCCGTTGCGTCTGATGCGGGCGAAACGGAGACGTCGGCCATGCAAGGCGCGTATACCTTTACCGATGATTTGGGCCGCGAAGTGACGGTCGCGTCCCATAATCGCGTGGTTGCCGGCATGGGCAGCTTCGCAAACGTGTGGGAGCTGGCCGGCGGTACGCTGGTTGGAGCGTCTGATGACGCTTTCTCCGATTATCACATTGCGTCGGATGCGCAGAAGATCGGCGATTTTTCGTCGCTCAACGCCGAATCGATTATCGCGCTCAACCCCGATTTCGTGATTTTGACAGGGTCGAGCAGCGGCCGCGGCGGCGGTGTTGCGCAAACCGAGCTGGCCGATACGCTTACGGCGGCGAACATCCCCGTGGCGTATTTCAAGGTAACCACGTTCGATGACTATCTGCGCATGCTGCGCACGTGCTGCGATATCACAGGCGATGAGCAGGCGTATGCAGAAAACGGTCAGGGTCCGGCAGATAGGATCGCCGAGATTTGCGCGAAGGCGGAAGGAAAGCAAGCTGGCAGCGCCGTGGTGCTGACCACGTATTCGGGCGGTACGCGCGTGCAGTCATCCTCGACGCAGACGGGAACCATGCTCGCCGATTTGGGAGCGCAGAACATCGCCGATTCCGATAAGGGCCTGTTGTCAGATTACAGCATAGAGGCGCTGATTCAGGATAACCCGCAAACCATCTTCCTTCTGCCTATGGGTAATTCCGATGGGTCGGCGCAGCAGGCGCTTGCCGAGCAGACGACGCAGAACCCGGCATGGGCGCAGCTTGATGCGGTGAAGAACGATCGTGTGGTGACGCTTGATCCGCAGTTGTTCCAGTACAAGCCGAATGCTCAGTGGGATCAAGCGTATCAAGTCCTGTTCGACGCGCTGCACGGCGAATAGGTTGATTCGTGCGTAGGGATCGTAGGGATCGACTCAAAACAGTTGCGATGACGGATTGTGCGCGACATCGCTTTGGCACCATGCTGCTTGTCTTGCTTTTGGCTCTTGCCGGCGTGGTGTTCGCTGGTCTGGCGCTGGGGTCGTCATCTATTGGCGCGAGCGACGTGGTGGCGTACGCTACGGGCAACGCGTCCGACATGGCAGTGAACGTGCTGGCGAACGTGCGCGTGCCGCGTGTCCTTGGGGGCGTGCTTGCCGGTGCTGCGCTTGCCGAGGCGGGTGCGCTCATCCAAGCAACGTTGAATAATCCGCTGGCCAGCTCAAACATCATCGGCGTCAACGCTGGATCCGGCTTGTTCGTTTTGCTGTTCGCATGCGTGGCTCCGCATGCGCTGGGCGTGTCGGCAGCTGGTGCGTTTTTGGGCGCGCTCGCTTCGGCGTTGCTGGTGTTCTTCGTGTCGTTGTACGCGGGGGCCTCGCGCCTGACCATCGTGCTTGCCGGCATGGCGCTCACGTCCATATTCACGGCGGGAATGAACGCGATTCTCATTTTCAATCCGGATGCCTACGTGAACTCATCGGGGTTTTTGGTCGGAAGCCTTTCGGGTGTGATAGCGTCTGAGCTGGTGATTCCCGGGTGCGCGATCTGCGTCGGGCTGCTTGTGGCCGCAGGCCAGGGAACTCGTCTTAACATCTTGTCGTTGGGGGATGAGGGTGCGCACGCGCTGGGGCTGAACGTGCAGCGAACTCGGCTGATATTGCTTTCGCTTGCGGCGCTGCTGGCGGGTGCCGCGGTTTCCTTTGCCGGGCTTATCGGATTCGTCGGGCTGGTCGTCCCCCATATCGTCCGCTTCTTCGCCGGTCATGATAACCGTCGCGTATTGCTGCTTTCGCCTGCTGCCGGGGCTATCGTGGTGTGCGCGTGCGACACCGTTGCGCGCACGCTGTTCGCGCCGTTCGAGATCCCTGTGGGAATTTGCATGGCGCTGATAGGCGGCCCATTCTTCATTTATCTGATTCTTCGTTCGCGGAAAGGAGAAGTCGATGGGCGATCTTGAGTTTGATGACGTCGTGTTCGGGTACGGCGGAAGCCTTTTATTCGACGGCTTTTCCGCGTCGTTTCCGACAGGGAGCATCAGCTGCATCGTCGGCCCGAACGGCTGTGGAAAATCAACGCTTGCGAAACTTGCCATGGGGATGGTGAAGCCGATGTCGGGGCGCGTGCGCATTGCCGGGCGCGATGCGTCATCGCTGGCTGCTCGTGAACGAGCGCGTCTTTTAGGCGTATTGGTGCAGCAGCAAGAGGCGCCGATGATGACGGTGCGCGAGCTGGTGATGTGCGGGAGGTTTCCGTGCTGTGGTTCGTTTTCGCGCTTGAGCAGGGAAGACGAAGAACGCATCGACGAGGCGCTCTTGCTTGCCGGCGTGTCTGAGTTACGCGATCGTTCGCTGCGCAGCTTGTCGGGCGGGCAGCGACAGCGCGTGCGTATGGCTATGGTGTTAGCGCAAGATACGCCGATCGTGCTGTTTGACGAACCAACGTCGTTCATGGACGTGGCGGCGTGTTTCGATATGGTGCGGCTGATTCGCCAGGTTCGGCAGCGCGGCAAGACAGTCGTTGCGGTGATTCATGATTTGAACCTGGCGCTTTCGGTTGCCGACCAGGTATTCGTGATGGAGCGAGGACGCTTAGCTGCGCAGGGCGAACCGACGGATGGCTGCGTTCGTGCTGCTATCGAGCAGTCCTTTGGCGTGCGCTTGGAGCACGTGCAGACAAATTACGGCACAGCCTGGGTTCCTTTCGAGTCGCGTGAATGAATCTGTCTCCGTAGCGTTCTAACTCGTGATCTTTTAACAGGTGGCGAGCTAGAACGCTACGGAGGCATTGGCTCATATAGTTGTGGATTGTCGTGCGACGGTGATATTCTTGCCGTGTTCAAGAAAGGCGGGCGCATGACATTTAGCGGGCTGATAGCGGTATATCTATTCCTGGGCGGAACATCGGCGGGCGCATATGCCGTGTTGGCTGTGTTGGATGTTGCGAGCAATATGTCGACATGGAATAGGCATGATGAGCGTAATAGGACTTCTCATGCGCCGAAAATTTTGTGTGAATCAACATATCAACGCATAAGGAGAATCGTGTATGGCGCGACGCTCTGCATTTTGATGCTGGGAGTGTTGTGTCTGATCGCTGATTTAGGTCGACCGGATGCGTTTTATTACTTGTTGCTATATCCAACAAGCAGTTTGATTTCGATTGGTGCGCTCGCGTTGTCGCTGTTGATGGGAAGTTCGTTGGCGGCTTTCTGCGATGCGGCGTTTTCGCTGGGAGCGCACGTGCGGCGTGCGCTGTGGGTCCTGAAAGCCGTGGGCATCCCCGTCGCGTTCGTGGTTATGGCATACACGGGAATGCTGCTGAAAAGCGTTGTCGCTGTGAAATTCTGGCAGACGATGTGGCTCCCGGTGCTATTCGTTCTGTCTGCGCTTTCGTGCGGCTGTGCGGTGATAATGCTTGCTCTATGCTCATGTGAAGATCGGCGGGCCGTGCGGCAATGGGATGTCAAATTACTGCGCTTTGATTTCGTGTTCGTGGTGCTCGAGCTCCTTGTGACGATACTGCTGTTTGCAAGCCTTGCCCCGGTAGCGAGCGCCGATGTGCTGACAGGTAGACATTCGCAGCTATTTTGGGGCGGCTTTGTCTTATGTGCGCTACTATTACCGATAGTGATTGAAATGTTTTCCCTGATGAGCGGGCGACATTTGAGTGCTCCGGCAACGGCGTTCGCGTCGGTGCTCGTGCTTGTAGGAGGGCTATGCTTGCGATTGGTAATGGTGGCTGCAGGTGTGCAGCCCCTGGTGTGAGACGGAAAGATTACGCGTGAAAGCGACAAAGGAAACGCCTTCGTTCAAATTTGACGAAAACAGCGACTTACCGCTGTGGGTTCAGCTCCGAAACCGAATGGCATACCTCATTACATCGGGTTTTTATAAACCGGGCGACAAATTGCCCACGGTGCGTAAGTACGCTGCCGATTTGCGCATTGCATACAACACGGTAAGCAAAGCATACATGGGGTTGGAGCGCGATGGGTATGTGGCGACAGTTCGGGGCAGTGGCGTGTTCGTGAATGAACCGGGCGGCAATCAAAAAGGGGATGCGCAGGTCAATGCGCTCGTCGAAGATTTCATCAAAAGCTGCCTGGAGCAAGGGATGGCGTATGAAGACATCCCGAAACTGGTGTCTGCGTGTGTGAGGAGGATGAAAAGGGCCCATGAAAACCAGAAATAACGGCGAGAGGCTCGTTCCGGGGCAAAAAGATACGTATCGACGTTCTGAGATGGAATTCGGTGTTGCAGCCGACGCGTATCGCTCCGACCCTACGAAAAGAGCGACGCGAAATGGCGCTGTGATGATAACGATAGCCTTGGCTATCGTTGCATTTGCGTTGATGTTGGGAGCATCTGTGGCCTTGACGTCCGGTTTGACGCTTACGGGTATTCTGCTTTCCGCAGTAGTCGGCCTTGCGGTGCTTTCGTCGGTGCACGTCTGCATGGACTGGGAACGTGCCGTGATCATGCGTCTGGGTCGATTTAATCGGCTTGCGGGCCCGGGTTTGTTTTTCACCGTCCCATTGTTTGAATTCTGCACGTTGCGCGTTGACCAGCGCATGAATGCAACTCCGTTTGGCGCCGAAGAGGCGCTGACTAGTGATTTGGTGCCGCTTGACGTCGATGCCGTGCTGTTTTGGGTGGTTTGGGATCCCGAAAAGGCTTGTACCGAGGTCGAGGATTATCACTTTGCCGTAGCGCTTTCCGCGCAAACGGCATTGCGCGATGCCATCGGTCGCGCATCGTTGTCGAATGTGGTTATGCGTCGTCATCAGCTTGATCAGGAACTGCGTGAGGCTGTTGAGGAAAAGGTATCTGATTGGGGCATCTCTATCGTTTCGGTTGAAGTGCGCGACCTGATCATCCCTAAAGAGCTGCAGGGGGTTATGTCGTTGGAGGCTCAAGCGGAATGTCGCAAAAGCGCACGTATCACGCTTATGGAAGCGGAGCGCGACGTTTCCGAAATCCTTGATGAGGTTGCACAAACGTATAACCATGACGAAGTGGCGCTTGCGCTGCGCAAGCTGCATTTGACGTACGAGGGTATGCAAGATAACGACAGTACGCTCGTAGTGCCAAGCGCATATAGCGAGGGCTTTAACGTAAAAGCCGATGAAAGCAAATCGCTATAACTTCTTACCCACTTCCTTGGCCTGGCGCGGTTGGGGCTGGCTGTGTGACGGCGTGTGCGACAGTTATGTAAGAAAAGATCGAGGGACTGTTGTCCGACGGGCGGTATCTAAGGTGCAAATTACCAGGTCGATTACGCTTTTAGCTGACCGGTTGAGGTAATTACTGTTCTCAAAATAGAATAAATACACTACAAAATTGTCGTGCGACACTATTGATTGTCGCACGACAATTTTGCTATAACGGCTCATGAAGGGTGTCAGCTGATTTCCAACAATCATATTCAGCCTCCTGCTTTCTTCGTGCGTATTCGCATATCTCGCGGAAAAAGCAGGAGAACGCAGAACGCGCGGGCGAGGTGTGTTTTGCGAGAGGCGCGTCCTACTGCGGGCGCAAGGAAATAGAGGAGGGAAACATGGGTCTCGAATCCCTGTTTGCATTCACGCTGCTGGGAGGTATGGCTGCGGGTGCGTACGTGTTTGAAACGTGCTTTGCCCGTAAGCGCTCGGGCAATCGCCCGTGGCTTTTGCCCCTGGTCGTAGTTGCTTTGTTCGCCATCGGCATGATTGCCGCTTCTACGCATGTGCAGAGCATCCCGCGTGCAATGGGCTCAGTGACAAGCGGAACCGTTAACTTTGCGTCTGGCATGGTGCGCGAGGTTGCCGTTTCCGGCGTGTTCTTCGTGCTGGCTCTTATCGACACGATCATCGCGTTCGTGAAAAAGGACAGCCCCTTTGTGCTGCGCGTGGTGACGGCCGTGGTTGCCGTAGCATGTATGGTGTTGATGGGCACCGCGTACACCGACGTGTTCGGTAATCCCGTTTGGACGAACGCTCCGGCAACGGTGTTGAGCTTCGTGGCGGGCGATCTTGCCATGGGTCTTGGTCTGTGCGCTGCGCTTGGCGTCGCGAATTTGTCCGAAAAGCCCGTTGCATACACGATGGTTGCTGTTGATGTGGTGCTTGCCATTGGTCTGGCGCTTGAGGTTGCGGCCTTTTCGGCTGTTGGCATAAGCCCGGTTATGCAGGTGGTCGGCTTGGTGGTTGCGCCTGTCGCTTCTGCTGCGTTGACGCTGCTGGCTTCCAAATTCGCAAATAAGCAGACGCTTGCGATCGTCGTGTGCGCTGCTCTGGTTATCGGTGTTGCCGTCGCTCGTTACGCGTTCTACGCGACGTGCGCGCTGTAGGGAACGAAGGGGGATAAACCGTGAATTCCAATAACATTTCCCGTCGTGGTTTCCTGGGTGCTTCCGCTGTTGTTATGGCAGGTGTTGCCGGCCTGACCGCAACTGGTTGCTCTGCGGAATCAAGTCTCGAGGCCGTCGACAAGCACGAGCTGCCTGTCGATCCGGCAAAGGGCGGCGAATGGATTTCCGCAGCCTGCTGGCATAACTGCGGTGGTCGCTGCATGAACAAGGTCATGGTCAAGGACGGCGCCGTTGTTCGTCAGAAGACCGATGACACGCACGAGGATTCCATCGAGTATCCGCAGCAGCGCGGTTGCGTGCGCGGTAAAACCCAGCAGCAGCAGTGCTTCGGCGCTGACCGTATTCTTCATCCGCTCAAGCGCAAGGGCTGGCAGCCTGGCGGTGGCGAGAAGTCCAACGGCCAGATGCGTGGCAAGGACGAGTGGGAAGTCATCAGCTGGGACGAAGCTATTAAGCTTGCATCCGAGGAAATCAAGCGCATTTCCGACGAGTACGGCCCCACGGGTTTTTATTGCAAGGCGAACAACACCACGCTCAATGTCCTTTCCGGTTACGTGCGCGGATGGGATACCACGTCGCATGGCACGTATACGCTTGACGTGACGAAGATGGGTCTTCCGACTACGGACTGCGGTACGGGTGATGCGGATACGGCAAACGATCGCTTTGACCTTGAAAACGCCGAGTACATTATCATGTGGTCGTCCAATCCTGCTTGGTCTGCCGCCGGTACGCCTATCAACTATTGGATGGCTGCGCGCGACAAGGGCACCAAGTTCGTATCCATCGACCCGCTGTACAACGCGTCCGCCCAGATGCTTGATGCTGAGTGGGTTCCCGTTCGTACCGGCACGGACATGGCGCTTATGTTCGCTATTGCCTATGAAATGCTTCGCCTTGACGAGGAAAAGGGAGGCATCATCGATTGGGACTTCATCCATAAGTACACGGTTGGTTTCGACTCCGAGAGCATGCCTGAGGATAAGACCATCGATGAGAACCTTAAGGACTACATCCTTGGCAAGTACGACGGCACGCCTAAGACGCCGGAATGGGCAGAGCCGATCTGCGGCGTGAAGCCTGAGCAGGTCACCGAGCTGGCTCAGATTATGGCAAAGAGCAACAAGGTCATGATTCTGCACAACTACGGTATGGCTCGCTGCAACGGTGCCGAAATGCTGCCGCAGCTGTTGATTGCCTTGGGCGCCATGGGCGGTCATATGGGCAAGTCCGGTCATGCAACGGCTAGCGCATATCACGCAAACGCCGGCAATGGCGGTGCTCGACTGATTTCCGCCGGTACCGCAAAGATGCCGAAGACGACCAATCCGGTTACCACGGGCGTTCGCCAGCCTCAGATGTATGAGATCATCAAGAATGGCGGCGGCCACACGCAGGACGTTTCCAATGCGTACGGCTCCTTCCACGAGCCCAATCCTACGGAGCTTGGTCCCATCAAGTGCATCTATCATATGACCGATGCCGTCCTGCAGACGTCTTTGAACCAGAAAGAGGGCATCGAGGCCCACCGCGCGGTTGACTTCGTGTTGACGTTGGCGCAGTTCATGACCACGAACGCTCGCTATTCCGACATCATTTTGCCGGTTACGACCGAGTGGGAGCGTTGCGGCGGTTTCGGCGACTACAACAACCGTGAATACCTGCCGTTCTACACTCGCGTGACGCAGCCGCTTGGCGAGGCGAAGACCGACCAGGAAATCGGCGAGCTGCTGATTGCGGGCGTCGGCAAGGATCCCAAGCTTGCTTATGGCAAGACCGAGGATCAGCAGCTGTACGAGAAGATTGCCGGCTGCAAGGTCATGGGCGATGACGGCAAAATGAAGACGTTGGTCACGCTGACGGCTGATGACATCAAAAGCCTCAACGCCGAAGGCACGCCGCAGGAAGGCATCATCACGCTGAAGGAGCTGAAGGAAAACGGCGGCTATCAGTTCCCGCGCAAGCGCGATGACAAGCACGGCCACATCGGCTACCAGAAGTTCGTCGATGATCCCGAGGCAAACCCGTTGAAGAGCAAGTCGGGCAAGCTGGAGATTTACTGCCAGGCTCGCTACGACCTGATGGCGTCGTTCGGCTTCCCTGGAATCGAACAGTACAAGCCGTACCCGACCTATGTCGTTCCGTGCACGGGCTACGAGTCCACGTTCAAGGACGGTAAAATCGGCGGTGAAAAGGGCGAGTATCCGTTCCTGATGTTCAACCCGCACTACCTGCGTCGTTCGCATACCGTGTTCGACAACTGCCCGTGGCTGCGCGAGGCGTGGGCAAACCCGGTGTTCCTGGCTCGTAGCGATGCGGAGAGCCTGGGCATCAAAGACGGTGACACGGTGCTGCTGAGCTCGCCGTATGGCAAGGGCCTGCGCAACGCTGCCGTTATGGACGTGTTGATGCCTGGCATGGTCGGCGTGCCCCATGGCGCATGGGTTGACGTCGATGAAGAGACCGGCATCGATATGGCTGGCTCCGACAACTATCTGATCGGTAGCGAGTACAGTGGCATGGGCGTGTCTGGTTACAACAACCAGATCTGCAATGTCGAGAAGTACACCGGCGCTCCGCTTGGCCGCGACTGCGACAAGCCGGCTCGCTGGAGTGCAAACTAGAGCTGCGGAAGAGGAGAGTGAATCATGAGCGTTGGATTCTATTTAGACCAAAGCCGCTGCACTGGTTGCCGCGCTTGTCAGGTTGTGTGCAAGGACAAGAACCGTCTTGAGGTTGGCACGCTGTATCGCGAGGCGCATTCCTACACGGTTGGCGAGTTCCCTAAGGTGCAGGGCTTTAGCTACACGTTTAGCTGCAATCACTGCGAGGACCCTGTTTGCCTGAAGAATTGCCCGACGGGCGCCATTTACAAGGCTGCCGACGGCACGGTGATTCAGGATCAGAGCAAGTGCATCGGCTGTCGCATGTGTGTGATGAGCTGCCCGTATGGCCAGCCGAAGTACTTCCCGGAAAAGGGTGTTTCCGGTAAGTGCGACGGCTGCTATGGCCTGCGTCAAGAGGGCTCCCAGCCTGCTTGCGTGGCTGGCTGCCCGAACCGTGCGCTTGATTTTGGCGACATGGATGAGCTGCGCGCGAAGTATGGTAGCGACTTGGATAACGGTAGCATCGTGGTGCTGCCCTCGCCCGAGGAAACGCATCCGAACGTCTTGATTAAGGCGAAGGACTGCGCGTTTAGCCAGGAAGCGCGTGAGCTGACCTGGTAATAGGTTGATTGCCGCCGCATCGCGCTGTTTGCTCGATGCGGCGGTTTTGTTTCAGGTTCGTTGTGTCGCGCCCTGGATGGCGACGGCGCAGAAGGAGCGGGGATGGACAGCAAAGACGAGGAAAAACGCATTGCCATGACGCTGGCACGCCGTGCGTATTTATATGGCGCCTTTCATGTGGTGTTCGGCGACGGAGTGCATGAGGCGTCAGCTGCGCAGCTTTTCGGCGAGAACACGGCAGGCGCGTTGGCGTGGCTTGCCGGTAAGGTGGCCGCTGATGAGGGGCTTTCAGAGAAGAGCGTGGGCCTTTCCCTCCGCACGATGACCGAGTGCGTTGCCGAAGCGGTTGCGTGCGTGGGTGAACATAGCGAAGGGGATGCGGTTTCCAAGGCGACAGCGGCCATGGAAGAAGATTTCCCCAAGTTGTTTCAGGTTCCTGGCGATAGCTACGTTCGTCCCTGGGAGTCTCCGTATACCAGTACCGACGGCATGCTGTTCAGGGGAAGCACGCTTGATGTTCGGTCGTTCTATCATCAGGCGGGTTTCAGGCTGCAGACCGAGCAGCATTTTCCCGACGATCATGTTTCCGCGATGATGGATTTTATGGCGCGTATGAGTCAGTGCGTTTATGAGGCGTATGCTGACGGACGCGATGAGGATGCGGCGAAGACGCTTCGTACCCAGAGCGACTTTCTGCGAAATCATGTGCTGACGTGGGTCGATGCGTTTGCTGATGAGGTGATTCGCAAAGATATCCGTGCGTATTACGCTGCGTTTGCAGGTGCTATGGCGGCGTTTGCGCATGTTGACGCTGCGCATGTTGAGAAGTTGGCGGCGGAGCTTTCGGCTGAGTAGCGTTTTGCTTTAAGGGGGGATTTGTGGATATTCGCGAGTATGCACAGGCGTTTGATCAGGTTGAGCACGACTATGAGGATGCGGTTGCTGCGTTTGGAATCCCCTTTGAGGTGGCGGAGTCGTGCCCGCGCAAGCGGCGTTCGCAAACGGCGGCGATGTGTGGTTGCCATTGCGAAAACGGCGGCGGGTCACTATGGCATGGATGGATTTCACCGGCATGCTTGGCGTGCCGCACGGGCGAGCGCACGGCTACGTTTTTCGTTGATTTGCGTTGCACGCGACATTGCTATTTCTGCTTCAACCCGAATCAGGATCGCTACGAGTACTTCTTGTCGCACCGTCGGGATATCGTGGCCGAGCTTGAGCAGGCTGCTGCAGTTGGTGCCCAGTTCGATTGCCTGGCGATAACGGGTGGCGAGCCGCTTTTGCATAAGGAGTCGGTTGTCGCGTTCGTGAGGCGTGCAAAGGAACTGTATTCCGAGGTGCATATCCGCCTATACACGTGCGGTGACTTGCTGGATGATCCGTGCTTGGATGCGTTGGCTGATGCGGGACTTGATGAGGTACGATTTAGCATCAAGCCTGAGGATGTCGCGCGCCCCGATGCACCCGTGTTTGGGCGAATCGAGGCCGCCGTTTCGTCGCTGCCCGATGTGATGGTTGAGATGCCGGTGATCCCCGGCACGCTTTCCGAGATGCAGGAGCTGCTTGTGCGCTTGGACGACATGGGCGTGCGTGGCGTGAACCTGTTGGAGTTCTGTTTTCCGCTGTGCAATGCGGAAGCGTTTCGTGATCGTGGGTTTGAGCTGCGCAAGCACCCTTTCAACTACTTGTATGACTACTGGTACGGCGGCGGTGTCCCTGTTGCGGGTAGCGAGGCTGAGGCGTTGACGTTGATGGAATATGCTGTGCGTGAGAGCTTGCTGCTTGGTGTGCATTATTGCAGTTCCGACAACAAGAATACGGGGCAGGTGTATCAGCAGAATAAGGTGTTCACCTGCGACGATGGGGTGTGGGCGCATTATCCGTGGCTTGAGGCCGACGAAGGCGACCGCTTGCTGAAATGTGCGAAGGCTTTCGGGGATGACGCGGCGCACGTGCGCGATTGGGCCTGCGCGGCCGGTGTGCCGTGCTCGTTTGACGAAGGCGTCCCGAGCGCCGCGATTCCGTTGGGCAGCGTTGCGGCATTGCGGGAAATGTGTCCCGGTGTCGCGCTTGCGGAAAGTGCGAATGTATTCGAGCGGCGCGAAACTGGCGAGCTGTATCTGCGAGAAGTGGGCGTTCGCGCAGTGTGAGCCGCGACATGCGGAAGTTAGCGGGCCTCTGCATGCGATCAAAGACAGCGGTCTTGTAGGACGAAAGCGTCGATGCCCGCCTTGCGTCTTATAGGCTGCGTTGCTGGTACAGCCCGTTGTCGGTGAAGCCTTGCTTGCGGTAGTAGCCGCGTGTGCCGATGGCGCTGATCACGTTTATGGCGGTGTAGCCGTTTTCGCGGGCTATATCGCAGGCTCGCTCGATGAGCATGCGGCCGAGGCCTCGATGCTGGGCGTTCTCGCCACCTTGGTGCAGGCCGGCAACGCGTCCGTATACGTGCACCTCGCGGATCATGGCCTCGCCGGCATCGATAGGCAGGGCAGTGACGTGTGCGTCGATGTAGTCGGCGTTCGGCATGGACAGGCGCAGGAAGCCTGCGATGCGGTTGCCGGGAGCGACCCACTGCAGGAACACCTCATGGGTGTTCGTCGTTTCGTAGGCGATTTCCGAAAGTGAGAGCTCGTCGTTTGCGGCGGCTCCGAAGGCGATTTCGCGGGAACGGATCTCCTGCACCGGTTCTGATCGCTTCGCAAGCTCCAGGTCGACCAGCTGGCGCAGGTTCACCTTCTTGTTGCCGGTCATGATGTCGTGCGCCGATATATCGCGGATCATGCGCGATATGCGCGTGAACGGCGGCGTGACCAGCACGTCTTCGGCTAGCAGGTTGACAAGCTCCTGCTCGGTGTAGGGGCGCCAGCTGCCGTCGCGCCAATGAGCTACCAAGCCCGTGCCGTCCACGAGCGCGCAGGGGTACAGCTTGATCTCGTCGGGTTTGAAGGCGGGATGCTCGACCATGCGCCGATAATCGGCGGCGTCGCTTTCTGGTGTTGCGCCGAGCAGGTTCGTCATGAAGTGCGCGTGCGTTTTGAAGCCGAAGATGCGGGCGAGCTCGAAGGCTTGCTGCATGCGATCGACGCCGATGCCTCGATGGTTTGCGGCAAGGATGCGCTCGTCGAGGCTTTGGATGCCCATCTGCAGCTTCGTGCAGCCTAGGCGGCGCAACGTGGCAAGCCGTTTGGGCGTGACGGCATCGGGGCGGGTTTCCACCACAAGGCCCACGCAGCGGTGCTCTGCGGCCTCGTTTTCGCGTTGCAGGGCTTCCAGCTGGGAAAACGTTGCGGTCTGCCATTGCGCGACGGCGGCCCAGCCGTTGCCGTCCGCGTGGGCTCCGCAGGCGTACAGGTCTCGGACGGTTTCGTTATATGAGGCGTCGCCGGTGGTGACGCGCGCTTGCGCTTCGGCAGCCCAGTTGGCAAGGTCGTCGCGCTCGCAGGCTATGCCGGCGTCACGGTATTGCTTGCGGCGCGTTTCGGATTCGCGCTCCACCGCGGTTTCGCAGCCCATGTCGTTCAGGGCGCGGAATAGCTCGTGCATGTACCAGATTTGGTATGCCTCCGGGTAGTCGCTCCAGGTGCCGCCCAGCACGATGAGCTCCACCTTATCGGTGACGTGCCCCATTTGATGCAGCGTGCGTAAACGGGCGGTGACCTGCAGATACGGGTCGAACCAGTTGCGCTCGGCGCGTTGGCAGGCCGGCTCGTCGTGCAGGTAGCTTTTGGGCATGCGCACATCGTTGGGGCAGTACAGGCACGCGCTTGAGCACGGCCAGGGCTTCGTGAGCACGGTGACGGTGGCTACGCCGGATGCGGTGCGCCGCGGTTTGACCTGCAGCGTTCGCACCAGCAGGGCTTCCTCGGCGGGCGAGACGCTCCAAGTGCGCCATTGTTCGGGGCGGTGTTCCTTCGCCTCTTGATAAAACGGCAGCAGCTTCTTCTTCGCCACATAGCGGACGGGACCGGCCACCTCACGGTTTCGGGCGCGGATGATGCGATCGAGCGCATCGGGGGCAAGCGGGGCGTTGGTGCGGCGGATCTCGCCGAGGATGTTATGCAGTGTCTTTTCCATAGGCGGTATTGTACGGCATAGCGCAAAAGGGAAAAGGCGCGGCATCAACGCTTACGCCGAAATGCCTACACGTGCGTGTCAACTTTGGGGAGCACTCGACATCGGTTCTTTCTGCGCGATGTCGGCATATACGTGAAGGCCTTGCGGAACATACGCGGCGGTTCCATGCAAATGCTCAACAGGTTGGGGCTTAGATGATGCAGAGCGCTTATCGATGGTGTGTCAAAAAGGCTGCTGACCAGGCATTATCCGCTTATCGAGAAATCAGTTCCCAAGTGATGTTGGCTTAGTGCCATTTAAACGGCCACGTTAGAATTAAGGAAAAGAACGAAACGAAGCAACGATGGGAATGCCCGTGGACAAGCCGCTTACATATCTGGACAACGCCGCAACAACGTCTCCTTATCCTGAGGTGCTTGCGCGCATGCACGAGGTCATGATGGACGGCTGGGGCAACCCTTCGTCGCCGCATGTGGTAGGGCGCCGCGCCAAGGAAATGCTCGAGGACAGCCGCGCAGCCATCGCCGATGTGCTTGGCGTTGATGCTGATGAGATTTACTTCACGTCCGGCTCGACGGAGTCGAATAACCTGGCCATACGCGGGGCGTGCTTGGCTCAGCGTGAGAACCCGGGCAAGATTATCACCTCCACGTTGGAGCATTCGTCGGTGACCCGAACCGTTCGCGGCATGCGACGCGACCTTGATTGGGATTGCCGCTACGTCGATGCGCCGGATGGTTGCTTCGACATGGAGCAGCTGGCCGAGCAGTTGCAGGACGGTCCCACATCGCTTATCTCGGTGATGCGCGTGCAAAACGAGACGGGCTGGATCTTCCCCATCCCCGAAATCGCGCAGTTGCGTGATGAGCTGGCGCCGGGCGTGCCGCTACATTGCGATGCCACGCAGGCGTTTTGCAAGATGCCTGTCGACCCTCGTGAATGGGGTGTGCAACTGCTTACGGCGGGCGCGCATAAGATCGGCGGGCCGCGCGGCATCGGCATCCTGTATGTGCAGCGCGGCCTCCCCATGCACACCACCGCGTTCGGCGGTAACCAGGAGCGCGGTTTGCGTTCGGGCACCGAGCCGGTGTTCCTTGCAGTGGGCATGGCAGAAGCCGTGCGTATCACTGCGGCGCATATGGAAACGGACATGGAATACGCCGCAAGCCTTCGCGAGCGCGCCATCGAGGGCTTGAAGCGCGAGATTCCCGATGCGGTTGTGCATGCGCCCGAAGGCGGAAGCCCCTACATTCTGAGCGTCAGCGTGCCCGGCCTGCCGAATGTCGTATCGGTGAAATATCTTTCCGGCCGCCGCGTGTGCGTGTCGCGCGCGTCGGCGTGCGAAGAGAACCACACCACCGTCGCGCCAGGCACGTGGCGTCCGAAGCATCCGCTGGCGTTGCAGGCGGCAGGCATCCCGCTTCGCGAGGGCAAGGAAACGCTGCGCGTGAGCTTCTTCCATCACAATACTCCTGAAGATGTGGATCGCTTCGTTGCCGTGCTGGCGCAGTGCGCCCGAGAGATGCGCGAGTCGTAGGAATATGGAACTGCGTGGGGGCGCCAACCGCGAGCAAGCGTTTGCGGTCGCAAGCGGCGGCGAAGCTTGCGCGGCCGATGCGGCTGAAGACCTTGTGGCGAGCGATGGTGCGGCAAAGGGTGCCGAAGAGGTGCTGGCATTGCGGCTGTGCGCGCTGACCGGGGAGTTTTATCGCGCAAACGCGGAATCGTTCTCGCAGACGCGGCAGTCACCGTGGCAGGGTTGGGTGCGCTTGCTCGAGGTTATGGGCTTGGCAGGAGAGAAAACTGATTGCAAACCTGGGGTTTTGCTTGCCGCGAATGGGGCCGCTGAGGGCTCGGTCCGCCGAGACGCGTGCGCTGCCGAAGACGCTGATGCTGGCAGCCAAAATGCACAGGTAGCTGAGCGTGAGCCGCTGTGTGTGCTCGACTTGGCTTGCGGCAATCTGCGTTTCGAGCGGTATTTGGCGGACGCCTTGCCTAACAGGATGCTGTCGGGTTATGCGGTGGACAATTGCGATCCGTTGGTGGAAGCCGGGGAACGAAACGAATCCGATGCGTTGTCCCGAATGAGCTTCCAGAATCTTGACGCGATCGAGCGGCTTTCCGCCGGTTGCCTTCGGAAGGCGCTTGAGGCGCCGGATGCGTCGTGCGACTTGGCGGTGTCGTTCGGGTTCATGCATCATGTGCCGCTGGAGCGTTGGCGGGCGGGGCTGTTGCGCGCGCTTATCGCGAAGGTGCGCCCGGGCGGGTTCGTGGCAGTGAGCTTCTGGCGATTCCTGAACAGCGATAAGCTGGCGAGGAAAGCGAAGGAAACCACGAGCTGTGCGCGTGCTGAGCTGGGGATTCCCGAGCTGCCGCCGAACGATTATCTGTTGGGTTGGCAGGATACGCAGGGGCTGTACCGCTATTGCCACCATTTCGACGAGCCGGAAATCGAGCGGCTGCTGGCGATGGTGGCGGATTCTGCGGACCTTGTAAGCCGTTTCGAGGCGGATGGTAAAACGGGCAATTTGAACGAATACGTGGTTTTGCGCGTGAAGTAGGGGGCGGCCGTCGTGCGAATCGTTCGCAGGCAACCGCCCCTTTCTCGTTTCGGTGTTCGGCTACGCAAGCAGCTTCTTGCCCGAGCCGGAGGTCACTGCCGATCGTGCAACCAGGTACGTCGACGCCAGGTAGATCGCGTACACCGCAACCACCAGGGCAACACCGACGGCAAGCGTGCTGGTAACAGCCCCTGTGCCCCAAAGCGATAGCAGGTTCTTGTACAGAAGCCTGATAGCACATGCGGAGTGGCATCCTGCAACCAAAAGTGGAGCCACGAAGTAGATGCCGATCTGCGTGCGCAAGCTTCGCAAAATCATGGCCCTGTCGCACCCTAGCTGGGCAAGCAGGCGATAGCGCGGGATGCTGTCCGCTACCTCGGAGAGCTGTTGGACGGAAAGAACCGCCGCGGTGGTCATGAGGAAGACGAACCCGATATAGAGCGCCAGGTAAACCAAGAGCAGCTTAAGCCCCATGCTGTCGGCGATAACGCTTTCGCTCGTATCGTAATAGGACACCGGCCATGCGCCGGACTCATAGGTCAAGCCCATTTCGGCATGCTCTTCGCTCGGGGGGACGGCCTTCCCGTATTCAGCCATCAGGTCTTTCATGGCCTGCTCTTGCGAATCACTTGCCAGGTTGACGTTCAGCTCGCTCAAGTACGGCAGATCGCCCGCGGCAAACCTCTCGGCTGCCAATTCATCGGGAACAACCAGCACGGCGATCAAGCAACTCATGCTGCTTACCTGGAGCGATTGCGAGACAACCTGCCCCGATGCGGTCAGCTCATGGCCGTCGACGGTGATGGTGCGCCCTTTCTGGCCAAGGGCCTTCGCGTAGTCGGTAGATTTATCGACCGTGTTGTCGACCAGGTATTCGTCTGCAGCAAGCTCGATCGGTTTTTCGCCTGCAAGTTGCCGTGCAGCGTTGAACTGGGACAACGAAACGTACTGCACGCCCTCGTCGGCCATGCTGGAGTTATCGTCGGAGCCGATCTGTGCAAGCGTGAATCCGCACGCATCGGTAAGCTGCTTGTTTGTCAAATCGTTCGCAAGCCACGTGTCCACCTGGGCGGAGCCGGTCACGCGCTCGTCCCAATCGGGGATGAGCGACTTGAGATACGCAGCAGTGGAGCCGTCGCTCGCCTGCCACAGGTGGGAAATCTCGTCGCGCTGGGCTTCGGTTTCCTCGATCGCGGCTGCCTTCTCCTCTTCTCCGCCGTACTGCTCGGCTGGCACCGCCTCCATGTCGGAGATGTCAAGTGACATCAGGCTCGCGCGGATGGATGCGTCGAACTGGGTGTTCTCTTCCAGTTGATCGGAGAACAGCGACGCCAAGCTGAAGCCTGTCGAGAACACGACGATGCTGAAGAACAGAAGGATGCTCACGGACCACAGCGACACGAACGCAGTGTTCACCTTCGTCGCGATCTGGCGCATGGTGAACATGGCGAGACCCTTGAAGTACACGCCCCGCAAACGCTGGATCAGCAGGATGAAAAACCCCGATGCCGACCAGAATAGGCTCAGCGTGCCAATGAGCATCAGCGCAGTTGCGGTGCGGAAGTGTTCGCCGAAGTACACGAGGCCGTCGACGTTGAGCTCGGCATACGCCTTCGCCAGAATCAGGCACGACAGCACGAATACGATGAGGCAGACGATGGGGTTGCGCACGGGCATGCGCTCGTTGCGGGAGTTGGCCGAAAGCAGCGTGGCAAGCTTGCAGCGCGAAATCTGCACGGCGTTGAACAGGGCGACCACAACGAAGATGAGCGCGAAGCATCCCAGGGTCAGCTCGGCGGAGCGGGCACTGAACAGCAGATGGTAGTCGCTGATGGCCACACCGATGAGGCCCGCCGTGGCAAAGGCGATCGCCTGCGAGATCAAAAAGCCCAGCCCAAGGCCTACCAGCAGCGCGATCACGCCGACGATCAGCGTTTCCATCAGCACCACCGAGGAAACCTGACGAGGGCTCATGCGCAGCAGCAGGTACGTGCCGAATTCTTTTTTGCGCGCCCGAACAACGAACCGGTTGGCGTACAGGACCAAAAAGCCCAAAACCACGGCGACGACGACGCTGAAATAGGTCATGACTTGCGAGAGGATGTCGAAAATGCTCGCACCGGATGATAGGAATACGTTCGCGGCGCCTTCCTGGGCCTCGAACAGCACGCGCGAGTCCTCGATGGCGTTGAAGGCGTAGAACACCGCCACGCCCAAAGTCAGGGTAACGAAATACACAGCATAGTCACGCATGCTGCGGCGCACGTTGCGCAAGGCAAGTTTCATCAACATGATGACCATCGCCTAGTTGTGCGGCTCGGCGGCGTGCGAGGGTGCGAACCCGACCGCGGGAGAGTCGCCCTGCTTGCCGGAAAGGAACGCCTGGACCTCGAGGATGCGCTGGTAGAAATCGGTCCGGGCGTCATCGCCGCGGCGCAGCTCGTTGAACAGCTTGCCGTCCTTGATGAACAGGATGCGATCGGCGTAGGAGGCCGCGACCGCATCGTGCGTGACCATCATGATGGTGGCATGCAGCTTTGCGTTCAATACCTCGAGGGTTTCAAGGAGGACTGCGGCGTTGCGCGAATCGAGCGCACCGGTGGGCTCGTCGGCCAAAACCAGCTTCGGGGCGGCGACGATGGCGCGCGCCGCGGCAACGCGTTGGCGCTGGCCGCCCGACATCTGGCGCGGGTATTTCTGCAGGACGTCCGTCACGCCGAGCATGTTCGCGGTGCTATCGACCTTCGCGCGGACGGCATCGGCCTTCTCTCCCTTGATGGTAAGGGCCAGGGCGATGTTCTCGAAACCGGTCAGGGTGTCCAGCAGGTTCGCGTCCTGGAAGATGAAGCCCAGGTCGTCGCGGCGGAACTTGGAGAGCTGACGGCTGCGCAGCTGCGTGATGTCGAGCCCGCTCAAGATGATGTTCCCGCTGGTCACGGTGTCGATGGTGGAGATGCAGTTCAAAAGTGTGCTCTTGCCCGAGCCCGATGGGCCCATCACGCCAACGAACTCGCCTTCGCAGATGTCGAACGACACGTCGTCGAGCGCGCGCGTGACGGCTTCGCGCGAGCCGTAGACCTTCCGAACGTCGCGCACGGAGAGCAGGACGTTGCGGTTGTCGGACGTGCCCGCGTTCGCGATGCCTGCCGGAGGGGTTGCGGTAACCATGGTCATGGGGATTCCTTTCTCTTCGGTTCGGTATATCCCCATGATGCGGCGCTCGCGAAAATGGAGCCATCGAAGGGCCTTACCGCAAACTTACGATTCTGTAAGGTTCGTCGCCGTAGGCGCCGACGGGCAGTGCGCGGGCGGATCGCGGTTTGCAATGGGCGCCGGCTAGGATCCCGCCAGATCCATGCGCGTACGGTCGAGGGGGAAGGTCAACGCGACGGTGGTGCTCGTTCCCTCTTCTGAGGAAATGCGCAGGCCAAGGCCCATTCTTTCGCAGGCCACGGCGGCCAGGTGCAGCCCCATGCCCGTTGCCTTGTGATGCGTGCGGCCCCGGCTTCCCGTGAAGCCGCGGTCGAACACGCGCGGCACGTCGGCGGCGGGGATGCCGTCGCCGTCGTCTGCGACCAGCAGCTCGATGCAGCCGTCTTTCGTGCCCGCATCCTTCGCCGTGCCTTCGAACCGGATGGTCTGCGCGCCGTACTTCGCCGAGTTCTCCAGGACCTGGCCGATGATGAAGTCGGTCCATTTCGCATCGGCGAGCACTTCGAGCGCCTCGTCGATGGCGAACTCGAGCGAGACCCCTGCGCCGATGAGCGTGCGGGACCGTTGGCGGCACGCTTTGCGCGCGAGGGCCGCAAGGTTGAGCTCCTCGATGGAGAAGTCCTCGCTTAAGGTTGCCGAGCGTGCGTAGTAAAGCGCCTGCTCAACGCGCGATTCGATGCGATCGAGGTCGCCGCGGACCTTGCCGACCTCGGGCCCATGAAGGCTTGCCAACGCTAGCTGCGCCGACGCAATGGGCGTTTTGGTTTCATGCACCCACAGCTCGATGTAGTTGCGGTACTCCTTCATGTCGCGTGATCGTGCGGCTAGCTCGTCGGAGGCGGCTTTTCCCTGCACGGCAAGCGCACGGTAGGCGATGGAGCCTTCCAAGGTGCGCGGCTCGTCCAGGATCGATGAGAGGCAGCGTGCGTTTTCGGGCGAGTCGCAGAACAGGTCCAGCTGCTGGTAGAACTCGCGATCGCGCAAAAACCCCGCGGCAAGCGCAACGCAAGCGAACGCCGCTTCGCAGAAGGAAACGAGCGCGATCGCCGAGGCGTTCGAGCCGGTGACGGCCATGATGCCTGCAACGACGGCTACCAGGGCGACCGCTCCGAGCGCGAAACCGGCGTGCGAGCGGAGGTATGCGCCGAAGGAGTAGGCGCGCTCCGGACGGTCGGCGCGGCCGTCGGCGGCGGGTTGCGCGGGCGCGGGGGTGCGTGGCGGTTCGGCGGGCGGGTTGGATGCCGCATCAGGTGTGCGGTTTTCCCGAATCGAGGCGTTCATCGGACCGCGTAGCCCAGGCCGCGGTGGGTGGTGATGAAATCATCGGGGATGCCTGCGGACTGCAGGCTACGGCGCAGGCGGTTCACGTTCACCGTGAGCGTGTTGTCGTCGACGAACGCGTCGGTTTGCCACAGCTCGTCCATCAGCTCGCTGCGCGAGATGATGGAGCCTGCATTCTCCATGAGGATGCGCAAGATCAGCAGCTCGTTGCGCGACAGATCGACGGTTTTGCCTCGATACGACACCTCGGCCCGCACGGGGTCGAGCAAAACGCCGTCACGTTCCAGCTGCCTGCGCGCCGAATCGGCAGAGCCGCTGCGCGCAAGCGCGCGGTCGATGCGGGCAAGCAGCGCGGCGGGGCGATACGGCTTGACCACGTAGTCATCCGCACCGACGTTCATGCTCATGACCTCGTCGAACTCGCTATCGGAGGAGGTCAGGACGATGATGAGGACGTTGCTTTCCTGGCGGATGGAGCGGCAGACCTCGTGGCCGTACGCGCCGGGGAGCGAAAGATCGAGCAGGACGCAATCGGGGCATGCGGTCAAAGCCTCGCCCGCGGCGTTCGCGAACGACCCGCAGCAAAGGCATTCGTGCCCCTTGAGTTTGAGCATGCGCACAAGATTCTCCCGCAAGGAGGCATCGTCCTCGACAATGAACAACCGCGCCATCGGTCCCCTTCCATATCGAACGGATGAGCCGATGATAGCGCAACGCCGCGGGTTGCCGGCGTTTCGTCATAAGCCTGACGCTTTGGGGACGTAGCGTTATCTGTCAGCGACGCGATTGCCTTATCGGGTGCCGTTTCCCCTTTCGCTCGCGGCACTGGCCGGAACGTGGGTGGGCACGCCGGCGAGCTAGCCTATGCTTATGCGCATAGAAGGCTTGCGAAAGCAACGACAACGTGAAAGGAACCCTCATGGGAATGAATATCGTATGTCTGGACCTGGAAGGCGTGCTGGCACCGGAGATCTGGGTCGCGTTCGCGGAGAAGGCCGGAATCCCCGACCTTATGCGCACCACGCGCGATGAGCCCGACTACGACAAACTCATGAAGTTCCGCCTGGACGTGCTGCGCCGTCACGGCATGGGCCTGCCGCAGATCCAGGAGGTCATCGCCGACATCCAGCCCGTTCCCGGCGCCAAGGAGTTCCTGGACGACCTGCGCGCGCAGGCCCAGGTGATCATCATCAGCGACACGTTCGAGCAGTTCGCCCAGCCCATCATGGAGAAGCTCGGCTGGCCGACCATCTTCTGCAACACGCTGGAAGTCGCTGACGACGGCACCATCACCGGCTACCGCATGCGCTGCGATCAGACGAAGCTGACCACGGTCCGCGCGCTGCATTCCTGCGGTTTCGAGACCATCGCCTCGGGCGACAGCTACAACGACCTGGGCATGATCAAGGCGTCGAAGGCGGGTTTCCTGTTCCGCAGCACCGTCACCATCAAGGCCGAGCATCCGGAGATCCCCGCGTACGAGACCTTCGAGGACCTGTCTCGCGCCATCAAGGCCGCGCTGTAAGGCGGGTTTTGCGCGGAAGGGGCGCGGACCCGCGTGGGGCGGAGGCCCCGGGCGCGTAGGGCCATGCGTCTGAGATGCGTGCTTTTCGGGCGATTGATGCTGCGCATCTGAAGCGTTCGGATTGCTCGGGCAGGTAACGCTGCGCGTTCGAGGCGCTTGGGCTTTTCGGGGCTGGCTCCTGACAGATATTGTTACGTCCCCGAAGTGTCCGGTTGATGCGTCCGGCGGGTTTTAAGGGCCGTCGCTTGGAGCGTTCGCCGTTTTCGGCTTGCGCTTCGGGCGGCGGTTTTTTTCGCTTTGCGGCTTGTGTTCGTTCGGAGGGTTAACAAGACCGAAACCTGAGCCTTCGCCTTATGTCATAGGATACTGCGCAAGTATCAAAACATTAGGAGTACGATGGGGCGGCTTGTGCCATTGCCGTCCCCATGCAAGCGTTGCAAGCCTGCATAAGCAGGCGAAACGGGGGAGAAATGACGAGATTGTCCATTGCGCCCGCTTCGGCGGACGATGCCCGCATCGGCGGGTTCCTGGACCGGCAGAAGCGTCGCGTCGACGCCATGCCGCCGGGCATGTGCCCTCTGGCGCAGCAGCTGACGCTGCTCGAGGAGGGCGCGCTGCAAACGTGCGGCAAATGCGTGCCGTGCCGCGACGGCTTGCCCCAGCTGGCAAGCATGCTGCGCCATCTGGTGGATTGCCAGGCCGACGCCGCCGAGGTCGAGCGCATGCGCGCGCTGGCCGAGATGGTGCGCGACACGTCGGATTGCGCCATCGGCTACGAGTCGGCGAACGCCCTGCTGGAAGGCCTGGATGCCTTCGCCGCCGAGATTGAAAGCCACGTGAGCAAGCATGAATGCCAGCGCAGCGTGGGCCAGTCGGTGCCGTGCGAGACGTTCTGCCCGGCGCATGTGAACGTGCCCGCCTACATCGCGTTGGTGGCGCAGGGCGATTACGCCGGTGCCGTGCAGATGATCCGCAAGGACAACCCGTTCCCCACCGCGTGCGGCCTGGTGTGCGAGCATCCCTGCGAGCAACGTTGCCGCCGCACGCTCATCGACGCGCCGCTCAACATCCGCGGCATCAAGGAGTTCGCCTGCGAGCACGCGCGCGCCGACCAGGTGCCCGTGCCGAAGCGCCTGCCCGCAACCGGCCGCCGCGTGGCGGTCGTGGGCGGCGGCCCGTCCGGTTTGACCTGCGCGTACTTCGCCGCCCTGATGGGCCACGACGTTGACGTGTTCGAGGAACGCAAGCAGCTGGGCGGCATGATCCGTTACGGCATCCCCGCGTACCGCTTCCCGCGCGAGCGCTTGGACGAGGACATCCGCGGCAT